>JAQXAY010000026.1 GCA_029252685.1 Saprospiraceae bacterium | reverse complement strand
CTTCACTACTACTTGGAGTGTGAAGGGTATACTGCAAGCCTACTTTTTTGTATCTTAATACTACTGCATTAATACTCAAAGCCCTTAATTGACATGTAATTATGACATTTAAAAACTTTTATTTTAGAGCATTTAGCTTTTTGGTACTACTTTATTTTATGTTTTCGACTTCTGCAAAGCTGCAAGCACAGGGGATAAATATTGGTGTACCCCCTATATTAAATTATGTGAAGGAAAGGTATGAGGCGGGTACTCACAATTGGGATATTGCCCAAGATAAAAGGGGGGTGATTTATTTTTCGAATAACGAAGGCCTCTTAGAATTTGACGGTTCGGAATGGAGAACCTATCAATTAGAGAATCAAACTATATGCAGATCTGTGGCGATAGATCAATCGGGTAATATAGTTGTAGGAGGTCAAGGTGAATTTGGAAGTTTTAGACCGGATTCTTTGGGTGTGCTTAAATATGAGTCCTTAGTAGATCTTTTTCCTAAAGGGCATGAGAATTTTGAAGATGTATGGGATATAGTGGTCTTGGATGATCGTTTATTCTTTAGAACATCTAGGAAGATTTATCAGTATGTCAACAATAAGATTAGAGTTTATATTTTGGAAGATGATCTTCTCTTCATGGAAAAGGTAGGTGACGATGTTTGGGTCCAAGATAACGCTGGGAATCTTGTTCGTTATTCGGATGATCAGTTTGTTCCAGTGTTAGACAGGAAAATCGATATAGGAATTATTACTGGAGTCGTGCCATTTGATCAAGGTCGCTATTTGATTTCTACACTAAAAAGAGGTTTTTTTGTTTACGATGGAAGTTCTATTGAACGTTTTGAAACTAAGTTGAATGACTATCTAAGGGAGAATAGAATTACCTGTTTGAAAAGGTCTGATCATTCTGACGAAATTCTTCTTGGAACTATGTTAGGAGGAGCAATTGCAATAGATACATTCGGGCGTGCAGTTCGGTTATTTAATAAAACGGTTGGATTACAAAGCAACAATATAAACAGTGTTTTTTTTGATCAATCTGACAATCTATGGCTTGGACTCAGCAATGGAATAGATTATGTAGAGCTTAATTCTCCTTTCACACTGATACATCCTGATGGTGAGTTGGAGGATCCAGTTTATGATGTAGACCTTTATAATGACAAATTATATGTGGGTACTTCCAATGGACTTTACCGTATTCCGTGGCAAGATTATTATGATCCACTTTCCGACATCCAATTTGAAATCGTAGAGAACTCATCTGGGCAAGTTTGGGGTATAGATGTGTTGGACGATTTATTTTTATTTGGTCACCACGAGGGTGATTTTAGTTTAGATGGTAACAAAGCAGTACCTATTTCTCCAGGTGTTGGCGGCTGGAAGTATTTGGAGTTTGGGGAAGATCAAATGATATCGGGTTGTTACACGGGATTAAATCTATTTAGCAAAAATGATTCTGGGTCATGGGACTTTGATTATACACTGAGGGGTTTTAATGAAAGTAGTCGTTTGATTCAGGTGGATTCTGATAATAGTATATGGGTGGCGCATCCATATAGAGGGGTATTCAATGTTAAACTCGTTCCAGAGGATGACTCTGTTACTTTTAAACGATTTGATTCGATTGATGGATTAAGCTCTGATTTGTTGAATGATGTTTTTAAAGTAAATGAGGAGGTTGTATTTACCTCCGAAAAAGGTGTTTACAGGTTCAATAATGAATCTAATC
Organism: Saprospiraceae bacterium; assembly: GCA_029252685.1. Taxonomy (GTDB): domain Bacteria; phylum Bacteroidota; class Bacteroidia; order Chitinophagales; family Saprospiraceae; genus AM-2324. The sequence continues at coordinate 14,041 of JAQXAY010000026.1, read as the reverse complement.
GTTTTGAACCATATGAAGTTTTTCAGAATCTTATAGGTGCAGAATGTAGAGTAAAGGAATTGGCCGAGGATAGAGATAAGAATATTTGGTTCGTAGCAGATGAAGAGGTTGGGATGATCCATGTAAAAGAGAAGGGTTTAGTGAAAGATTTTGAAGTAGAGTATTTTCCTTTTTTGAAGGATAAACTGCTTGGAGGATTTGAAATGATTGTGCCTGTTGATGCTCATAATATATTTTTTGGTTCAGATAAGGGTGTTTATCATTTTGATCCGTCGAAAGAGGTTGTAAAAGATTCTTCATTTAGAGCTTTTATTTCTCGAGTTGTTTATAAAAGTGATTTGGTTTTTGGAGGGAATTATTTTCACTCTGGAAAACTTCTTTTTCATCAGTCTGAGGATCAAATAAAAACGTTTGAGCATAGTGATAATGCATTTCAGTTTTTGTATTCCAGTAACTTTTATCCCGATGTTCAGCAGGTTAAATACAAGTACATGCTTACTGGTGTAGACCAGGATTGGTCGGAATGGACAGATAAGAAGGATAAAGAGTATAACAATCTTTCGCCTGGAGCTTACACGTTTAGATTGAAAGCGGTTGACAAGTATGGAAATATAAGTCCAGTTCAAGAATATTCTTTTATCGTGAAAACAGCGTGGTATGCAACAAGATTGGCAAAGACAATTTGGGTTGGGTTTATTATTTGTATTGCGGGGATGATATTCCTTTTACAAAGAACGTCTCATACAAGAGAGCGTCAAAAGTTGACATTTGAACAGAAAGAGATGGAGCAAAAACATAGACAGGAGGTTAAAGATTCTAAAAATGAAATTGTTGAATTGAAAAATGAGAATCTCGAAACACAAATTCAATTCAAGAATAAGGAACTTGCATCTACTACGATGCATTTGGTGCAAAAAGTGGAGATGATTAAGACCTTGCAAGGAGAGCTTAACAAGATTACCAACTCAGAAAAAGGGATCAATGATTTAAAGAGAGACATATCTAAGTTAATTCGAATGCTTAATGCTGATGAGCAACTTGATAATGAATGGGAGCAATTCGCTTACCATTTTGATGAAGTTCACTCTAACTTTTTGAAACGAATTTCTGAAGAGTATCCACAGCTAAAGCCTAATGATCATAGACTTTGTGCATACCTCAGGATGAATCTTTCCACCAAGGAAATTGCACACTTATTAAATCTGTCCGTTCGAGGTGTTGAGGCAAGTAGATATCGCTTGCGAAAAAAAATAGGACTGGATACGGAGGAGAATCTTACTGAGTTTATGATGCGCTTTTAATTTTAAAGCAAAGGGATTTATAATTACTTAAAACACATGATATGCAATCAAGTCTATTGTTTAGGAATTCAATGTTTTTAGTTTTAATTAATCTAATACTTTTTTCTTGTAGTCAGAGTGAATCAACCGTAAATAAACCTACGGATCATGCAGAGTTGTCCTTCAGTTCTGTAAAACAGATTATAAACACAGACGCTGCTCCTAAAGCACTTGGGCCCTATAATCAAGCTGTTCAATTTGGCGAATTAGTGTTTGTTTCTGGTCAGATTGCTATCAATCCGAGCACTGGTATAGTTATGAATGAGCTCGATGTAGAGGAACAATCAAGATTAATTTTGCAGAATCTACAAGCCATACTTCAAGCGCAGGAACTTGATTTTAAAGACGTACTTAAGACAACAGTGTTCTTAACGAATATGAAAGATTACTCAAAGTTCAATTCGATTTACGCTAAATACTTTGACAAGGAATTCGCTCCAGCGCGCGAATTGGTTGAAGTGGCAGCGCTACCTGCTGGTGTTCAGGTAGAAATTTCTCTTATTGCTGGAGTGTCTAAGTAAAGAAAAAAGAATCCGCAGCAGCGAATTCTTTTGATTTTAATTTTTCTTAACAGGAATCTTATTCGTGGACATTAGGTAGAAGCCTAGTGCAGGCAAAACCATTAGTATACCATGCAAGTAGACTGCCATGCTAGGAACAGTTTCATCCCCTTTTACAACAAAGATCCCAATCAAGTTAATTACGAATAAGGACAAAAATGTTTTCAATGCAAATGATTTAAAACCTTTGTCCCATCATAATTTAGTTTGTTTGGAAATGCCAAGATTGCTTGTAAACCCCAAAGCCCTGCGACTAATAAATGAGATAACTCATCATTTGCCATTCAGCACCAAATACCAAAATTCCATATAGAAAATATCCCATTAGGAAATAGAAACGTTGCCTGCTTATGACACCGTAAATGGATATAAGTACTGGGACTAAGGCAACAACAATCATTGCATTCGTAGTTAGTATATCGCGTTAGTGATTAGCTATGGATAAGTTAGTAATTTTTTTCTTGAATTTATAGCTGCTTCGATGAATGGGAATTTTTCTGCGGACTTTAAATATCTCTTGGTTTTATCTTACCTTCATACGACAAGGATCAAATCTTAAACTAAGATGCAAAACGTAGAAGAGTATTTTAAAGGTGTATTGAATTTTTCAGATGAAGACTTTAAATTTTTAGCCTCAAAGATGAAAAGGGTTGAGTTTTCAAAGAAATCCGAGATAACAAAAATTGGACGCGTTGAACGTTATTTATCTTTTCTCGAAGAGGGGGTTGTTCGACTTTATATCCCAAAGGAAGAAAATGATCTTACCTTTGCTTTCGTCTTCAAGAACTCATTTGTAAGTGCTTATGATTCATTTTTAAAGCAAAGTCCCTCAGAGTATTCCTTAGCATCCATTACGAAATGTGTCATGTATCGAATGGAGTATGATGATGTTCAAGAGATCTTCAATTCAACAAGTATTGGTAATAGGATTGGGCGATTAGCTACAGAGGAGTTATTCCTGAAGAAGGCAAAGCGTGAATTGGACTTATTAAACAAGAACGCCGAGGAGCGTTATCTGAGTTTGTTTACCGAACGTCCAGAGTTGATCAAGGAAATTCCTCTTAAGTTCATTGCATCTTATATTGGTATCACACCTCAGGCATTGAGCCGAATAAGAAAACGAATAATTTAAGTAAGGTATGAATAAGCGAATTATAGGTCTCGATGTAGCTCGTGCTGTAGCCATTATAGGTATGATTATGGTGAATTTCAAGGTCGTATTGTCCAATGCTAAGCCCGACTGGTTATCAGATTGGGCCTCTTTGTTAGATGGTAAATTCTCAGCAGTGTTTGTTGTACTTGCAGGGCTTGGAATTGCATTCATGACTAAGAACAAAAACGGAATTGAGGCACAAAAAAATGCTCGGTTACGAGTTTTGAAGCGAGCTCTTTTCTTGTTCTTATTAGGATTGTTATTCTATTTGGTTTGGCCTGCAGATATACTACATTTTTATGGAGTTTATATGCTCATTACTGCCTTAGTTCTTTATGCTTCACCTCGATTACTGCTTATTTTATCAACGACATTAATTTTGGGATATTTTCTCTTAATCTCGACATTTTCATATGAGGAGTCCTGGAACTTTGAGACATTTGAATATGCAGATTTTTGGACAGTAAAAGGCTTTTTTAGAAACTTAATGTTCAATGGATTTCATCCTGTTATACCTTGGGTTTCATTTATGTTGTTTGGATTGTGGTTAGGTAGACAAGATCTTCAGGATAGCTATTTCGTTCGAAAAATATTCAGACTTAGTGGAATTATGTATTTGCTTATTCAGGTTTCTTCGATCTTGATCTTACAGCTGTTTTCAGGGGTTTCTGCAGAAGAATATGAACTTGTAAAAGTGATTTTTGGAACTGCACCTATGCCTCCTATGCCAATTTATATGTTTCAAGGGCTCGCATTTTCTACTTTTGTAATAAGCGGCTGTATTTTGTTTTCAAGTCGCTACATTCAAAATCGTTGGATTCAAGGGCTTGCGGCAATGGGGAGAATGGCATTGACCATTTATATAATTCATGTTTTTCTTGGAATTGGAGTGTTTTATGAAAGTATAGAGTCTGGCAATCCCTTATCCTTATCTTTCGTGTTGCTATATGCACTAAGTTTTTCCTTTTTATGTTTATTGTTTTCAGACTTTTGGCTTAGGAAATTTAAATCTGGTCCTTTTGAATGGCTGATGCGAAAAGTGACATAATTTTCTTGCCAATTTCTACTGACTACTGTTTTTTTGTTTTGTATCTTTTTGAAAACCAATTAGATATGAGGTATTTACTTTTATTTCTTTTTCTTCCTTTAATCGTTCAAGCTCAAGATCTTACGGAAGATTCAGTGCTTGATGTTACACTTTCCTGGGATCAAGCTCCCAATGGTTATATATATTCAGTAGAAATATTTGTCCCTGATGATATGCCTCCTACAGGTGGTTATCCGGTCTGTATTGCCTTGCATGGAAATGGTGGAAATGGGGTTCAAGTGCTTGAATCTATGAGTAATCTTTTGGATTGTCATATTATAGTAGCGCCCTCTGGCTATGAAAATAGTTGGTCTATTTGCGAAGAAGATAGCAAAGGTCCAGATGTTCAAATGCTTGAAGAATTAATCGAAAGTTTAAAGGTCTATGATAACGTCAATAGTAATAGAATAAGACTAGTGGGTAGTTCGAATGGATCGGCATTGGTCAATAATTTTTATATTCAGAATGATGATCCATCAGTTGACCGTGTTTGTGGAATTGTATCACAGATGAATGAACCGCAGTTTCATGGTGAGGAATTTCACTATCCAGCATCCGGACCAAATCCTGATGCTGATTATTGTGGATACGATACATCAAAAGAAATCCTCGTAGGTAGAAAGTACCTGAGTATTTGCAATGATAACGATGGTCTAATCCCATTTGAGGGTGGTCCATCAGTTGTAGGTGTCGATTTTATCCCGGCAGAGGACGCAATATTTAAAATTGCAGAGGTTCAAGGGTTCTCAGGGAGTCAAATAGCCCCTGGTGGAAGTCCAATCGGAAATCCACTCATTTTTGAATATGTGTATTTAGATGGTGATGTTGTTCTTTTGAGAGGCAATGCTAATCATGGCACGAACAGCTCTCAACGCGAATATCTAAAAGATTGGCTTGGTGATTGTGATTTTAGTTCCAATACAGAAGATAAGAGTCGAGCTGATATTCGCTGGTTTCCAAATCCATTTTCCTCTGTTTTGAGCATTAATTTAATCAATATACCATCATCAAACTTTGAGCTAATAAATATAGAGGGGCAAGTCGTCTACGCAGGAGTTTTAACAGCGGGCCTGCAGGAATTCGACTTGAATGTACTCGCGAAGGGAGTTTACATTCTTAAGTTTAACGAAAAGTCCAAGGTGATTGTAAAGCAATAATTTTGTTGCCATTGATTTATTGAACTTAGGTTCATTTTTCAATTGAACTTTAGTTATTATGTTTGTGCTGAAATTATTCAAAACAAGTATTATGTTGAAATCAATTAAGAATTTGTGTGTTGTTGTTTTATTCCTATTGAGTGCATTGAGTGTAGATGCTCAAAGCAAAATGGAATATAATGTATTTGCTGGGATATCAGGAGGTGAAGGATTAAGCAATGGATCTGGGTTTATTTTTACAGCTAATCCTACGTTTAATGTATCAGAAAATTTTAAAGTAGAATCTAGGTTAGGTTATACCATTACTAAAGCAGACGAAACATTTTTGCAAGGGGAATTCGGACAAAAAGACTATGTGCTTTTTCAAGTAGGTCCTAGGTACGTATTCAGATCTGCAGATAAGAAATTCCGACCTGCAATAAGCGTTTTAGGTGGATATCATAACCTTCTAACTAATTCAGGGACAGCTTTTGAGCGTGATGAAAGTGATTACTCTTTTTCTGTTAATCTAGATGCTGAGGTTTCTAGTTTTATATTCGGTATTAGTTTAGAATCAATTGGTGATACTTCTATATTCCTAAAAGTAGGTTTTAGTTTTTAATAAATAATAGTTTGAATATGAATATCGTACTTAAGAATTTATTGACCATCTTATTTTTGATCGCTTGTGTTGGAACCGCAAAGTCTCAAAACAAAGCAGTAGAATTTAGTGCCTATATAGGAGGTTCATTAGTTTATCTTTTTGATTCAGGGTATGGATCAGCTTTCTCCGTGAATCCAACATATAATTTAGGAGAAAATTTTAAAATTGAATCTCGTTTTGCTTTTTCAAGTGTAACAATTACGGATTCCTTTATAAGTGGGAAAGAGGGAAATATCAAACACGGAATTTTTCAGGTAGGTCCACGGTATGTGTTTAGATCAGTAGATAAGAAAATTAGACCTGCTATTAGCCTTTTAATGGGATATCAACCTGTGTTATCTAAAACTGGTGAATCCTTCGAGTCTGATGAAAGCAGCTTCTCCGCCTCTTTTAATATCGATGCAGCCTTCGATCGATTTGTAGTTGGGGTATCATTGGAAGATTATCACATGCTTTTATTCAAGCTGGGCTACCAGTTTAATTAGGTCTTTGCATATAAAAAATCTAAGGAAGCTCCGATATTATTTATCGGAGCTTTTTTGTTTAGGATTATCTAAAAAAGCTTATTTTAAAAAAATATCTTACCTATGCGCTTATTTTTTGGATTTTTACTTTTCGTTCTATTTGGCTCTTGTGGAGATGATACACTTGTTGTTGATGATGTTCAAGACTTTCCTGAGGATACTTTAGAGATAAGAGGTCTTGATATATCTGACTTGCCGAAAATAACGCAATCTGGAGTGGTATTTAAGAATGAATCAGGTGAACAAACTGATTTTATAGATATCATCAAGGATAAAGGAATCAATACAGTCCGTCTTCGCCTATGGGTAGATCCATCAGATGAGCATTCGTCTTTTGAAGAGGTTAGGGCCTTTTCGGAGCAATTAAAAGAAAAAGGTTTTAGAGTTTGGTTGTGTTTGCACTATTCTGATTGGTGGGCAGACCCGCAAAAGCAGATTACACCAGAAGCTTGGGAGGACTTAGGTTATGAGACGTTGAAAGATACAGTTTACGAATACAGTAAGTATGTGATTGAAACTATCGATCCTTATATGGTACAGATAGGAAATGAGATCAATGTTGGATTTTTGCATCCGGAAGGTGAACGATCAAATTTGGAAAAATTCCAAGGTCTTTTAGAGCAAGGAATAGCTGCTAGTCGTGCAGTAAATTCAGAAATAAAGGTTATGCTACATTATGCAGGTTATAATGGGGCAGAATCATTTTTTGAAGAGATGGAGGGCTTGGATTATGATCAGATAGGTCTGTCTTACTATCCAGTTTTTCATGGAAAAAACTTAGCTACTTTGGCGAGTACGATGGCAGCGCTTAGTGATGCACACGAAAAGGATATCATTTTGGCAGAAACAGCTTATCCTTTTACCTTGGATTGGAATGATTGGACCAATAATCTAGTAGGACTTGAGGAACAACTTCTCCCCGGATACCCCGCTTCGGTTAGCGGTCAGACGGAGTTTGTAAAACGAATGAAAGAATTGGTTCTTCAGATAGATAGAGGTACAGGTTTGTGTTATTGGGGAGCAGAATTGGTTGCATTTGATGGGGAGCAATCTAGTACTGGTTCTTCCTGGGAGAATCAGGCTGTATTTGATTTTAATAATAGAATATTACCTGTTTTGCAAGTTTTTTAAATTTGATTTTATTTTTATCTTCGTCAGAGATAAAAACCTTTTTTTACCCTAAATAATCATTAAATGAAAGACACTTTAGACAACCTGGTAGGACTTGAAATAAAATTTAGAGAATCTTCAAAAAATAAACGATTTCTCAATAATCTAATTGATTCTATTGTTCATTATTTGCTCGTTATTGCTTTATCGACCATTTTTGGTGCTGGCCTTGGTTTTAGCGGGAATGTGGAAGTATTAGAAGATGAAAACACAATAACCATTTTTTCCTATCTGCTTTCTTTTTTAATCTATTTCCTTTACTTCTCCGTTTTTGAATATTATAGTAAAGGTAAAACAGTGGGGAAGTATATAACAAAATCAAGGGCACTTCGTGAAGATGGATCTATTATGAGTTTTTCTGAATGTGCTCTTCGGTCAATATGTCGTTTTATACCCTTTGATAGACTATCCTTTGTAGGTTCTGATAGAGGATGGCACGATAGATTTTCGAAATCAATGGTAGTGGAGGACGATGGTTTTCTTCTAAGTAAAATCGAAGGGATGGAGCTGTAGATATCCTTTTTATTTGTGAGGACTTAATAAAAAAAGAGTTTGGTGTATCCGCCAAACTCTTTTTTGCTTTTAGGCAGGCTAGCTTTTCTAGTAGCTGCAGAATTTGCTCCCAAAGAGTCAACATTGGCTAATATTCAAGGCTGTATAAATGCAGCTATGAACTTGGATAAGGATCATAAGGGTGAAAATATTGTACTGAAAATTGATAGCTGAAAGCAATAATACTTCAGCATTAGGAGTGGTTTTTTGAACCACTTTTTTTATTTTAGTTTGCAACTCGAAGCATTATGATAAAAGAGATTAAGATTGTTGACTATCGTCCAGAGCACAGACTTGTTTTCAAGGAGATGAATCAAAGATGGATTGCGAAGTATTTTAAAATGGAAGCTTCTGATCATAAAGCTCTGGATAATCCCCAGCAGTCTGTGTTGGATGGGGGAGGTGCTATCCTTGTTGCATATTGTAATGTGGAGATTGCCGGTATCTGCGCCTTAGTCAAGTTGAAGGATATGCCTTATGATTATGAGCTATCAAAAATGGCTGTTGATCCAAAGTTTCAGGGTATGGGTATAGGATATTTATTAGCTAAAGCTATTGAAGATCGTGCAAAAAAGCTTGGTGGCAAAACGCTTTATATTGAAAGTAATACTATTCTTGAACCGGCTATGAAGCTTTATAGGAAATTGGGATTTAAAGAAATTGATGGAGGTGGTTCGCCCTATGAGCGTTGTAATATTTATTTTTTAAAATCCTTGTAATGTTGAACCGTGATAAGAGCCTACAGTGCAGAAGATAAAGCTGACTTGATAGATCTTCTTAAGACGAATATACTTGACTTTTTTGCTGCAGCTGAGGTAGAAGATCTTGAATATTACCTGGATAATGCGTTGGAACAATATCATGTTTATGAGGTGGCGGGCTGTCTAATAGGGGCGGAGGAACCATGTTTAGAATGGAAGTTTTGAAGTTAAAAAGAAAGGGGCTGAAAACCGAAGCAGCCTTTTCCCAAGTATTAGGACTATCCGGAGATCACTGTCTAGGTATTTTGGATTTGGAATAGAAGGACGATGTTTAAATGACTTAAGCGGTTTGATTAAGTAAAGTGTTATTTGCCACTTGCAAAAATTGACCTTTCTGTGGTCCAGGATTCCAATATTATAAATGTTATTCAACAATTAGCAAATTATTTTCAATAATAATAATGGATTTTCAACCTGTAATTTATTTTTGTGTTTACAATTGAAACATCTAAATAGAATCAAGTATGAAAAAGATACTAGCACTGTTAATTGTCTCGAACTTCTTATTTATTAATCAGATCAAAGCACAGTTTGACGAAGATCAATTAGGTGCCTGGTATATGTATTTCTTTAGTACACAATTTGGTGATAGCAATTTTGGTGTTCAAGGAGATGTACAGTTTAGGAATTGGGACTTAGGCTCAGATCTTGAGCAGTTACTTCTGAGAGGTGGCTTTACCTATAAACCAGAAAATGCGGATATTAAATTCACCCTTGGATATGGAAACATTACAACTGGGGCTTTCGGCGATGATAATAGCACCGTCTCGGAAAGTCGCATATATCAAGAGGCTCTTTTCCCAACTAACTTTGCAGATCGGGTTTTTCTAACACATCGGTTTAGGTATGAGCAACGATTTGTGGAGGGGCAAGATCTAAGAACGCGATATCGATACAATCTATTTATGAATATCCCGCTGAACCAGCAAGACCTAAAAAAGGGAGCTATATATTTAGCACTTTATAATGAACTCTTCATCAATGGCCAAAGAGAAATTGGTTCAGGTAAAACGGTGGAGGTTTTTGACAGAAATAGATTCTATGCAGCCTTAGGTTATACCATAAAGGATGGATTGAGAACGCAACTTGGGGTGATGAAGCAAACAACAAATGCCTGGTCAAAGAATCAATTGCAGCTAAGTTTGCACCACAGTTTTTAGGCGCTAAGAGATAAAAGGATTATTAAAAATGCAACAGTTAAGTACTGTTGCATTTTTTTGTTTTCACCGAATACATGTAAATAATCAGCATAAATGAAGAGTTGTAAAACTTGTCTACAACCTATTTTTTTGATAAGACTCTTTACTCTAACTATATCGAAAAATCAAAAATCTGAGTTATGCGAATTACAGCTTTGTTAATTTTATTTTTATGCACTACAAAACTTCAAGGTCAGTCTGCTAACACCTTAGAGCAAGCTAAGACTGCCTTCAAATTTGAAACATCTTATCTGAACACTTTTACGGGGGATGCTTTCTCTGGGATTAGTGGTTTAGATGTAAATATAGGATTGGAACGGTCGAAACGATTTAATGATCGATTTGCATTTGACTATGGTTTTGGTCTTGGCCTTACGGCGATGAATTTTAAAAAGCCAGGCAGTTTTTTTATTAGTAGGTTTCGTAATCAGCTTATTCCTATCGTGAGTCTGGAACAAGTGAGGCAACTGAACATAAATATTCCATTGAATTTATCTTATGCTATTAAGCAAAGTAAAGCTGTAAGTACTAGGTTCGTTGTTGGGATTAATACCCAGCTAAATATGTTGGCTAGTTTTGAAGGAGAAGATTGGCAAGAGCGGGAAAAGATATTTGTCAATCAATTGAGTAAGTCGGATGAATTTGGAGCCTCAGGGTATCATTTATTAAATGATTTGAGACCACACCTTGGAACTGCATGGTCCATGGACAGGGAGCAAGGGATACTCAATATGAGGGTAGGTATTGAATACAGCTATTTTAGTCGAACGCTAGGTGCTTATGGTAAAGTCGCCTATTCATTTGATCTAAAGAAATAAAGCGAACCATCTTTGTAGTTATTTTTATTCTATGGTTTTTTTAGTCAGGAGATTATAATTCTTTAAAAAAATACTATTTGTTTACATTAGGCTGTGTTTTTAATTTATTACAAAATAAAACTAGTTTATGTACAAAAAGCTATTACTAACTTTATTTGCGAGTTTCGGAATGGTACTTTTTCTGAATGCGCAAACAAAAATAAACGGAACAGTTAAGGACAGCAAAGGTGAAGCACTAATTGGTGCATCTGTTCAAGTGGATGGAACTTCAGAAGGAACTACCACCGATTTGGAGGGTAATTTCACTATAATGGTTTCTGATGTCAATGCATCACTTAATGTAAGTTACACGGGGTATACCTCTATACTTATCCCAATCAATGGAAGAAATACAATCGATGTAATCCTTGAGGCAGGGGTTTCTTTAGATGAAATCGTTTTAGTTGGATCTAGAAGTTATAATCGATCAGCTACTGATAGTCCTGCACCAATTGATGTAATTGACATTTCAGAATTAGCTACTTCAAATGGTCGGGTAGAGATGAATCAAATTCTTCAATATGCTGCTCCATCTTTTAATGCTACCAAGCAATCAGGTTCTGACGGTGCAGATCACATTGATCCTGCATCATTAAGGGGGATGGGTCCTGATCAGACTTTGGTATTGATAAATGGGAAGCGTAGGCACCAATCTTCTTTAGTTAATATATTTGGAACTAGAGGTCGTGGAAATTCAGGTACTGACCTGAATGCAATTCCAGTCTCAGCTATCAAACGGATCGAAGTGTTGCGTGATGGTGCTTCTGCGCAGTATGGTTCTGATGCAATTGCTGGAGTAATCAATATTGTACTCAAAGATCAGACAGATGGTCTTGAAGCATTTGTAAGTTATGGCACACATAGTACGGCTGTGGGCGAAGAATACGCGGAAGGAGTTTTTGAGGATCAAGATGGTTGGGAACCGGCTTTGTTTAATATTGAAGGTACCAATCGTATCGATGGAGAAGATCGCTCTTTTGATGGTAATACTAGTAAGATTGGTTTGAATTATGGAAAAAAACTGAACGATAAAGGTGCTTTTATTAATGTTACAGCTGAGGGTATGATGAAGGACCGAACCTTAAGACCTAGTTTTGAATGGAGACAAGGATATGGTTCTGCTGCTGTTGATCAATATCAGGGCTTACTAAATGCAGCATTTCCGGCAGGAAATGGTGAGGTTTATGTGTTCGGGGATTATGTAAATAGATATACGGATGCTTATGCATTCTCTAGAGGAGCTGCTGCAGACGATTCAAGGTCAAATAGTGCATTATATCCAGATGGTTTTTCTCCTAGAATCACTTCAAAAATTATTGACAACTCTGCAACTGTTGGCTATCAAACAGCCTTGAGTAGTGGATGGAATGTAGATTTAAGTCATACGTATGGTATGAATAATTTCCAGTATACAATCAAAGGTACAAATAATGCTTCAATGGGTTCTATGGGCGCAAATGCACCTACGGAATTTGATGCTGGAGGACATAGCCTTTCTATGAATAACTCTGCATTGGGAGTAAGTAAGTATAATGAATCCATAGCTAATGGATTAAATATGGCTTTCGGTGCAGAATTTAGGAGTGAGAATTTTACGATTTTTGAGGGAGAAGAAGGTTCGTATGCAACCTATGATGCTTCAGGGAATGTAATTACAGATCCTGCAAATCAAGTTGCTTATACCAATGAATTTGGAGAGGTTCCTTCTGGTGGTTCTCAGGGATTCCCTGGATATAGTCCTGCAAATGTGGTTAATGCTAGCCGTTCAAATGTTGGCGCCTATGCAGATTTTGAGTTGAATGCTACAGAGCAATTTTTACTAACTGCAGCATTGCGTTTTGAAAATTATAGTGACTTTGGGAACACCTTTAACTATAAGTTGGGTGCAAGGTATAAAGTTTCTGATGCACTTAGTGTTCGTTCAACATACTCTACTGGTTTCAGAGCGCCTTCCTTAGCGCAAGTTCATTATAACTTGGTGTTTAACAATATTGTAGCTGGTACTTCAGTCCGTACGCTACTTGCTTCTAATACCAGTGATATCGCTAGAGAGTTTGGAATTGATGAGCTTAAGCAGGAAGAAGCTTCAAACTTTGCTGCTGGTTTCACACTTAAAAAAGGTGGTTTTACTGCAACTGTTGATGGATACATGATCAATGTTACGGATAGAATAATTCTTACAGATTATTTTGATGCTTCAGGGCTTGCTTCTGATGTAAGTGATGTTCAGTTTTTTGCAAATGGTGTGGACACTCGAACAACTGGTTTAGATATCGTTTTGAGATACAAGCACTGGCTTACTGATGATAACAATATTACAGCAGGAGTAGCAGCGAATTTTAATAATACAGAGATTGAGGCTATCAATTCAGGGAACTTGAATGAATATACTTTCTTCGGTCCATTCTCACAAGCTTATTTAGAAGCTGCTGCCCCAGATTATAAAATTGGTGTAAATGCAGGGCTTAAGATGGGTGACCTGAGTATAAATTTAGCCTACACTTTATTCAGTGAAGTACTTATCCAAGATTTTCAATGGGTAGATTCACCTGCAACAAATGCGGAGGAAGCGGCAGCTTTACTTGCTGTAGCTACCGATGTTTATGAGCAGGCTGGAACACTAGATATTGGTTTAAATTGGTCTGTGACGAATCGTATGGATATCAGTCTAGGAGCTAATAATTTATTGAATACTTATCCAACTCCTCAATGGGATGGTTGGACAGATCAAGGTGGCTTCAATGACTCTGTTCAGATGGGGTCTGATGGAGCATTTTTCTTCTCAAGATTGAGCTTTAAGTTCTAAATCTTTAGTTTAGATTTAAAGGCGGGTATCCAACAAGGGATATCCGCCTTTTTTGGCTTAATTTTTGTGTTTCAGTACCTGCGTTTCATTTCTTTTAAAAATATGACATTTTATATAGTGATAGATTGGTAAAATAAGCGATCTTAGAATTAATATTATTAACTCTTATTACATCTAAGGGTATCAAAAAAATACTTACAATTCCGCAGATTAGAGATGCAGATAGACATAC
>JAQXAY010000011.1 GCA_029252685.1 Saprospiraceae bacterium | reverse complement strand
AGATTAGTCTTTAATAAGAAAGTAATATTAATTTAATTATATAAAAAATCAACTTAGAATTAAAGAAAAATGCAAAAGAAAAAGCGTATTGAAGACAATACGCTTTAGGAAAGAGCTTTTAGTAGCTATTTTCTTATTGTTTTATAAATTTTCTCGAGGAAACTCCAACTTCACTGTGCAATCGAATAAAGTAAAGTCCAGGACTTAGACTTGCTAGATCTAAGGTATATCCATCTTCATAATCACTTGGTATTTCGCTATAAAGTAGCTTTCCACTAAGGTCTAAAAGTTCTACTCTGAATAGATCCAAATCGTCCAGGCCGCTTAGATTTAATAATTCAGCGGTAGGATTAGGAAACAGTTCCCAATCATCCTTTTCATCAACTGAAGCAACATCAGAGAACAGTTCACAATCAAAATCTGATCCTTGCTCTACATAACCCTGTGGCTCTAACAATTTATCTTGAAAAGCTGGGTAATCTGCAGGATAACGATAAACCCTGAACACATTATTTCCAATTGGAACATCCCCCTGCGTTAAAATTTGACCTTGTGACACTGGGTTTATATATTCCCAAACAATATTCCCATCAATATCAACTTCAAAGAAACGACCATTTCCACCCTCACAAATCAATGTATTTCCATCCGTTAATCGTTGAGCCCCCGAAATCCGCTGTGAATAAAAATCTGTCTGAGTCTCTGCAACATAAGACCAATGATAGGATTCCGGAAGATAAGCACCACCATCCAATGCGTATGACCCGTCTCCATTTAGCGGAGGTTCTATAACATCTACTGAAGATGCTTCAACAGGGCTAAAACGTTGATTATTAAAAAACATAATCATTCCACCATGCACTAGAGAATCGCTGATCCAATAAGCATCATGTTGTTTAAATAATTTTTGATCAATAGGGATACCTTGCTGGTAAGCAATTGGATTACCCCATCGATAGAGTAAATCCCCTCCTTTTCCTGATAGCCCTCCACTATGACTTGCGGCTTCTTCAGTAGTTGTAGAATGATCAATGATCCAGATTTCACTGCTATGGTGTACGCTAATTACGATCTGATCTAAGTCCTCATTATAATCCAATGAATTGAAATGTAACCAATCTGGTGATTGATTTATGATACCATCATAATTGATATCTATAAGCTCTGGATGTTCGGACACTATACCAAAATCATCTAGACTAGCATCAGCATCCTGAATCATATGATCCCAAACCTTCCATTCCCAAACTATTGCTGCCCCGCCAGTATCAAAGTTAGGCTCCAATTCAACAATTTTTTCTGCCCAAAGAAGTTCTTTTGGCAAAATTCGACCTCCTTGAATTTGTTGTTCCTCTGTATAAGAATCCCAAGCTATAACTAAAATATTTCCATTAGGAAGTATTTCTACATCGTGATGATGACATTGTAAGGAGTCTGCTAGGTCATAAGACCATATCACATTACTATCCCAATCAATAATCTCTAAACCTCCACCTACACCCCCACCGTTAAAATAGGGTTGAACTATTTTTTTAGTCCTCAATAGATTTCCATTTTCTAATAGGTAACAGGAGAGCCCAGGCCTTACATCTGTTGTCCAACTATGAACAAGTTGACCACAATTATCAATGAGGAAGACGTCATTACTTTGATTTGGAGAAAAAAGCGTATAACCATTCTCGGAATCAGCCGTGTAAGATGTCAAACCAATGGTATTCTGAGCATACCCGGATATTGTGAACAACAAAAAGCTAAGAGTGAGTATCGTTTTAACCATTTCTTATTTTGGGTTTTAAAATGAAGATTTCTTCAAAGTCAGTGCAATTTAGCTCAAATAATTCCAAAGTTTTGACAATATTTTATTATTTATCTATTCATCCGAGGGCTGTTATAAAGTTACTTTAACAAAAAACCTGCTTTGTCACTTCAGTCTAATCTTGGTCAAAATAGCACCAATCGAATGTTTGCCTATGTTTAATGATTTGTATATCCCCCCATTTACTGCTATATTACTATTAGACATTACTTAACCAATGACATCAAAGACGAATCCGAAATTAGAAACCATTCGAATTCAGGATGCCTCGCAAACTTTTCACTATTACAAAAACGAGGCAAATGTGTGGGATTCATTCTGGCATTACCATCCTGAAATTGAGATAACCTATATCCATCAAGGTAGGGGATTGCGTTTCGTTGGTGACAGTATCCAACCCTACCAAACAGGCGATCTAGTGCTTTTTGGTAAGAACCTCCCGCACAATCACCTTTCACACAGATCTGACGATCAAAGCGACAATCAAGTGCTCTATGGACTGCAGTTCTCTAATAATCTATTTAGAGATTTCAGGGAATGTGAGAAAGTAAGCAAACTTTTCCAAATGGCTAAGTATGGCATTTACTTCCCGAATGTAAGCCAAGAAATAAAAGATAAAATTGTTGCTATTGAGAAATCCAGGCCACTTACTAGACTCATTTACTTACTAGAAGTCATCAATGCACTTGTTGAAGAGGAGCATTATGAAACCTTGTCAAGTATTAGTTTTGATGAGCACAAGGACTTAAAAAAACAACACAGCAGAATAGACGATGTTACTACCTATATCATGGAAAACTTCAACAAGAGTATTTCCCTTGAAAAGGTATCCATCATGGCGGGACTGACTCCTCCATCATTCTGCAGATGGTTTAAGAAAAATACAGGAAGCACATACATAGACTACCTGAACAACATCAAGATTGAAAAATCTTGTCAGTTTCTTATAAAAACCGACTGGGCCATCAAAAGAGTAGCTTACGAATCAGGCTTCGAAAGTCTAGCCAACTTCAATAGAACCTTTAAAAAGTATAAAAAGCAAGCACCAAACCTTTACCGTAAAGTGCTGAGTGCATAAAAAAAGCTCCGAAGAAACTTCGGAGCTTTTTTTATTAATAACCTGGATTTTGTACCAAGTTAGGATTTGCAATCATATCTGAAGATGGAATCGGGAATATATCCCTAAACGATTCCACGCCTCTACCCTCTTGTATATTTCCTTTCCAAGGCCATAGATAATCACCACTTGTGAATAAGCCAAATCGGACAAGGTCTATTCTTCTTGTACCTTCCCAGTACAATTCTCTAGATCGTTCGTTTAAAATGAATCCTAAGTCAAGATCAGCTTGACTTATATTACCAGAATCATCTCCATATGCTCTTAATCTAAGTGCATTAATATAATCAGTGGCTATGGCAAGATCGCCAGAAGCTCCTCTCAATGTAGCTTCAACATACATCAAGTAAGCATCTGCCAACCTGAACATTGGGTAATCTGTGTCTACATGTGTGTTATTACTCCCCACATCACCGGCCGCATTCAAATTCTTATATTTAGGGACTGCAATACCTTCTGTAAACTCACCAATATCCGTAATATCCAATGCCTGGCCATCTGTATAAAAAATTGCTCTAGAATCAATATCTCCTGTCACATCAGGAAATTGTTCAATCAAATTGCGGGTAGTTCGTAGACCTGCCCAACCTCCAGCGACACCAGAATCTGAATCTGACATTGAACCACCAATTGCTGCCTGAACTAAGAATGTAGTACATCCCCAACTTTGAACTCTTGTACCATCTGAAATCAGTGGAAAGATAATCTCATTGGATAAGTGATTATCTTTCATAAACAATTCCTCATAGTTAGGCTCAAGCGTATAGCCTGCAGCAATTACTTTTTCACAGGCTGCTAAGCATTCCGTGTAATAATCTTGTCCAATCATTGCCTCTGCATTCAAATATAACTTTGCCTGAAGCATCCATACGCCAGCTTGATCTACTCGTCCATAATCACCTTGTCTTGGTGCAGGAAGTTCACCCTCTACAGCCTCTAACTCAGATTTTATAAAAGCAAACATATCCTCAGGAGAACTTTGCTCAGGAAAACCAACACTAACCTCTTCTGCCAAAACAACATTTCTAAAAAGGTCTAGTGCATGCCAATAAGCCAAGGCTCTTAAAAATCGGGCATCATTTCTGTATGCACGAATCTCATCACGATCAGCCTCTGGCACACCATGAAGGTCCATAGTTTCATCAGAGGATAATTGAAGAAAGTCATTCGATAAAGAAACAATCAATGAAATCCTATAGTAAAGAACTTTCACAAATTGGTTCTCTGAAGACCAGGAAAACTCGTGTAGATCGCGTATTCCTGCATCTGTCCAACCACATACTGCCTCATCTGTAGTCAACTGCTGCGCTTTCCAATATGCTCGAATGTATGAAGTAAAACCCTCATCATTTACTATTGTAATATCAGTATCTCCAGAAGGCCCATCCTGACCAGTAAGAGAAAAACTTGCATATACCTTAGCCAGATAAGACCTATAGGCATCTGCTGATGTAAATGCAAGATTTGACGGCAGTCCGTTTTCTGGACTCACATCAAGATCGGTACAGCTGTTTAGCATAAAACAAGCTAATACCACGAAAAATATATTTAATCTTTTCATTATTCTCATGATTTAAAAGTTGGCATTTACTCCGGCAACTATAGTGAATGATGCCGGGTACAGATTATTATCAATCCCATTGGAATGCAGCGCCAATTCAGGATCCATCCCGCTATATCCAGAAACGGTCAAAATGTTTGTTGCCGTTGCAAACACATTCAAACCTTCAAATACTTTCTTAGTATCAAATCGATAAGACAAGGTGATATTATCCAACTTCATGAACGATCCGTTTTCTAAATAAAAATCAGATTTCAGCTGTCTATTATTAAAATTTGTATTAATGAAAGCAGATTCATGAATATTATTTAATCCAAAATCATAAAGGCGATCATAGTAACCATTAGAGGATGAAACATTATTGTAAATCCAATTACCAAAACTTGCTCTAATAGTAGCTGCTAGAGACCATTTTCTCCATGAAATATTAGAAGTAAGTCCAAGAGAAACTGTTGGCTCTGGATTATCCTTTATCACAAGATCGTCCTCATTAATCTTTCCATCTCCATTAATGTCTTCATAGATATCCTGCAGATCAACTATTCCGTCTGAATTATGGTCTGCACCATCTGGAAGCGGCGTACCATTTTCGTCATAAATATGATTGTAGGTATAGAAGGAATTGATTGGATTACCTACACGTAATACCTGTATGGTTTGACCAACATCACCACTAATACCTCCTGTAGGATAGATAATACCATCAGAGATATCTGCATTATCAAGTTTTACAATCTGGTTTTTATTATAAGAAGCATTGAAGCTGATGTTCCAATCAAAATCGGCTTTATCTACTACAACTGCATTCAATAATAATTCAACTCCTTTGTTCTCCATCTCTCCAATATTGGTAACAACTTGGTCAGAAAGATTAGTAAAGGCACTTGTAGCAGCTCTGAACAACATATCCTTGGTATACTTTCGATATAAATCTAGGGAACCACTAAGTCTATTATTAAAAAAGCCAAAATCAAGCCCTAAATTCAATGACTCAGTCTCTTCCCATTTAATACCAGGATCTACCCCCACACCTCTTAAAGTGTTTACAAATTCATTTCCAAACTGGTAGGTTGCATCGCCCGTTCCGTAAGAATAATATACGAAATAAAGGTAATCTCCAAACTGTTCATTTCCCACAGAACCGTAACTAGCTCTTAGCTTTAGATTGCTAAATGTGTTTTTCAGGCCTGCCATAAATGGTTCTTCAAGCATGCGCCAAGCAAATGCTGCAGAAGGGAATAAACCCCAGCGATTTTCAGCTCCAAATCTAGTAGAACCATCTCTTCTCAAAGATGCAGTGAGTAAATATTTTTCCTTTACATTCAAATTCATTCTTCCATAAAAAGAAATCAATCGATTTATTGCTCTATTTGGTAATGGAATATCAAGGGTATCCGTGTACATCCACTCCCCATTCTCTTCAACCAGCATATTCCCAGACTCTTCTACCGTTCTTGCATTTTTTTCTTGCCAAGAATATCCACCTACTAAATTTAGTTTTGCACCAATAGATTTAAATGCTTTATCGTAACCAAGGTAGGCCTCCATTGAAGAGGAGTATTCTTCTGTTTCGTATAATCCAAGATAGCCTCCATTATTGTAAGCCTCTCTTAAAAGAGGATCACTAAAATTAGAACCATTTCCTCTACTTAAATCATAACTCAATTGAGTATTTAAACTCAAACCATCCAAGAAAGGTAGGTCATAATTAATTGTAGCTGAGTTCAAATATCTATTTATATGTCCAGTATTATTCACCAACTCCAAAGTAGATACAGGATTCTTTGCACCTAATTCTTGATTATGCTGATAAAAGCCACCAAATGGAGAATCTGCATCATATATTTCATGCGTTGGATCAAAGAATATCGCTGTACCCAATACATTTGGTGCATAATTTTCATTTATATCCGCAAACTTGGAGCGTATACTGATTCGAAGATCATTGTTCAATAAATTGAAATCAAGATTTGCACCAGCAGTAAACTTACTATGATTGGAATATCTTATTACACCATTATTATTCAAGTAACCGCCAGTAAGCCTGTAGGTAAATTTATCAGACCCTCCTGAAACTGTAAGATTGTGTTCGGTGTTTTGGGCGTCCTGTGTTACTGCGTCAACCCAATCCGTTGAAGCATCTCCAAGTCTTGGTTCTTGACCTGGATCTTTTAAATTGATTGCGCTTCTATAATTTGCAGGAGACAATGCTGCTGTTCTGTTATTGAAAAACGAGACACTTGCATTACCTGTATAATCGACTTTTATTCCGCCTTTTTGTCCAGATTTAGTGGTTATTATTATAACTCCATTTGCTCCTCTTGATCCATAAATAGCAGAGGCAGAAGCATCTTTTAGAACAGTAATATCCTCTACATCGGATGGGTTGATGAAATTTAATGGATTATACCCAGCTCCACCGACCTGTATGGGCACTCCGTCAATTACGATCAAGGGAGATGTGCCCGCAGTAAGAGATGAAGCTCCACGAAGAACAATTCTAGAACCTCCACCAGGTTGCCCATTACTTGTGATTTGAAGTCCTGCAACTTTACCACTCAACAATTTTTCGGGGGACGATACAACACCTTTGTTGAAATCCTCCTCTCCAACTTTTGCTACAACACCAGTAAGGTCTTTTTTCTGAACACTTCCGTAACCGACAACCACGAACTGTTCCATCACTTCGGAGGCAGCCTCTAAAGTGATATCGTAAACACCCTCAGCTTTGTCGATGTCGAGTACATACTCGTTGTAGCCAACATAGCTGAAAATAACACGATCTCCAATACTGGCATTAAGTGTGTAGTTACCGTTGATATCTGATACGGATCCACTAATTTCATCTCCCTCTACAATCACATTTACTCCAATCAGAGATTCACCAGTAGAACGATCTATTATTTGCCCACTAACCTGTGCTACCAATGCAGTTGAGAAACCCCAAAAGATAGAAATCAAGAGCGATAGAAATACATATTTTTGTACTTGTACTTTAAACATAACAGCTTATAAAATTTAAGCACATACCTTTATGTCGATATGTTATTGTTAGTAATATCAAAAAAGGCGGACTTGCCTTACACATGTCCACCTTTTCCGATCATTTAAAATATTCTATTGTGCTTCGAAAGTTGCTGTATAAAGCGACCCGTCGAAACTAAGTGTAACCTTATAATCACCAGCTTCAGAAACTGCTACGTTCGCTCCATCTAGTGTAAGTCCTCCTAGTGTACCTCCTATGTTTAATGCCCAATCATCACCAGCTCTCATTTTAAATTCACCTTCAGTGAAAGCACCAGTGTAGCTATAAGTTGTAATACCAGAATCAAAACCATCAGCAGTCATATCTTGGTCAGCATCCCAGCCACCAACAGTTGCACTACCAATAACACCCCAACCAGAAGCAGTCATTGTTGCTTGCCAAGTCGCACCTTCATCCGCAGTAGAAACTACCAAGTAATATTGACCAGCTCCAGGAGTAGCAACATTAGCACCTCCTTCACCAAGAGTTACCTCAACTCCATCAGCAGCTAAAGCACCACCAAGGTTAAAATCCCATGCATCATTTGCTCTAATCTTAAATTCACCAGCATCAGCAAGAGTAACAACACCATACCACTTGTGAGTTGTACCATCAAGTTTGTAAAGCATATCTCTATCAGCATCCCAGCCTCCGGCAGAAGCATCACCAATAACACCTAGGTTATAATCATTAGGATCAAATGTCAACACAGGAGCATCACCTGTACGCTCTGCAACCATTGCCCATCCATCTAGTGAACTCCAATTGATTGTAATCGTATAAACACCTTCCTCAGTTTGAGCAATATTTGGTGCATCATTACCATTTTGAAGATTACCTACTTCACCACCAAGGTTTGTAAACATCTGGTAACCATTTGCCTCAGCAAAGCCACCATTTGGATCAATAAGACGAGCAAGATTCCATCTACAGTTAAAACGCACTTTCCATTCACCGTTTCTTAGAATAACATCAGCCATTGACCAAGAACCACCATTAGCATCTACTGAACCATCTGTTAGAGAAGTTTCTTCTCCCCAACCACCTGGTGTTGCATTACCAATAATACCTGGATGAACGATCTGATAAACAACCATCTCACTAGTAAGCTGATCAAAAGTAACACGGTAAAGACCTGAATTAGCTACATTGAAAGCTGCTCCATTTGCCTCTAAAGAAACAACTGTGTAAGTATTGAAATCACAAGATGAACCTGCATCAGTTACATCCTCAGTAGCTCCACCCCAAGTGTTAGTGATTGCTTTACCTTCTACTTGAACAAAATTATAATCGCCTGCTTCAAGGTATACATAACCACCTACGAAACCTGCGCGATCCTGAGAAGAGAAACCATCGTCTTCAACAGTTTCAGCAGTTAGCACTGCTCCTGATACTGGATCAGAGCCAGTTACTGCAAGATATAGGCCATCTGCAACGTTTACACCATCAACTACTTCAATAACAACTTCATCATCATTTGAACATGCATTGAACGTAAAGATAGAAGCCGCAAAAAAGCAAACTCCTAAAAGCTTTATAAAATTTTTCATTTTTGAATGATTTATTTAAAAGATCTATTTTCCAAATTAACTTACTCCTAACGAGCTTTTTACAAAACAATTAACCACCGTCCTAAACTAAAACAAACTTAAAATTCACTCTTTGATAGTTCATTGTAAATATCTATTGCTAAGTTATCATGTAGAACTACGCCTCGATTAACAGATTTTACCTATCAATGTGCATTTTTTAACCTAACTTATAATGTTAGCAAAGGGGAGAATCATATCTACCAAATTCTGAATAGCATACTGCTGCATTATGATAAATAAAGGATAGGGTACCAAACTGGTTCTACGTATTAATATAAATGTGACTTTATATAATATTTAACGAATCAGAAATGCAAAACGTTGCTTTGATAAATATAAAATGGCCCGGGTAAATCTGGAAATGTAATTAAATACTCAAAGAATAATAGCAATCTTATACTCTTGGCCATTAATTTCAAATGAATCCCCGACGGATTTGCCGTATAATTTTTTTGCTAAAGGAGCTTCCGAAGAAACAGAAAACACCTGCTTACCTGAACAGACAACTTTACCCAGTCCAAGTCCAAGAAAGAAAACCTGTTTGTCAGAAAAGACTAGACTACCTTCCCGAATGGAAGAAGAAGTAAGATTAGATTGCTATTATTCTTTGAGTATTTAA
>JAQXAY010000092.1 GCA_029252685.1 Saprospiraceae bacterium | reverse complement strand
TCCGGAACAGGTGTTGAAGAAGTAGGTGTAGTCGCTGCAAATACGAATCCAGATATTCCTTTAGCTGTAGGTGCAAAAGTGGTCGAGGTTGACCCTAGGTATTTTAGACCTACAGAAGTGGAGTTGCTAATTGGAGATCCTAAAAAAGCCAACGATAAGTTAAATTGGATACCTAGATACGATTTAGAGTCTTTAGTAAGTGAAATGGTAAGGTCTGATATGGAGGTGTTTAAAAAAGAACAGATACTAAAGGATGCAGGCTATAATATTAAAGGTGATTTAGACTGACCAGTAGCAATGAAGGATACAAGTGCAAAAATATATATTGCTGGCCACAGAGGAATGGTTGGTTCGGCTATCAAGCGAAGACTAGAGCAGGCTGGTTATGCGAACTTTGTAGAGCGAAGTTCAGCAGAATTAGACCTTAGAGACCAAGCGGCTGTTAACCGCTTTTTTGAGACGGAAAAACCGACCTTCGTATTCCTTGCAGCAGCTAAAGTTGGAGGGATATTGGCGAATAATACTTATAAGGCCGACTTCATCTATGATAATTTGATGATTGAATCAAATATTATACATGCAGCTCATAAAAGTGGTGTTGAAAAACTATTGTTTTTAGGTTCGTCCTGCATCTATCCAAAACTGGCTGAACAGCCATTGAAGGAAGAATACTTGTTAACAGGATTGCTTGAGCCTACCAATGAACCCTATGCTATTGCTAAGATTGCAGGGATAAAACTTTGTGATGCTTATCGCGATCAATACGGCTGTAATTTCATCTCTGTGATGCCAACAAATTTGTATGGGCCAAATGATAATTACGACCTGAATAATTCACATGTACTGCCTGCTTTGATACGAAAATTTCATACGGCAAAGAAAAATGGAGTAGAAGAGGTGACTATGTGGGGTACTGGAAGTCCCAAACGGGAATTCTTGCATGTGGATGATCTGGCTGACGCTTGTTATTTCTTGATGCAATACTACAATGAGCCTGGCTTGGTAAATATAGGAACAGGCACAGATATAGCGATACTAGACCTAGCCCGTACGATAAAAGAAGTGGTTGGTTATCAAGGCCAAATCACAAATGATCTATCAAAGCCTGATGGCACACCGCGTAAGTTAATGAATGTGGATAAGTTGAAACGTTTTGGTTGGTCTGCATCTATTGAATTGGAAACAGGTATTCGATCCGTTTATGAGGGTTTAACAAATAAAGATTGGTATTAATGAAAGACGCTAATACATATGTAGCAATTATGGCTGGTGGTATCGGAAGTAGATTCTGGCCATCAAGCAGAACCAATAGGCCTAAACAGTTTCTGGATATCATGGGGACAGGGGAATCGTTGATTCAAACTACCTTCAATCGATTCAGGAAATTGGTAGACGCGGATAGGATCTTTATTGTGACGAATGGAATCTATAAGGATCTTGTAAAAAGTCAATTACCAGAATTGACGGATAATCAAATTATCTGTGAGCCTTCTAGAAACAATACAGCACCTTGTGTAGCCCTTACAGCTCTGAAAATACATGCTTTAAATGCGGATGCTAACTTGATTATAGCACCCTCTGATCATCTTATTTTGAAAGAAGATGTGTTTGTTGATAAGATCAAAACAGCCGTAGATTTTGCTGCAAATAATGATGCTTTACTTACGCTTGGTATTCAGCCAAGCCGTCCAGATACCGGCTACGGATACATAAATTATAAGCGTGAAGGAGATTCGGATATCAAAAAAGTAAACCGCTTTACAGAAAAGCCCAATGCTGAAGTGGCACAGTCTTTCTTGGATTCTGGCGATTATGTATGGAATGCTGGTATTTTTATTTGGTCTACAAGTTCTATAATAGAGGCATTTAAAAAGCATGCAGGCGAGATCCATAGACTTTTATCCTCGAACACAAGTGTTTTTAATACCGATAAAGAACAAGATTTTATTGATTCGGAATATCCTAAAACTCCCTCTATTTCTGTCGATTATGCAATCATGGAACAGGCAGAAAACATCTACACTTTACCTGCAGAAATTGGTTGGTCCGACTTGGGAACCTGGGGTTCTCTTTATGCAGAATCTGAAAAGGATGAGGCAGGGAATGTTATAAACAATATCACACATAAACATATTACAAATGTTAATAATTCTTATATTCGCACCTCAGCGGATAAATTAGTTGTGATCAAAGGTCTCGATGATTATATCGTGATAGATGAAGATGATGTTCTGCTGATATACCCCAAAAAAGAAGAACAAAATATCAAACAGGTAAATGGAAATATAAAAGACCTGTTTGGAGATAAGTATTTATAAAATGGGGTTTAAATGGTGCGTAAAATATTGCTGATAAACAATTGTCAAATTGATATTAGGCAGGCAAGAAAAGAGCTTATTTATTCGTTATGTGATCAATTTTATA
>JAQXAY010000267.1 GCA_029252685.1 Saprospiraceae bacterium | reverse complement strand
CGATTATTTTTAATAAAAAAGAGGGACTGTTAAGTCCCTCTTTTTTATTGATAGTATTTGTTTTTTATTTGACTTGAAAAATGAATACAGTAAAAGTATTGACCTGTTTGTTTTTTATAGCTAGTACACAAGAATGGGGCTTTTTTGGTCATCGAAAGATCAACGAACTAGCTGTTTACACACTACCTGTTGAGATGAAAGTTTTCTTCTCACCCAATCAAGCTTATTTTTCTAGACATGCAATAGATGCCGATAAACGGCGCTATGCGAGTTCCTTCGAAGCTCCGCGGCATTATATCGATCTTGATCAGTATGGTAATGTGCCATTTGATACTTTAAGTCGAGACTTTAGAACAGATTTAAGAAATCATTGCTTGTTCTTTTTGTCAACTAGGGAAGGTGAAACCATCGAAGTATTGCCTGATTCTATTTGTAAATCTCTAGAGTTTAAAAACTGGTTTGACACCTTAGCGATGGATTTTTATTATGAGGAGCAATGGCTGGTGCCTTTAGATTTATCCTTTCGACTTGATACATCAAAGTATAGAATACAAGTATTAGATGAATTTACGGAGCACGGTGTTCTGCCCTATAATATACTTCGGGTCTATAGAAAGTTGGTCCAAGCATTTAAGGACCTTGATGCGACTGGAATCTGTCGGTATGGCTCAGATCTAGGACATTATATCGGCGATGCAACTGTACCATTGCATACCAGTTCAAACTATAATGGGCAGAAGACAGATCAATATGGTATTCATGCATTTTGGGAAAGCAGACTTCCTGAGCAATTTGCTAAGAACTATGATGAATGGGTAGGAGCAGCTGTTTATGTTGATGATATCCAAACGCATATTTGGAATATTCTCGTAGAATCCCACCTTCTGGTAGATGAGCTGCTTACCACAGAGCAGCAAGTTCGTTTGCAATTGGATGACGAGCTAGAATATGGTGTTGAAGAACGAAATGGACGATTGATTTCCACTCAAAGTGACACCCTTACAGTTTTGTATCATGAGGCCTTAAATGGAATGATAGAAGAGCGTTATAGAAGTGCTATTCATAGCCTTGGCTCCCTTTGGTATTCTGCCTGGGTAGACGCAGGTATGCCCAATCTAGAAAATGTCAAACCTGCATTTGAAGTAAACAGCGCAGATAAAAAAGGTCGAATTATCACAAGGAGAAGGCATTTTGAATAGAATACAATTGATTTTTTTTAATTTCACAAAAAAAAAGGTCAATGATCAAGAATTACAGAATTGTAGTCCCTGAAGGAAGGAGTCAAACTCAGGTTTGGGTTGATGAGTTCTATGAAGTCAATGGCTATCATAAGTCTGTAGGAAGGAGCGGAACAAAATATATAAAGTCTATAAAAAGCAGCATTGCTTTAAGCCCAAAACGAATCTCTTCAGAGTTACTTTTAAGATTTGATGAAAAGAAAGGGAAGACTTTAATTTTGATCGAAGGTTCTTTCAGATCTCTGACTGGTCATCTCACAAGTGCGGATCAAAAATATTTTGATGACTTCATTTTTTTTATGGATGCTTGTATGCTGACAGGAATTATTGAAGAATTTAATGTTCCAACCCTGGATGGTGTTCCTAAGAATGAAAAGAATGTTAAACTGTGGCTATTGGCTTTGCTCGTTTTAACCTTATTCCCTTTGCTTTTCTTGACAGATTCAGTTAGTAGATTTTCTGTTCTATTCATTATAGGAATAAGTTTGTTTTTAGTAATTACACAGGGAAGAAGAAAATAAAATCTCGAACGATTAAGAAATAATATGGATAAAGTAAATTTTGTAAGTACTGCACTCAAGGGAATGGCTATGGGAATGGCAGAAGTGATACCTGGCGTTTCCGGAGGTACAATTGCTTTTATTACAGGTATATATGAACGTTTATTAGCCTCTATTTCTTCTTTTGGTGGCAATTTGATAGGGACATTCAAGTCAGGTGGTTTGAAGGCCGTTTGGAAAGCCATTGATGGCAATTTTCTTGTGGCTTTACTTTGTGGAATGTTTGTGGGTATTGTGTCTGGTGTATTTGGAATAACATGGTTGTTGGATAATTATCCACCGGTTGTTTGGGGCTTTTTCTTTGCTTTAATTATAGCCTCCTCCATTTATATGATTAGGATGGTGGAGTCATGGGATATCTTAAGTGGTGTCCTGTTGGTCATTGGTATTGCAGTTGCTTATGGGATTACTGTTTTAGCACCAAGTGCTGGTAATGAGGCGCTCTGGTTCGTGTTTTTATCGGGTTGTATTGCTATATCAGCATTAATATTGCCAGGTATAAGTGGGTCATTCATACTTCTTCTTTTAGGGATGTATACGATAGTTATTCCTGCGGTGAAAGATATGCTAAAAACATTTTCTACAGACTCACTTTTAATTGTTGCTGTATTTGGATTAGGCTGTATCACTGGGGTTATGGTTTTTTCTAGGCTATTAACCTTTGTATTCAAGAATTTTAAAGATCATACCATTGCTATTCTTACTGGTTTTATGATTGGATCATTGAATAAAATTTGGCCTTGGCGGGTATGTGTTGATGAAGCAGTCGTAAATGGGAAGATTAAGTGTTTGAAAGAACAGAATATTATGGCTTCCGCTTATGAATCAGAACCCTATGTAATGGGGGTAGTTTTAGCTATGATTTTGGGCGTCGCACTTGTATGGTTTTTGGCCAAGACAGATAAATCAAAAACACAATAATGAAAAAGTATGGTCTAATTGGAAAAATACTGGGACATTCTTTTTCCCAAGATTATTTTAGGAATAAGTTCAATGTATTGAACCTGAAAGATCATACGTATGAGAATTTTGAGTTGAAAGAAATCGAGCAAGTTAGTCTTTTGTTGAAGGATGATTCTATCGGAGGATTCAATGTTACTATCCCCTACAAGGAGGCTATAATCCCCTACCTTGATGGTCTTGACGGTGTGGCTAAGTCTATTGGTGCTGTCAATACTATTAATCGAACAAAGGAGGGGGCATTGATTGGCTTTAATACGGATCAGATAGGATTTAGAAATTCATTAGATGGCTTTCTAAATGTTTCAGGTTCAAATAAATCGGCTCTTATTTTGGGTACAGGCGGAGCAGCAAAGGCGGTAGAGTATGTACTTCGGGATATGGACTTTGATATACAATATGTTTCAAGAACAAGTAAGAATGGAGCTATAACTTATGATCAGCTAGATAAAGAGCGGATCAATAGTACCGATCTGATTGTAAATGCTACTCCATTGGGTACGCATCCAAATATTAACGATTGCCCTTCTATTCCTTATGAATATTTGACTGAAAGGCAACATTTGTATGATTTGGTATACAATCCTGAGTGGACTAAATTTCTTAAATTTGGGCAGCAGAATTCCTGCCCTGTTCAAAATGGGCTGAAAATGCTACAATTGCAAGCAGAAGCGGCTTGGTTAATTTGGAATGCGTAGTGAATCGAATACTTCAATATTAAATGAATGGAAGTGAAATCAAAACCAAATTTAGATTTTTCGAATACGGAGATTGCTTTTAAGAATAAGAGTAATGAACAGCTAAAAAAAGCATTTTGGCTGTTCAAAATGATGAACAAATCCTGGTTTGTAAATTTGGGCTCAAGATTGGGTTCTATTGCAGTCCGCTTAAATCTGCCATTTTCAAAGACAATTGTTGAGAAGACAATCTTTGAACAGTTTTGTGGAGGTACTACACTTCTCAATAGTCAACAAACCATTGAACATCTGGCAGCTTACAATGTGGCAACTTTGTTAGATTATGGTGCTGAGGGTAAAGTAACTGAGAGCGATTTTAATCTCACAATGAATGAGAATATCAAAGCGCTAGAGTTTGCAGCAGCCAATCCTTTTATTCCTGTAGTTACAACTAAGATTACAGGGATTGCAAGGTTTGACTTATTAGAAAAAATAAGCTTAGGTGTTGACCTTGCACCTGAGGAGGAAGCTGAGTATTCGAATGTGCTCAAGAGAATTGATGCTATTTGTTCAGCAGCTTATAAGACTAAGACCTCTATTTTTATTGATGCAGAGGAGAGTTGGATTCAAGATGCTATAGATTCTATAGCTAACTTGATGATGTCCAGATATAATAAAGAATACATCAGTGTCTATAATACCTTTCAGATGTATAGACACGATCGTTTAGAATTTTTGATGAAATCTTACGAGGAAGCCAATACTCAAGGGTATATATTGGGTGCAAAACTTGTTCGGGGGGCATATATGGACAAAGAACGTAATCGTGCAGAGGAAAGAGGATACCCTTCCCCAATTAATAAAGACAAAGCATCAACTGATGATTGTTTCAATACAGCATTGCGTTTTTGTATTGATAATTATGAAAAGATAGCACTTTGTAATGCAACTCATAACCTTGAAAGCTCTAGGATACTAGCTGATCTTATATTTGAACGAAACCTTCCTAAAGGGCATGCGCATCTTAACTTTTGCCAGTTATACGGGATGAGTGATAATCTTACATTTAATCTTGCAGAATCTGGTTATAATGTAGGTAAGTATTTGGTTTATGGTCAGGTAGAAGAGGTTGTACCTTACCTTGTCCGAAGAGCACAGGAAAACACCTCCGTTACAGGAGATATGAGTAGAGAACTTGATTTATACAATTCAGAAATAAAGCGAAGAGGTTTATAAAAGAGGGGATATGCAAGAGATAATATTGAAAAAGGGGAAGGAATTCCCATTGAAGCGTTTTCATCCATGGGTTTTTTCCGGTGCATTGAAAACACAGACGAAAGGTATAGAAGAAGGGGAGAAGGTAAGAATTTTAGATTCTAAAGGGAATTTTCTTGGCATTGCACATTTTCAAGATGGTTCTATAGCCCTCCGAGTTATTTCTTGGGAGGATAGACCTATAGATGTTTCCTTTTGGAAGGAAAAGATTGAAAAAGCACTTGCCGTAAGAAATACTTTTTTCATTCCTAATGCAGAGCATACAAATTGCTTCAGGTTAATACATGCCGAAGGGGATGGACTTCCAGGGCTCATAGTAGATGTTTACAAGAAAACAGCAGTTATTCAAGCCCATTCCATTGGAATGCATAAAGATATTAATCTGATTTCAGAGGCACTTCAATTAGTTTTTGGTTCTGATCTAAGCAGTGTTTATTCAAAGTCGCAAGCAACTTTACCTGAACGATATGGTGTAGGAATTGCAGATGAACACTTACTCGGAACACCGACTTCAGATATTGTTTTGGAAAATGGGTATAAATTTATGGTCAATTGGCAAACAGGTCAAAAGACTGGGTTCTTTTTGGATCAACGGGTCAACAGAGCTTTGTTAGGAGCGTATAGTGCTGGTAAAACAGTGTTAAATACCTTTGCGTATTCTGGTGGTTTCTCAATCTATGCCCTTGGTGGTGGAGCTGAAAAAGTTGTTTCAGTTGATATTTCAAAAACTGCAGTCGATCTTATTGATGAGAACGTTAAGATTAGCTTTGGTGAGGAGGAACGCCATACCTCTTTGAAAGCAGATGTAATGAAATACCTTGGTGAAGAGGAAGAGGAGTTTGATATCGTAATTGTAGACCCTCCAGCATTTGCAAAGAATGTCAGAAAGCGCCATAATGCGGTAATGGGCTATAAACGCTTGAATATGATGGCGATTGATCGGGTTAAAAAAGGGGGCTTATTGTTTACCTATTCTTGTTCACAGGTAGTAGATGATAAATTATTTTATGACACCATAGTTTCTGCCTCTATAGAAGCGGGTAGACCTGCAAGAGTGCTTCATAAATTAAGTCAAGGTCCAGATCATCCAGTGAGTATATATCATAAGGAAGGCCATTATTTAAAAGGTCTAGTCCTGAGGATGGATTAAAAAAAGGGAGCAATATTATTGCTCCCTTTTTTACTTATAGCTTCGGACATTTAAGTCGAGCTTTGTATTTACCAGCTTTGATGTAGCCAACTGTTATTTCAAATGCTCCCCTTGAATCTGTGGGTACAGAAAGTGAACTCATAGAGATATCGTAGCTTACTCCAAAGAATACATTCTCAAGTTCCATTACAAAGGCTGCATTCAACCAAGGCATATACGTTCCTGAGTTTACATCCTTAGCCATACTTAGGTATGAACCCATACGAATGGCAACTTCTCTCCAGTCCCTGTTTGAATATCTGAAGTTTAATCCCCCAGAGATAGCCATTGATGGCCCCTGACTGTTAAAAATAACTGCAGGGAGTAATTGTGTTGTATTCGATACTTCAATTTGTCCACCAGCTTGTATGGTATATCTGCTATATCTTCTAGATTCTCCTGATTGGTATAAAGAAATATTAGGCCTATTCAAGTGGTGAGCAGCAGCACCAAAGTAAAAACTATTATTACCATTTACGCCATAATAAAGCATGCCTGCCGAGAAATTGGGGAAAAAATTTGTTGAATTAAGTAGGTCTTCTCCGCTATCTATTGATTTGTCAACGCTAACAGATTGTGCATTGAATTGATTACTGAACCATAATCTATCTGGCTTTGTAAATATCTGACCCATAGTTAGATTAATGCCTCCTGTCAAGTATTGACTCGTTTTTCTGAAGCGATTACCACTAAGCTGCTTCATGTAGCCGATGTTTAATCCAGCAGCATTGTAGGTAAGATTTGCATTTCCTGTTTGATCATTAGTTCCTGAGAAACCATATGTAAGATAATCTGCTCGCCCAAGTTTGGAGCGCATATCAAAATTAATATTGCTCGTTCTGAAAGTAGTATTGTTTACCGCATTCCATTGGTCTTTAAATGCAGCTACTACTCTGAATCGACCAGTATGAACACCTGTAAAGGCAGGATTGCTATATACGGGGTTGTTATAGAACTGCGAGAAAAGAGCATCCTGTGCATTAGTTTTCTGCATATCTACTAAAAATGCAAGACCGAGAATTAATAGAATTATTTTATTGACTTTCATTTTGTGTAATTTCGCGATTTTATCTAATTAAGTTCACCTGACCTTCATGGCGCTCTGAGAGGCCATCAATATAAGTCACTTCTGCATTCCATAAATATGCTCCTGTTGGCATTTCTTTCCCATCCATGGTGCCATCCCATCCGAGATTGTCATTTATCTCAAAACCTGATCGTTCGTAAACTAAAGTTCCCCATCGATCAAATACTTGGAAAAGATCAACTATCGTACCGTCTTTTCCATGTGTTAGAAGTTGGTCATTGTTATCGTCACCATTGGGTGTGAAACCTCTTGGTACGAGCACAACTCTATATTTATTCACATTAATAATAAGTGTTTCAGTATCTATACAGCCATTGTCATCGATTACCTGAACCTCATATGATATAGTGTTATACGGAGATGCTACTGGGTTTTCACAATCGGTACAACTTAAAGTGCCATCAAAAGCAGCTAACCATTCTACATTATATGCTCCCTGATTATTAATGATCTCAATATAATCTTGATTTAAATATACTTCATCTTCTAGATTTAATTCAAGATTCGACCCATTAGGGAAGAGTAGCATTAATTCTTCTGGCTCATTTATAGTGACAATAGTGCTAAATGTACAACCATTGTCATCAATGATTTCAAGATTGAAATTACCTGGTTCCAAACCTGTAAGCAATGGATTGCCAAAGTAATCATCTTCATTAATCATGTATAAATAAGGAGGTGTAGCTCCTGTGGTATTAAATGTTATCGAGCCATCGTTTATTCCAAAACAATTTAAATCTTCAACCGTAAGGCCTGGATTAATAGGTGTCGGCTGTGGTAAATCAATCTCAAATTCAAAAACACAGTCATTCCCATCGGTTACTGTCACTTGGTAGGTCCCTGAGAAAATATTCTGTAGGTCTTGTGAAAGAGAATCATTCGACCAGATGTAGCTGTAGTTACCAGCACCACCAGTATTGGTCAGATCAATAGCCCCTGTATTTTTTCCATTACAAGGAGGATAAGTCAGGTCAAAATCAGCAATTACTGGTTCAGGCTCATTAACAGTTAGTATTTCAGTCACTATACAGCCTAGATTATCCGTTACTGTTAATTCGTAATCTCCAGAGGTTAAATCGGTTTGATTTGAGTTTGATCCTGGGATATCCCAATTATAATCTAATGGTGCTTGAGCAAATGACACAGATACCACATCAATACTTCCATCTGAAAGCCCACCACAACTTACATCTTGTATGATTGTATTTAATTGAAGTGCAGGAGGATTTGACAATTGCACCTCGGTTATTTCGCTGAGGCATCCTTGCTCATCAATTACCTGTATTGTTATATCTTGATCTGCTGATAAACCTGAAACTATATTTTCTGGAACAGGAGTAGAGTCATCAAATATGAAGCTATAATTCATTGTAGGGTTTCCTCCAATGACAGAGATAACCTCTACAGTACCATTGTTTCCATTAAAACAGTCTGGATTTTGAGGACTAAGTCCAAATGTGATCGGTTCCAGATCTTCGATAAAAATTGATCCTTCAATAGGACAGCCTGTATTATCTGTAACTGTCAATCCGTTTATCCCAGATGCTAATGTTGTAGCTATAGAATCTGTTGAGTTATCGGACCATATAAAGGAATAAGGCCAATTACCTCCTGTGACAGTTGCTGTTGCAATATTTGCCGCAATTCCTGAGCATGCTTGCTCCGTTTGGATAAGACTGAGTTCAAGATTTGCAGGTTCTCCTATAAGCACATCTAATGATTCTATACAGCCATTATCATCTTCTACCACAAAGGTGTTTAATCCAGCAGATAGAGAAGTGTTAATACTATCTGTAAGACTATTTCCTGTCCAGAAATACGAATATGGATAGGTCCCACCAATAACCTCCACGGTAGCAGTTCCATCAGAAGAACCTGAACATAATACAGCCGCAGATTCTAAAAGACTGATTTGTATTTCTTCCGGTTGCTGGATTTGATAAAAGCTAGTATCTGTACATCCATTGTTGTCAGTTAATACCATCGTATAGTTGCCAGCTTCTAAAATCGTTGAATTAACTAAGTTGTTATCAGAATCGTATAAGTCTTCATCGATTGATCCTATACCTCCATCTACGGTTAATTCCAAACTTCCATCTGAAAGACCAAAGCAGCTTACATCTACTAGTATGCTGTCTTTGACTAGTATTTCATCAGGTGCAGAAATATCTACATTATAGCTTTCGATACAATTGGCACCGTCTATTACAGAGAGTACATTTGGACCTGCACAAAGGTCTGAAAGATTAGGCGTATTAGTAATGACTGTATTTCCATCACTATCCAA
Organism: Saprospiraceae bacterium; assembly: GCA_029252685.1. Taxonomy (GTDB): domain Bacteria; phylum Bacteroidota; class Bacteroidia; order Chitinophagales; family Saprospiraceae; genus AM-2324. The sequence continues at coordinate 11,781 of JAQXAY010000267.1, read as the reverse complement.
ATAGCTAAAGGAGTAAGGTAGGTCACCATCGTTAGCTTCTAAGACAGCCTGACCATCACAACTATCAAAGCAACTTGTGGGAAGTGTAGACAGAAGCCCTGTAGTCATAGTACAATTATAGCAATCAATTGTAGTTTCGAGAATATTACATTCTTCTCCAGTAGCCTGCACCATTATGATTGCAGTAAGAAGATCCCCATTATTCAATCCAGTGACGCTATGCGAAAGAATACCATTAGCAGGTATAAAGCCAGTGTTGTTGATATTTATCAGATAATCATCGTAATCTTCTATTTGAGGCCAGCTGAATATAACTGTACCCGCAACATCATTGTTACAGCTTACTATAGGTGCTTCAACAGGAGGTTCTATATTTAACTGAATAGTGTCTGTATCTAAACAACCTAATGAATTTGTTGCGTTTATGATTAGCTCTTGGTCAATATTGTCCACTGCTATATATTGTACTATTGGACAGTCTATGCAGTCTATATTATCCGCTGGTGACCAAGTAATATCTGTGTTTATTCCTGATGCGAAAGAAATCGACCACCAATTTAAATTTCCAAAAGAACTGACTCCTGAGTCATCAGTAACTAATAATGTCCAATCACCATTGATTGGTGAACCAATCAAATCTGCCCAGTTTCCTTCTATTTGATAATCACCTGTAAAAGGTGTAGTCCCAGCTGTAATCAAAGTAGTAGCTGTTGGCGTAAAGCAGGTGCTTGTATAAAAGTCACTTGAGCCACCGTTTCCTGAAGTGAGTTCAATTATTGCTCCGTTTGGCGCTTCTAAATAGAAAGACACATCGGATAGGAAGTTTGTCTCAAAGTCAATACAGATAGAATTTATATCTGATGCTGGATCAACAATATTTGTATTGTTGATGGAATTGATATTAATTACTGCATTGTATGGATCACTTGGTGGATGATTAGCAAATCCAAGTTCATAGTCATTAAAGGAAATGAAAGGAACATCGAAATCTAGATTTGCTCCGCCCGCATCTATTGTTAAGGTATCTCCAACACAAATAATAGTATCTGGGAATTCGTTCAAAATTTCTGAACATTCAAAGCAATCTGGGTGGGTTTCAGGTAAAAATTCAACGTTTACATTTGATTCCCAAAAACATCCAAATTCATCTTCTACTTCAAATATAAAGTTTCCAATACCTGCATTTGCTGGAACAGCTGCAATTGAATCTTGATCAATATATGTTATAATTGATTGATCTATCCAATTATAGTTTATGAGCTGTGGGGTGAAGGTTTCAATCAACGGAAACAGCTCTTGGGCAAAGTTTATACCCCAATTGAAAATAAAACCATTGTCTTGAGTAAGATTATCTGTAACAGTGATCGTCCATTCTCCATTTAGAGGCGTACCTAAAAGGTCTGATAGCGGTTCAAATGTGGCATAATTTCCTGCAGGAAGAGTAGGAACTCCAGTCGCTATGGCAAATTCACTCCAGGTATCTATTCCAGCTTCTGACCAGGTGTAATCGTAGCCTAAGCCAAAAACAAGATCGGAATCACTGCCATTTGGTTCACCTAAAAACACCTCTCCAAGGGCACCATTAAAATCATGGAGAATAACTTCAACTCCGTTTGGTGCTGTTAGTGTTATTTGAAGATCACCCATCCATGAATGCTCTATATTCATAGAAATATCTACTATGTCGTTTACATCAGTCAATACTTGGCCAGGACCAAAATTGTTGAAATTAATGGAGGTGCTGTAGGAAGTTCCATTTCCATCTGGTAAAGCTAGAGAATCGGACAGTGTTGCACCAGTTTGAAAGCCTAAGTCTACCGGGTTTATAGAGATCGTACTATTACTATTTGTATTATTGACTACTGCATTAAGTTCAAGGGTGTCATTAATACAGATTTGCTCTTCGTAGCTTCCTAATTCAATTTCTGGTTCAGAACTTACTCGAACTCTCTGATTTAGAAAATTTGTGTTTGTACAACCAAACTGATCAGTAATCGTTAGTTGAACAACATAACCTCCAGCATCATCAAATTTATGAACCACATTGGGTCCCAAAGCAATGGTTCCGTCACCAAAATTCCATTCAAATGTGGAGGTGAGGTCTGAATGATTATATACAATGCCATCTTGCGGATATAGTCCACTGCCACTGAAATTGACCGTGCTTCCCTTGCAGATATCAATATATCCTGTATCTACTGGCACTACTATTGGATCTGTTGAGTCGAGTATAGCCGTGATTTGCTGACATGCCGGAGCGCATGATATTACAGCAGCCCATCCACTTTCTTGTCCAGTAGCGTCTGAGGTGAATTCAACGGTAAGACAACCAGATGGATTTACCGCGGTAGCTTGAACTACAAAGGCGCCGCCATTAAAATCCGATGAACAAGTGAGCAAGGTCGCATTTATGTCTACTCCATCATAAAAGCAAAGATTGTCGTTTCCTTCAATGGAAGGTGGATTAAATGAAAGTGATATATGCGTTCCACTTGTGAAATCTGGGCAAATAGTTGTAGCGATTATTTGATTTGGGGCATAGTCGCCATTGGCTCCTCCGGGGTCAAAGAAGGTCCCTGAACATGAATTGACAGGAGTGCCATCCATCACAAAGTTTTGCGCAAATAGTTTTGTAGAAAAAAGCACAAAATAAAGGAGGAGAAATATTTTGAGAAATTTCATTTGTATAGCTTTATTTTGATTGTCTATTTTTGTTAAAGTCCTTATTGAATTGTTCCATAGATTCAAGAAGAAGAAGTTTGTTTGTTCCTTTGATCTTGAATACTAATTTTCTCTTGTAATCTGGACTAATTTTGTTTGAGTTTTGAACCTCAAATATGTTTATATTATCTAGGTCTTTTATTTTAATTGTTTCAATTGGTCCAGTGAATTTTCTTGGATGCTTCTCAATGATTTGATAGGTATTGTCAAGATAGAAGTTTAGCCTTTGGTATATAACAGGGCTCTGTTCCTCTAGTCGATCTAGGTATTCACTTTCATAAGATTCAAGTAATCTTTGGTCGTGCGAGCTTTGAGCAATTGCACCGATAGAACTTAGCAAAAGAAATAATAACATGTAGATACTCCTCATAAATGCAATTTAATTTCTTCAAATATAAAAATCATTTCATCTAATTTTAAATAGAGGAGGTGCAATGAAATTATTTATTCTCTTAATGCTGAAATTGGACTAAATGTTTATGATTCAAAAATAAAAAAGGCCCTGAGTTATTACTCAGAGCCTTTTTTTTAGTAAGATGTTGATTATTCAATAGTAATATCGAAAGGTATACGCATCATTACTTGTGATTTTGTTTGAGAAGCTTCCTTTAAGGATTTGAAAACATCATAATATACTCCCAATTCTTGTTCAAGAATATTTGATGCAATTTGACTATCCTTTTGTTGAAGATCGTCTAGTAGAGTCTGTAGGGGATCTTTGACAACAGGAAGATTTTTCAATCGATACTTCTCAAGACCTGCCAAGTCTGCAGCTGCAGCTATAGCTTGATTAAGATCTCCTATTTCATCAACAAGACCTATTTCAAGCGCTTTTTTACCTGTCCAAACACGGCCTTGAGCGATTTCATTTACAGCTTCTTTATCCATACCTCTACCTTCTGATACTACAGTAAGGAATTGATCATAGACATGATCCGCCAGCATTTGTAGCTCTGCACCTTCTTGAGCACTGATGCCCATTTGCGGGTTAAGACCAGTAGAAAATCTGGCTGTTTTAATAGTATCAAAGGTAATACCTATTTTTTCTTCCATCAGCTCTTTAGCAGAAGGGAACATCAAGAAAACACCTATAGAGCCAGTAATTGTATTATCCTGAGCGAATATACGGTCAGCCTCTGCGGAAATATAATATCCACCTGAAGCAGCATAATCACCCATTGAAACTACTACTGGTTTTCCTTTTTCCTTGGCTAGCTTGATATGATTTAGAATGTTTTCTGAAGCTTGAGCAGAACCTCCAGGAGAGTTAACTCTAAGCACAATTGCTTTGACCTTTTTATCGTCGATTGCCTTTTGTATATGCTTGATGTAGGCTTCATCACCGATGCTTCCTGCTTGGCCTTTACCCGCAACAATAGAACCTTCTGCATAGATTACAGCAATTTTATCTTTTACGGAAAGATCTGTTTTTATTGTTGTAAAGTAGTCGTTCATTGAAACGGACTTGATCTTTTTACCTGCTTCAATGCCAAGGTTTTCGTTGATCATGTTTTTGACATCTTGCTTATACATTATGCCATCAACTAATCCAGCAGTCAATGCTTGTTCTGGATTCCAGATAAGATGCTGATTTGCTGTATTTTTAAGTTGATCTTCTGTTTGGTCTCTGCTTACAGCGATATCCTCAATAAAATCATCGTAGAGCTCAGTTATCATATCTCTTACTTGGATTTTATTTTCTGGACTCATCTTTTCAAGTCGGTACGGTTCTGTGGCAGATTTAAATTTACCAGCATAGAATACCTCCATTTTCACACCGAGCTTATCGAGCATTTTTTTGAAAAAGGTAAGATTAGCTGAGAAACCTCTGAATTCAAGACTTCCTGCTGGGTTTAAATAGATGGAATCAGCTACGGAAGCCATGTAATATCCATTTTGGCTATAGTTGTCAGCATAAGATATGATGAACTTTCCGCTTTCTTTAAACTTTTCAAGGCTCGCTCTGAGTGAACTCGCCGAGGCCATCGGTAAACTTGCTGAGCTAGCTTTAAGGTAGATTCCGTCAATGTTTTCATCCTCGGCAGCTTGCTCGATACATTTTTGTATGTCTGAGAGTCCCAATATCTTATCATCCGAAAATGAAAAAGGATCCATTTGAACATTATTAGTTCTGTCTGGAATGATTGTTGACGTGTTTACTACTAGAACCGAATTGTCTGAGATGTTAACTTTTGTCTCGCCCATTGATGCAAGCGATCCAAGGATACCTACACCTAATAAAGCGAATAAGCCTAGAGCGACAACTGTACCCAATAGTGATGCAAGTAAAAATTTAAAGAATTGATTCATGATTTCTTATGCTATGGTTGAAATATTTTAATTTATTGCTGTCACAATAATAAGATATGTTGTTCAAAGTACTTTTAATTTTCGATGAATAGTTCTTTAATTAGGACATATATTTGGATTACTAGTTTGTCTTTTATGAAAAATAATATCTTTAATGGAAGATTTTCCCATTCATTAGGACCATGATTAGAAGTAAATTCATTTTATCTGCTAATTTTGTATACTAAATTATACGCCAAACCAATTGCATTGCTATGATCAAAAAATGCTTTAAAGCTATAGCCTCAATCACATTGTTGTTGTTTTTCAACCAATACCTCCTAGCACAACCGATTACGGTGGTTGATGGTAATACAACTCCCTATACTCCAGAGAATCTTATAACAAATGTCTTTTTGGGCGATGGTGTTCTAGTAACTAATGTTAGTTTCTTTGGAGATCCGCTTGCAGTAGGTTATTTCTCAGATGGCCTTCCTACTATTGGTGTGGACCGAGGCGTAGTAATGTCCTCAGGAAGGGTATCATCCGAATCTGGAGGCACAGGAATTGATAATCCAGGTGCTACCTTTGCTAGTTATGACACAAATACAACTACAGGAGATCTCGACCTAAACAGTATTACAGGAGGTTTGGGTGAACGTGATGTATGTAAATACGTAATTAGTTTTGTGCCTACCTCAGACACCTTAGAGTTTAATTATGTATTTGCCTCTGAGGAATATCCTGAATATGCATGTTCAAGTTTTAATGATGTATTTGGATTTTTTATAAGTGGACCAGGCTTCAATGGTCCTTATGAACTAAATGCTGAGAACATTGCTCTTATTCCAGGTACAATAACTCCTGTTTCAATTAATAATATTCACCCTCAAAATGGTGGTAATTGTCCACCAGTCAATGAGGAGTTTTATGTAGATAATAATTTTTCGGATACTCATCCTGTTTATGATGGTTACACACAGGTTTTTACTGCTAGAGCGGTTGTAACTCCTTGTGAAGAATATACAATAAAGCTTGCTATCTCGGATGCGGGAGATCAAATTTTTGATTCAGGAGTTTTCCTTGAAGCAAAGAGTTTTGGCACTGGTACTGTTGATGTGGCATTTAATACACTATCTTTAAATGGTGTAGTAGCAGAATCTTGCTCAGAAGGTGATATAGTATTTTCACTGACGAATGCACCAGAAAGTGATTTTACAGTGGATGTTAGTGTTTTTGGAACAGCTACGGAAGGGGTGGATTATGCTCCCTTTCCAAGTGAGTTTGTTATTCCAGCTGGTGAAACGAGTATCTCTGTGCCTTTTGTAGCCTTTGAGGACAATATTGCAGAATCAGAGGAATATGTTGGTTTTGCTGTTCAGCGAGACCCCTGTACGCTAGATACCTTTTACCTATATATTCGAGACAATGAATTACCAGAACTTGACCTAGGACCAGATGTGGAGATTTGTGAAATTGGTGAAGTTACTTTAATGGGAGAATTACCTGTTGTTTTACCCGATCCTCCAAGTTTTACAAATATTCAAGATTATTTAATTGACCCTGTTGGTTCTATAGTCTCATCTGATTTAGAGGTGTCTGGTGTGCTTCCAATAGAATTGGGGCCAGATGTAATTCAATCTGTTTGTATCAATGTTGATCATAATTGGTTATCAGACCTTGATATATATTTGCAAAGTCCAGACGGCTTATTTATGGAACTGGTTACAGATGTCGGATCTAATGGAGATGACTTCATAAATACTTGTTTTGTACCTGGAGCTATAATCGATATAGATTATATTGATCCTCCAGCCAATGCTGCACCTTACACGGGTGAGTTTAATCCGGAGGGATTATGGTCTGATCTTGGTTATGGATCAACTACAAATGGTACTTGGACATTACTTGTAATTGACGATTCAGAAGGCTTTGAAGGGACTTTACTTGATTGGACGATAACGTTTAATCCAGTGTATGATATTTTTTATTCCTGGTCTCCGTCTGCGGGCTTGGATTGCACAGATTGTCCGAATCCTGTAGCGACTCCAGATATTACAACAGAATATGTTCTTGAAGTGATAGATTCTTATGGATGTACTAGTTCGGATACTATAATTGTAGAGGTGCAACCAGCTTTGGAGGCACCAGATGTAAGTTGTATAGTTACAGCACCAGATTGTATTGAATTTTCTTGGGACCCTATTGTTGGTGCTATAGGGTATTTAGTAAGTGTCGATAATGCGCCATTTATTGGATCTAATGGAACTACTTCACATACAGTATGTGGTTTGAATTTGAATACTGAAGTTCAAGTTGAGATAATTGGGTTTGATAATGATTGTGGTGGTTTCTCAGGCTTCTCAAGTTGTACGACTCCATCTTGTGATGGGGCAATTCCTATTGAGGATGCAATTGGAGGGATTCTCTGTTATGGGGATGAAACAGGTTTCGTAGAGTTAAGTGCTACAGGTACATTCCCACCATTTGAATTTACCTTAAATGGCGAGACAAATATGAGTGGAGACTTTACTGGTCTTTCTGCTGGTATTTACACTTTGGATATTCTTGATGGTGTAAACTGTCTAGAATCCTATGAAATAACTGTACCAAGTCCAGATTCTTTGGAGCTTAGCATAACTATCGATGAGCCTATAAGCTGCCACGGTGAAACCAATGCTATACTTACTGGATCTGCATCAGGAGGTCTAATGCCCTATTCCTATAATTGGAGTCAAGGTAATGCAACAGGGGCGTTAGTTACTAACGTAGGGCCTGGCCTATTAGCCCTTGAAGTAATTGATGATAATGGATGTCTTAGTGATATCGCCGTGAATGTGGAAGAGCCTGAACCATTAATTGCAAATGCAATTAATGACTTTGTAATTTGTGAAGGGGATGATTCAGGGACAGCTAGTGTTATTGTGACAGGTGGAATACTTCCTTATACTTATGAATGGGATGTAAGTCCCCTTGATACTAATAGAATAGATAATCTTCCTTCTGGCAGCTATAGTGTGGTTGTTACCGATTCTTATCTGTGTGCGTCCACCGCTATTGTTAATATAACAGAATCTGCTCCTATTGAATTGGAGTTTGTCTCTACAGCTGTTTCTTGTGGTGATGGTGGTGATGGTTCATTGACCGTAACTGCTACAGGTGGAGTAATAGGAATATTTAATTATATCTGGGATATAAATGCTGGGGGAGTTTCAGGACCTACGGCTTCTTCTTTAGATGTTGGAACTTATAGTGTAACTGTTGAAGATCTTGCTGGATGTGTAACTGAAGGCACAGGTCTTGTAGCCTCTGGAGATGATATTCAGTTGGCAGTAGATTCAGTTGATCCTCTTTGTTGGAATTCTGCCGATGGTTCGGCTGAAATTGAAGTTGTGCTGGGTGAATTCCCTTATGTTTTTACCTGGTCAGATGCAATGTCTGTTGATTCTATTCGAAATGATCTTGCTACTGGAATATATACGGTGACTGTAACGGATGATAATGATTGTGAAGCAATAGCTTTAATTGAATTCGCGGAACAAGATTCTATTGAACTTTCTTTGGGTCTTGTAGACCCAAGTTGTGTAGGCAATACGGATGGAGAGATAACAGTATCACCTAGCGGTGGTTCTGGCGTATACACCTATGATTGGGGTGGTGGAAATACTAGTGATGTATTAAGCAATTTAGGTAGTGGTAATTATACGGTAACCGTGCTCGACGAGAACCTATGTTCTCAAGAAGCCACAGGTGATTTAACTGATCCAGCTGGTATCGATCTTGCAATTACAACAATTGATGCAAGTTGTTTCGATAATACAGATGGAAGTATTGATGTTGTTCCTACGCCAGGTAGTTTGTCAGATTACATAATTACTTGGGATGATGGACAAACTGATTTTACTTTAACAGGTTTAGCGGCTGGAACATATGGGTTTACTGTAGAAAGTAATGAAGGCTGTCAACAAGTTGGAGATGCAACAGTTGAACAACCAGTTATTTTAGAAGTTGACTTTGATATAACAGACGATTCTTGTATAAATAGTCCAGCGGGTGAAATTGTTGCAATAGTATCAGGAGGGACAGAACCTTATAATTATCAATGGGATGGACTTGTTGGCAATACAGATACACAATCCAACTTAAATCAAGGTACTTATTCTGTGACGATCACAGATGATAAAGGCTGTACGCTTATTGAGAGCAACATAATTAATGCACCTGATCCTCTGACTGTAGAGGTTATAACTACAGATGCAGTTTGTTTTGAAGGAACAGATGGTACTGCAAGTGTAAACTTACTTACTGGAGCAGCTCCGCTAAGTTATTCTTGGTCGAATAATACGTCAGATCCAAATGCTTCAATGCTTTCAGCAGGCATTTACACACTTACAGTTACAGATTTTAATGATTGTACCTTCACAACAGATTTTGAAATTGAACAAGCGTCGCAGATTTCTGTTGATTTAAATCCAACAAATCCTAATTGTTTTGATTCTGCAGATGGAATAGTAGAAGTGTCAGATGTTGCTTATGGAGGAATTAGTGCTGACCCTGCTGACTTTACCTTTGATTGGATAGGAATAGCTCAAAATGGACTTATTGCTACAGGCTTAGTGGAAGATTCTTATACAGTATTGGTTACTGATGCATTTGGTTGTTCTATAGAAGAATCAATTGTACTAACTGCACCTGCAGAGATGGTGCCTTTTATTCAGCTAGTAGATCCAGTTAGTTGTCTTGATTCAGAGGATGGAAGCTTAAGTATATCTACTTTAAATGGTACCGCACCTTTCACCTATCAGTGGGGAGTTTCATCAAATAATCAAATCGGAGATAATATTTTTAATCTTCCTGCAGGTCTGCACGAAGTAACAATTACAGATGATAATGGATGTATTGCTCAGGCATCATACGAACTTGAGCAACCTACTGGTTTTGATTATACTTACAGTTCAGATCCAGTTTCTTGCTTTGGTTCAATAGACGGTCAGGCAACGCTTTTTGTAGAAGGTTCAAATAATTCCTACTCTTACGATTGGGGTAGTCAGAATGGGCAGTCTGCTACTGGATTAGCAGCTGGTACTTACGAAGTAACCGTTACTGATTTATTAGGCTGTTCTTTTGTTGCAGAAGTAATTGTAGATAGCCCAGAGGAGGTGTTTGCTAGTTATTTCAAAGAAGATGTTGCTTGTTATGGGCAGAATAATGGAATGATTGGCCTTGAGATAGCTGGGGGTGTTCCACCGTATGAATATACCTTATATCCGGATAATGATAACCAAGCAGATAATTTGTTTAAATATTTGACAGAAGGTATCTATGATGTAATTATTACTGATTCAAAAGGCTGTGAGTTTAGCTTCTTAGATATTGAGATTGATGAGCCTGCTCCGCTTTCAATAGATCTTGGGGATGATGTTCTACTTGAAGAAATCAATACGTATGTTATTGACGCTCAATTAAGTTTTGAGACTCCAATTTTAGAATATAATTGGGAAATAGAGGGTCCAGCTGACTTTGGAACTATAGTTGAGAACAATGCTCAAATTATAGATATCGAAGGCCGCACATATGTTCAGCTTCAAGTTGTTGATGAGAATGGTTGTATTGCAGAAGATTACATCAATATTTTCCTAAGGAAAAAGTCTATAATTCTTGTGCCTACAGCATTTACGCCAAACAATGATGGGCAGAATGATATTCTTTATGTTCATGGCTCTGAGGACTTAAAAGTATTGTCCATGCAAGTCTTCGATCGATGGGGAGATCGTGTTTTCTACAAAGAAGGCGATTATTTGTTAAACGATCCTGCGCTTTATTGGGATGGTACGTTTAATGGAGAAGAGTTACAGACAGGAGCTTACCTATGGACCGTCCTTATTCAATTTAGAGATGGACACACTGAGTATATAGAAGGAAGTACCACTTTGATAAGGTAGAACATTATTTACAGCAAATTTGTAATTACGAATAATTGAGTTATATTTGTAATTACAAATAATATTTTAATTATGAAAATGACATTTTTAGCAACATTAGTTACTGCGGTACTATTTTCTTCTTTTACAATTACCAATCCGGTATTGGAGGATAAGACAATTGATATACAAAAATCTACAGTAGAGTGGAAGGCCTATAAGTTAGGTGGTAATCATTATGGAACGGTAGATATCGAGTCTGGAAGCGTTCAGCTGCAGGATGGTGTACTTGTTGGTGGTGAATTTACTATGAATATGACTAGTATAATTGTAACTGATATTTCTGGTGGTGGGAAAAAAAGCCTTGAAGGACATTTAAATTCTGAGGACTTTTTTAGTACCGTTAAACATAAGAAGGCTAAACTAATGATTACATCGGTAAAATATAACGAGAATGGTCGTTACGAAATACAAGCTGATGTTACTATTAAGGATATTACGCAAGCTGTTACATTTGATGCAACAGGATCTTTTCAAGATGGTAATTTTTCAGCTTCTGCTGCAATTAAATTAGATAGAAGTAAATTCGATGTGCGATATGGGTCTCCTTCTTTCTTTGATAATTTAGGAGATAAGGTTATTTACGATGATTTTGATATCAATGTAAATATTGTTACTAAGTAAGCTGTTATTAGTATAAAAAAAGGCGCTCTATTTCCAGAGCGCCTTTTTTTATTTTATGCTTATATAGTTCATTCCTAATTTGTAATCGGTTCTTTGAAGAACCTTTTTTATGGACTCAAATTCATTGGGATTGTCCCAGAATTTTGAATTCTCTACATCCACGATC
>JAQXAY010000265.1 GCA_029252685.1 Saprospiraceae bacterium | reverse complement strand
AAGGTCATGTCTATGGTCGATATGGTTATCCTACCATAGAAGCTGTTGCACAAAAACTAGCAGACCTTGAAGCCTATGGTTCGGATATGGAAGCGACAGGTATCATGGTATCTTCAGGGATGTCAGCGATATCAACTCTTTTTATGTCTACGCTTAAAGCTGGTGACAAAATCCTTAGCCAAGGAAATTTGTATGGAGGAACTACTGAGCTTCTTCAAAAAATATTCAAAAACATGGGTGTTGAACCCATATTTACAGATCTCCAAGATCTGAATCAGGTTGAATCGCTATTGAAGGCAAATCCAGCAATCAAAATGCTTTATTTCGAAACCCCGGCAAATCCAACCTTAGCTTGTGTAGATATAAAGGCACTCTGTCAATTAGGAAAAAAATATCAAGTTTATACTGCAATTGACAACACCTTCCCTACTCCATACTTCCAAAGACCATTATTACTTGGCTGCGATTTTGTAATCCATTCAACTACAAAATTCATAAATGGACATGGTAATTCAATTGCGGGAGTTATTATTGGTAAAGACAAGGCTTTTATGCAGGAAAAAGTTTGGACTACCATGAAACTCGCTGGTACAAATTGCAATCCTTGGGATGCTTGGTTAACACACAATGGTTTAAAGACATTAACCTTACGCATGGACAGACATGAGGAAAATGCACAAAAGCTAGCAGAATATTTACAAAAACAAGATAAAATTAAATTAGTTAATTACCTTGGTCTAACAGACCATTCAGATCATGAACTTGCAAAGAAACAGATGTCTGGATTTGGTGGAATGATGAGTTTTGAACTAGTAGGAGGCTTAGAGGCAGGAATAGAATTTATGAAAAAAATCAAATTCTGCGTACTAGCTCCAACACTTGGGGACACAGATACATTAATCCTGCACCCAGCTAGTATGTCACATAAAAATGTGGCAAGAGATATGCGCGAAAAAAACGGAATAACAGATGGACTGATAAGAATGTCAGTTGGAATTGAAACGGTAGAAGATATAATTAAAGATATTAATCAAGCATTAAAATGATACCAGAACATTCTAAGGTAGAGATAGCTGAGCGGCTTAAACATATAAAGCCCTCTGCTACATTAGCGATAAACGAAAAAAGTAAAGCCCTTCAAAATAAGGGTAAAAAAATAGTTAGGTTCGGACTTGGCCAGTCTCCATTTCCAGTCCCAGCTGTTGTTGTTCAAGCACTAAAAGACAATGCTCACCAAAAAGACTATTTAAATACAAAGGGTCTTGAACCCCTAAGAATTGCAGTTGCAGACTATCATAAACGAGTAAATCAATTAGATTATAGTTCTGAGAACATTCAAATTGGACCAGGCTCAAAGGAGCTTATTTATGATATATTACTAGCACTTGATGCCACTTTATTATTAGCTAGCCCTTCCTGGGTCTCTTACGAACCACAGGGCAGATTAGCGGGTATCAACTTCGAGTGGATACCATGCAGTTATGAAGGCCAATGGAAGTTAACGGCTGAAGCTTTTGAACAGGCCTGCAAAAATAATCCAGGGCAAAAAGTAAGTATCCTTAATTACCCAAACAACCCAACAGGCCAGACCTACACAAAGGAAGAGTTAGAAGCTCTCGCTGGTGTAGCAAGAAAGTATAAGGTTGTCATCATTGCGGATGAAATATACGGAGCCCTTAGCTTTGACTCACACCACTCTATCGCTGAGTACTACCCTGAGGGAACAATAGTCACAGCAGGCTTAAGTAAATGGTGCGGTGCTGGAGGTTGGAGACTAGGAACAGCAGCATTTCCAGAATCGCTCAAAGAAATTTTAAATTATATGAGCATTATTGCAAGTGAAACCTACACATCTGTAAGTGCACCGATACAATATGCTGCTATTACAGCATTCCAGAAAGCTGATGAATTAGATTTATACCTTGACAAGTCAAATCGTATCCTAAAAATTGTATCAAGCTATTGCCAACAAAATCTTAGCGCTGCGGGCTTGAGTATCCATCCTACAATGGGAGGGTTTTACCTTTTTGTTAGTGCGGAACCTAAACGAGAAATGCTAGAAAGACGAGGTATAAAAGATAGTACCACTTTAGCAGAAATCATGCTAGAAGAAATAGGAGTCGCTGTATTACCTGGCATCGACTTTGGAAGACCAGCTGAAGAATTTACATTCAGACTCGCATTCGTAGATTTTGACGGTGAGCAAGCGCTACAACTTATTGACTCACAACTAGAGCAAGAAGACTTTATTAACAGATGCTGTCAAGATATAAAAGTCGGGATAGAGCAATTAACTAATTACTTTAACTAAACTAGCATAATCACTTCAGGTGCCTTGTTAATACAGCCAAAAACAATAGCATTCTGCTTAAAAGCAATACCAAGCCTTGAAGACTCTTCCTTTGTGATGTCCATTACAAAAAAACTCTTCTCTCCTTCCCAATCTGAAGGCTGAGCGGGTATACCAATACCATTGAGATAACTGAACTGCTTTAGTTCTGATTCTAATGATAAATTAGATGCATGGTTAGATTCCATTGAAACAACCGATGAATATGGATTCCATGCGGTTATAACAGCATAAGTTTTGGCTTTGTTAGCTTGAAGGAAAGAATCCAGCTTAGCATTTTTTTGACCAATTAAAACATCGATATTCTGTCCATTATCAACAAAAACCCTATAGGTAGTAGCTTTATAATTTTCCAACATATTATGATAAGAAATTACTGGATGAGTAAAATAATTTTAAGATAAAGTAGAACCTCTTTTTCCTAGTTCCACAACTTCCATATGCTTAATTTCACCTTTCAAAACATCAAAACGAAGGACTGTTCGTATTTTATGGAAACCATGATGCCCGCAAGCTCCTGGATTAAGATGTAACAAATCATTTTTGCGGTCAGGCATTACTTTTAGAATATGAGAGTGTCCGCAAATATAAACATTGGGCCTTTCCGCCTGGATTAGGGCCCTTACTCGAGCTGTATAACGCCCTGGATATCCTCCAATATGTGTCATCAGAAACTTTAGACCTTCAAGTACAAATATTTGGTTCAATGGGCTTTTATCTCGAATAGCAGTATCATCAATATTTCCATACACAGATCGAATCTTAATATGCTTTTCAAGATCCTCAATTACAGGACCTGGACCAACATCTCCAGCATGCCATACTTCATCAACTCCTTCAAGTAAGTCAATAATATCTGTCCCCATGTAACCATGCGTATCTGAAATAAGAAGAATCTTCATTGCATCGGATTTTATTGTAAACGCCATTGTGTAAAAAGAACAAAAAACACCATACTTCTGCTAAAATAAAAAAGCCACTGCATAAATGCAGTGACTCTTTATATATTATGTATGCCGGATTTACTTAACAGCAACCAACTCTACTTCAAAGATAAGTGTAGCATTTGGAGGAATCACACCGCCAGCACCTCTAGAACCATAACCAAGATCTGAAGGAATTATTAATTTTGCCTTTGACCCTACAGTCAAAAGTGCAATACCCTCATCCCATCCTGGGATTACTCGACCTTCACCCAATGGGAACTCAATCGGTTCATTTCTTGAGTAAGAAGAATCAAAAACAGTTCCATCAGTAAGCATACCTTTATAATGAACAGTAACGCTCATACCTGCTGCAGCTTGCTCACCAGTTCCCTTTTCAGTGATGATATAAGCAAGTCCACTTTCAGTTACTTCAGCTCCTTCAGTAAGTTTTTTAAATGCTTCCTCTGCAGCTTTTACTTTTCCAAGTTCTGCCTGCCTAATAGCTTCTATTTGTGCTTCAAATACCTCTGCAGCATCAAAATTCTTAGCATCTTTCCCTTTGCGAATGATTTCTAAAGATTCAAGTATATCATCCTGAGCAATAGAATCTACTATATCTTGGCCTTCTATTACATGACCGAAAACTGTATGCTTTCCATCTAACCAAGGCGTAGCTACATGTGTAATAAAGAATTGAGACCCATTTGTACCAGGACCAGCATTAGCCATAGACAATTTACCTGGAGCATCATGCTTTAGATCTGCATGTATCTCATCTGGAAATTTGTAACCAGGATCACCAGTTCCTGTTCCTTGTGGACATCCCCCTTGAATCATAAAGTCAGGAATAACCCTGTGGAATTTCAAACCATCATAGTATGGCTCTCCTTCTCCTTTTGCTTTATTCTCAATTTTTCCTTCTGCTAATCCAACAAAATTAGCTACAGTCATTGGTGTTTTCTCATATTCCAATTGCACAAGAATATCACCTTTGCTCGTTTTAAACTTCGCGTACATTCCTTTTTCCTTTTGTGAAAAAACTGTTCCTAATACCCCAAAAATGAGTACGATGGACAAAATTAATTTTTTCATTCTATAATCTTAATTTTTTATTGAATGGATTCCTAGCATAGCAAGTATTCTAAAGAATATTGCTAAATAAAAACCGAATTTAATCAATTCCTATTGTAGAAAGAGAAAAAAATCTTCTATAGTTCAATTCTAGCCTAATAATATCGATTAAGACCTGTCCTGCTTTTTGAATGTCCCAGCCTTTCTAACAATTAGTCGAGTTCCTTTGTCATATCGGATATAACTATAAACCCAATCTACAAAAACGACCAACCTAGACCTAAAGTCAACCAACAGCATTAAATGAACAAACATCCAAGTCAACCAGCCAAAGAATCCAGAAAATTTCCAAAAGGGCAAGTCAACAACTGCTTTATTCCTCCCAATGGTAGCCATAGTTCCTTTATCTTTATATACAAAAGGTTGTAATGGTCTGCCACCTAAACTTCGATTTAGATTACGAGCTAAATGTGCGCCTTGTTGCTCCGCAACAGAAGCTAGCATGGGATTCCCATTTGGATAATCTTCAGAGTTAATCTGAGCCACATCTCCAATAGAATAAACTTGATCCATTCCCTCAATCTGATTAAACGAATCTACTAAGATTCGCCGCCCTCTTCCAACTGCTGCATTCAATCCACCGGGTATAGATCCTTGTATACCCGCAGCCCATATCATAGTTTTTGATTCAAAATTAGACTTAGAAGTTTGCACAGTATCGCCATCATAATCCTCTACCCGAGTATCTAGCCAAACTTGGACGCCAAACTTATCCAGAGCTTTGCTAGCTTTTTGTGATGCGTGTTCACTCATGGCACCTAAAACTCTACTACCAGCTTCAATAATATGAATCTGCATTTGCCGGAAGTCAAGATCTGGATAGTCATTAGGAAGCACATGTTCCCTTAATTCCGAAATAGCACCTGCCAATTCAACACCAGTAGGTCCGCCACCTACAATTACAAAATTCATTAGCCTGTTCCGTTCTTCAAGATCATTCGTGTTTAATGCTTCCTCAAAATTTTGAAGGATCAAACTTCTAAGATCAAGAGACTCTGTAAGACTTTTCATAGGCATAGAATACTTTTCAATTTGTTCCATACCAAAGAAATTATTGGTCGCTCCAGATGCTATAACTAAGTGATCATATTTAATCCGCCCAATATCAGTGTGCACCATTTTTTCAGCAGTAGAAATATGCTCCACTTTAGCCATTCTAAAAAAGAAGTTTGACTTTCCTTTAAAAATTTTTCTAATTGGATACACTATAGAATCAGGCGCTAAACCACTACTTGCAACCTGATACAACAAAGGTTGGAAAGTATGGTAATTGTTTTTGTCGATCAAGACAACCTGAAATCTAGAACTATCAATTCTCTTTGTGAATTTCAATCCTGCAAACCCACATCCAATGACAACAATTCTTGGTAGATTAACTGCTGGTACATTCATTATTATGATAATTTACTATTTAAGTATTGAGTTGACACATAATACAAATTAGCTAATAAATATGAATCCTTTTAACATTATCTGTATCGATGCTAAAGTCCCATTGGTCGAATATGTATTACGTGCCTAAAAGACCACAAGTTTAAGGAGCTTATTTCTTTTAGATTCCAGCTACTTTATCTTTGTTTAATTTTCGTTATATTATAGTAACACCATCACAATCAGTCACATCTACAGTTGAGCCCTCAAACTCAATTCAATCACCTTTTAATAGTTATCATTATGGAATTCAAAACAGGAAACATCCGAAATGTGGGGGTCTTTGGCCACTCCGGAAGCGGAAAAACCACCCTTGTTGAGACCATGGTCTTTGAATCAAAAGGTTCTCAACGAAAAGGAAGTATTACACAGCAAAACACACTTTCAGACTACACAAACATCGAAAAAGAAAAGCAACATTCCATCTTCTCTACACCACTGCATGCCAATTGGAAATCTTCCAAAATAAATATTATTGACACTCCAGGATACGATGATTTTATAGGTGAAGTCCTCTCTACCTTGAAAGTCATAGACACTGCCATAATGACCATTAATGCTCAAAACGGGATTGAAGTTGGCACAGAGATTATCTGGGACTACATCCAGGAATATAAAAAACCAACCATCTTTGTTATCAATCAAATGGATAAAGAAAAAGCAGACTACGAAAACACCATTGAGCAACTAAGGAATAGATTTGGAAAAAAAATACTACCCATTCAAATACCTGTAGATTCTAGCAACTCATTTGATCAAATCGTTGATGCGCTCAGAATGGTAAACTATAAGTTCAATGAAGATGGTGGAAAGCCATCTAAAATAGCTATTCCTGAAGCATTCAAGGATCAGATGCAAGATATGCATAATGCCATTGTAGAAGCAGCCGCTGAAAATGATGAAGCCTTAATGGAAAAATACTTTGAAGAAGGCTCTTTGAGTGAAACGGAGCTTGCCCATGGACTTACTCTTGGTATTAGTCAACAAAGTTTCTTTCCAGTATTCATCTGTTCAGCAGAGAACAATATTGGATCTGGACGAATAATGGGCTTTATAAATGATATCTGCCCTTCACCTGAACAAGCTCCAAATGGAAATCTAGAAGACGGTTCCGAAATAGATTGTAACGACACTGACCCAACGAGCATTTTTATATATAAAACCATTTCTGAGCCAAGTGTAGGGACTGTGAGTTATTTTAAAGTCTATGCTGGAAAGGTTAAAGCAGGAGATGAACTCAAAAATGCACAATCCTCTGAAAATGAGCGAATACCAAATGTGTACATATGTAATGGAAAAGAACGGACAGGTATTAAAGAATACTTGCATGCTGGCGATTTAGGTGTATTGTTAAAACTAAAGTCTACACACACCAATGATACCCTGAATGCAAAGGGAAGCAGTCACAAAATCGAACCAATAAACTTCCCGGAATCAAAAATAAGAACAGCATTTAAAGCAAATGATGAACGTGAATTGGAAAAACTCATCAAAGTATTACATACTATTGAAAATGAAGATCCAACTATCCTAGTCGAAAACAATTCTGAACTAAAACAAATACTCCTTCATGGTCAGGGACAGCAACATTTAGAATTAATAAAATATAGAATACTAAAAGTCTATAATCTTGAAATGCATTTTGAACGTCCTGCAATCTCTTATAGAGAAACAATTAGTTCATCGGCAAATTCAGTGTACCGACATAAAAAACAAAGCGGAGGATCAGGCCAATTCGCAGAAATTCATCTTAAAATAGAACCGCTCAATGATGGTCCTGTGAATAAAAAAGATTTTAATGTAAAAGATATAATCATTGACGAACTACCCTGGGGAGGTAAACTTGAATTGATCTGGTGTATAGTGGGTGGATCAATAGATAGTAAATACATCAATGCCATAAAAAAAGGGATCATTAAACGTATGGAAGGTGGCCCCCTAACGGGATCCTGTGTACAGGATATAAGAGTCTATGTGTATGACGGAAAAATGCATTCGGTAGATACAAATGACATGGCCTTCATGCTTGCAGCATCTTATGGATTTAAAGAAGCTTTCGAAAATGCAAAATCGAAAATTTTAGAACCATTCTACCAGCTTGAAGTACTTTGCCCCTCCGATATTACTGGAGATATAATGGCAGATCTGCAGTCAAGAAGAGCAATCATACAGGGAATGAACTCCGAAGGAGCTTACCAAAAAATTGTGGCACATGTTCCACAAGCTGAAATGTACCAATATGCCTCTAACATACGAGCAATATCTCAAGGTAAAGCCAAATTTTCAAGGATCCTAAGTCACTATGCACTTGTTCCGGCAAATATACAGTCGGAATTGATTGGATCTTACCAACAAACATTATCACAATAAGCAAAGGGCCTTTAATGGGCCCTTTCTTTATTGCATTAAAAAAGTGAATGGTAAATCAAGCCTTGCCCTCCAATAATCTTCCGTATGGCCAGCCCCCTCGATCACATTAGACAAAAAGTTCTGTTCTGAGAACCCCTTGCCTCTAAATAAAGAATCTACTTTAGACTGATGAACCAAGTATAAACTATCTAGAGTTTCTGTGCCCGTATCAAAATAAAACCTGTAGCCCTCTGAAACATCTAATTGATCCTCCAAATAATCTAAGAATGCAGTAGGGATTGGATTATTTTCATTCGTAAATATACCCGGCCAATGGGTAGAAAGACAAAGCGCAGTTCCAAAAATAGCAGGGTATTCACAAGTCGCATACCAAGAAATCAAACCACCCATACTTGATCCCATAATCGCTGTGTATTCCCTTGAATTATTTACCTCAAAATTCGAATCTATAAATGGTTTCAATTCCTCAACTAGAAACTTTAAATATTGATCTGATGAAAATTTATCCTCAATTGAATCTATCCCATGTCCATGCAATAGCTCCATAGAGGAAACTGACATATAATTAAAGGCTTTAGAAGGGAAATACTCATTCCAACGATTGGCCCCTGCATTCCAAGCACCAACAACAATATAGTTTTGTAAATCAGGGAACTTAACAAAAAATTCGTCTACCCCCCACTCTTGTTCATTCCAGGTTGTAGTCGCATCATATAAACTCTGTCCATCATGCATATACAAGACACCTAGCTCAGTTCCCTTTCCGTAGGCTGGTGGCAACCAAATATCAATGTGTCTAGATTCAACATATCTAGATTCAAAATTTTCAATTCGGACAATCTCCCCTCCTGCTACATTTACCACTGAAGTTTTATCTTCCGGCTTAGAGCATGAAGAAAGAAAAATTAAAACCAATGGAAGTAAAAAAAATATTACAGAGCTAGAAATAATTTTGTTCATTGTGTCGGAATTAAAAATTAAAAAACAATTACCTTTATTACTTCAAGTTAAAAACAACTGTAGACTATGAAAAAATCCTACCTTTTATATTTTTCTATCATTGGGCTTTTTTTCGGACTATTTTTCGGATTCATTCTGAAGAATATGCTGCTTGGCGTTGGACTTGGATTATTTCTAGGCCTCATTATAGGAGGTATCTTTAATTACATGTCAAAGGATCCATTTAGATAAAAATTAATATGGCAGGTTCTTCAAAAAAAGCAATCTATGGAGCTATCATAGCGAATTCCGCTATAGCTATCAGTAAATTCACAGCTTCCTTCTTCACAGGCTCTTCCTCAATGCTATCCGAAGGGATTCACTCACTTGTTGATACAGGTAATGGTATACTTTTATTATTTGGAATAAAACAAAGTAAAAAACCAGCTGATGAGAAACACCCCTTTGGATATGGGAATGAGATATTCTTCTGGAGCTTTGTAGTATCCATTTTAATTTTTGCACTTGGAGGAGGTGTGGCACTATATGAAGGTATTCATCACATATTACACCCTGAACCCCTTGAGAATTTAATCTGGAGTTACGTTGTGCTAATCTTAGCTCTACTTTTCGAGGGTTACGCTTTGATAGTTGCGCTCAAGACATTTAATTCCAACAGACCCAAAGAATTATCCTTTATTAAGTCACTTGCTGAAAGCAAAGACAGCTCCACCGTTGCAATCGTGATTGAAGATGCTGCTGCATGCTTAGGGCTGCTTATAGCACTTGTTTGTGTTTTCCTTGGAGATATGACTGGTTTACTATTCTTCGATGGTTTAGGGTCCGCACTCATAGGTCTATTGCTTATAACCGTATCAATTTTCTTTGCAAAAGAATGTAAGGGACTCCTTATTGGTGAAGGTTTGACTGCGAGGGATAAAAATAAAATCCTAGAAATACTTAAAGCATCAAAAGACATTATTTCATATAAACAACCACTTAGTTTATATTTTGGTCCAAATGAAATATTAATCAACCTAGATGTGCATTTCAAAGACCATCTTAATGCAGATGCCATAGAAGAGGAGGTTGACAAACTTGAAGCGAAGATAAAATCTAGTCTTCCTAAGGTAAATAGGATATATATTGAAGCATCCGCAATCAAAAAACCTACTAAGTAAAAATAAAGCCTCATCAATAAGTATTGATGAGGCTTTATTTTTTATAACTCCACTCTTAAGGTACTTTATCTCAAACAAATCTAATTGCATCTTAATTAGATTTGAAAAGCTTAACACTTTTATAATTTGATTAACAAACTATACACAACTCATTGAAATACAAATATTTATACTTAAGCGATTAAAACTATTAAACCTTCTATTATGCTTATACTAATAACTTTTCTAATAATAGTCGGCATCTCTTATACACTACCCGCTCAATCTATCAGTTTTGATATTGATCATGAAGATGGAATTATCAAAAGTAGCTATCTAATTAAAAATACCTAGGTATTCAAGATTAACAACAAATGAAGTATTGAAGCAGTCTATATCCTTAACAACCAACCTGAGGCGCAATATTTTATAATTAACCCAAGACCGATCTTCGACCCTAGAAAACGTTTTAGCCTGAAGTCCCTATAAAAAATAGAATATCACCCCAATTATAGCAGTAATGTACGTTCAGGTATTGAAGGTAAAATTAAGTCCAGAGGGAATACGGAATTCGTATATTATGATAATATATTACAACACGAATAGCGTAATGGCAATAGTGTAGAAATTAAAAAATATAGGAGGACAAAATGCTCGATTATTCATTTTTAACAATGTATTGAAGATTTAAGATTAACATAATCTAAATAGTACTAACACTATTTGCGCTTACAGTCTTGCAAACATTGGGAATACAATAAATCCCTATTAAATTAGATCAAACGTATTTTTCTTTTTTAGAAGAAAAATAAACACAAAAGCAAAAAAGACTTTTGAACGATTAATTTAAGTCGCATAAACTCTTTTTTAGGAAACACCCTTATAAAACGACTTAGGGAATCTAAAAGTCAGTCTGAATTACCCAAGTAACTCATGACACGCTTTTAGATTCCCTTTTTTAATCCAATCACCACAAATCACATCAACATTACACAACAATGTATACTCAGCAACAAAATTAACAGGCAGCGCTACCTATTCGCCAATTGATATAGCTAGATAAATTAAAATATTTGTAGCTATCGTTTCTGAAAGCCCCAGATCCAAGTCCATTATTTGGATAAAATTCAAAACATCTTCTATTAAATAATCTTCCACAAGATCAGACTGAATTAAATGGGCACTAAAGCTTTGAAAAGTATCCTTATTATAATTTATAATTAGTTTCCTCAGAGAAACATAAGAGCTTGATTTAGATTGAAGTAAACTTAGCTTAAGGTCAAAAAAAATGTCTAGTATAGCAGCTGACTTAGCTTGAGTAAGATCAAACTCTAAAGTCAAACCTAAACGAATACGCGCCAAGTCTTCCTGAACCATTGAAGCCGGCCCATAGTCCTCCCCAAAATGATAATCTTCGAACATATGCCATAGATGAATTGATGTGACATAAACACTTATCCTATGTTTGAAACAAGAATTAAGTTCGATAAAAAACAAGCTATTTACATGTTAAATTTCTTAAAAACAAAATTCACACCAAGCAATACTCCTGAGTATTTAATATTAAATTTGGCAACTAATCAAAAAACATAATTTTTAATTCATTTTTATTATATTAGTAATAATAAATTTACAATTCGGCTAATAATAAGCCCTAATAACCCACCACCCGACACGACTTTAAATTATCTATCAGATAGGATAATTATCCCTTTGTAAAGGGTAGCTATACATTTACTAATCAAAACTTACAAAAATGAAGTTCATCAAACTACTAATACTAGTTGTGCTTCCCTCTTTGCTATTTGCTAATGGCAAGCTCGGACAAAAAATTTTAGATGCGCAAAAAATGTTTTCGTTTCCTGAATACAGCATCACTAAACTCTCAGACCAATCTCTCGAAGATTTAGACCTTGAAAGAAGCCTTGAAAAAGGGCTACTTCTTGAATTAAACACAGATGAAATCCAAAAATTGTTTAATGCAAAACACGAAGCTCTTTCTTTAATATTCCAGACTAATGAAGGTCCAGTAAAATTGGATCTAATTCAAAATAAGGTTCTTGCAGATGATTTTATTCTAAGGAAAAGTTCAGACCGCAAAAATCCTGTTGACTTCCAATCTGGTTTATTCTACAATGGTATTGTCTCAGGTGACCTGAATTCACTTGCATCAGTATCCATATTCAATGATGAGATTATGGTTTTCATTCACCAAGGGATTTTAAACACAATCATTGGAAAGGTAAAGCACTCAAAATTACATATAGCTTATAATGACCAAGACCTAGATCAGTCATTTGAACTAGATTGCTCTACTGAAGATGATGGAAATGGTTATCCTAAGGAGATGCTTTCTTACGATGAATCTAGAACAAGCGGTGATTGTATACGTGTTTACTTTGAAATTGACGATGATATCGTAAGCAATAAAGGAGGCGTAACAGGAGCCACTAATTACCTTAATGGATTAATGAATGAAACCATTACGCTATATGCAAATGATGGAATCACAATGGTAATATCGGAGATTCTAGCTTGGGAT
>JAQXAY010000254.1 GCA_029252685.1 Saprospiraceae bacterium | reverse complement strand
GGTAGTTATTTCAGGTTCAATAGAAGGGGTAAATAAGGCTTGTGAAAAATTAAAAGAAGCTGGAGCCAAACGAGCAATCGTTCTTCAGGTTGGAGGAGCTTTTCATTCTCCCTTAATGTTGCCCGCTCAAGAAGAACTTGGAAAAGCAATTGATGAAACGGATTTCTCTGTACCTGCTTGTCCTATTTATCAAAATGTTACCGCTAAGGCAACTACAGATATTGAAGAAATAAAATTGAATCTTAAAAAACAATTAACAGGTTCTGTTCGTTGGACTGATACTATGAAGCAAATGATTGCAGATGGTGCTAGTGAATATATCGAAGTAGGTGGAACTGGAAAGGTTTTGAGAGGATTCATTATGAGAATCGATAGACGATTTCCAAATTCAGCCTTATAAATAGAATTTGATGGTAGACTACAAACTAAAGAGAGGACAAATTTTAGTTGCAGATCCATTTATGGACGAGTCCGTATTCAAGCGGGCAGCAATTTATATGTGTGAGCATAATAAAGAAGGCTCTCTTGGTTTTATTCTTAACAAACAACTAGATTTTGCAATTCAGGAACTAGTTTTAGATTTTCCGGAATTTGATAGTAAAGTATATTATGGTGGCCCTGTATCAACAGATACTATTCATTATATACATACTAAAGGCGATATCCTTGACAATTCTATTGCGATAGCTAACGGGATTTATTGGGGAGGAGATTTTGCAAAATTGAAGTTATTCATTGAAAAAAGCTTAATTCAGCCTAATGAAATACGGTTCTACCTTGGTTATTCTGGTTGGGAACCTGATCAGATAGCGCAAGAGATTGAGTCTGGTTCATGGATCGTAGCCGATACAGATCCAAACTATATCTTTGCAAAACGTTGGTCTGTGCTCTGGAATAAGATTTTAGAAGATGCTGGAGGTTCTAAAGCTTTGATTGCTAAAATGAACAATCCTCATTTTATGATGAATTAAAAAAAGCCCGCTGATGATATTATCAGCGGGCTTTTTTTAATTAACAACCAAGGTTGAATCCAATCCAGGTAGACTTTCTTCTTTTGGTAATTCTAAGCCCAGTTCCTCTAAGTACAGATCCCGAACCAGAAAGAAGGAGTCTAATGCCTCAGTTGGCAATGGATCTGGTGGTGGGAATCGGAGTGATAGATGATTTACCTGTCTTCCATTTTTCCAAAACCTAAAGCAAACATGTGGACCTGTAGCAAGACCTGTAGATCCTACATATCCTATTACTTGACCTTGTTTGACATGAGAGCCCCTATTTACCCCAGTTGCAAATTTTTGCATATGTAGGTATTGGGTAGAATATACTTTATCATGTTTTATCTTGACGTAATTTCCATTTCCTCTTGTGTAGCCCTTTTTACTTACAATACCATCTGCAACAGCAAATATTGGCGTGCCGTAAGGGGCTGCATAATCTGTTCCTAAATGTGGTTTTACACGTTTTTGAACCGGATGGAATCTTCTTAAATTGTAACGAGAAGAAATTCTAGAATACTTTACCGGCGCTTTAAGAAAAGTCTTTGACATAGGTCGTCCTAGCTCATCGTAATAACCTTCAAGACCAGCTTTGTCGAAAAAAATTGCAAAGTAATCATTTCCAGATGTTTTATAATGTGCAGCTTTTACCATTTCTATTCCTGCACTTTGTCCATCAACATATTTTTCGTCATAGACCAGGTTAAAGATATCACCTTTATTAATGTGGTGAAAATCTACAGACCATTGAAGGGCATCCTCCATTTTGGCAGTTAATTCATAGCTTACTCCGGCATCTGTCATTGCCTGCCAAAGGCTCGACTTGATTGAACCATTGAGTTTTGCAGAATTAATAACTATCGGTTTTTTGATTAGTTCAATATTTTGATCGCCCTTCAGCTCATATACTACATAGGATTCTATATTTGGTTCGTATATGAAGTAATCAGCTCCTTTACTTGTATCACGTGTTAGAAGTGTAAAAGGCTTGTCAGCCCTCAATTGTCGGATGTCAAAAACATCTTTACTTTTAATTGCAATCGCATCAATTTGCTGATAATTTACTCCGTGCTTAAGAAGTATGTCAGCAAGGAACTGGTTGCGTTGAATAGTGTCAGTTATTACAGAATCAAAGGTGTCCAAGACAAAGCCAAATCGTTCCTCAGGGATAGTAATCAGTAAGGAACCCAATTCTATTTTTGATGCTTGTAGTGCAGAAGCTTGTAGGTTTTCTTTTTTGAAGTCCTTATTTCCTTGAAAGTAAATGGTAAAGGCCGCAATAACCACTAGTACACCTAGAACGGCTCCGTACTTTTTAAAAAATGATTGATTCTTATTTGTCACAATTAAAGTTTTGACTCGGTGCTCTTAATGTATGTAAGGAAGATAGGTGTTTAACAAATATAGGATATAAGGGTATCAAGCCCAATTATATAATCTAAAAATTCTAACATTAACACTTTTCGAAGGCAAAAATCAACTCACTACCTTGTCGAGCTTTAATAGAGATTTGGGAATTCTCTAATCGGCGGATTTTAAATAATCCTCTGAATAGCGTTTCATATTCTTCTTTGCTACCACCAAAAGGAGGTCCCTCAATATCAAAGTTCCTATTGAATAGCAGACCCATTATATGTCCACCTTGTACCAATAATTCATACGCTTTAATACAATAAGACTTTCTTAGTTCGACTGGTATAGCGCAAAAGAAGGTTTGTTCGATGATAAAGTCAAATTGTTGTTTTATGTCAAAGAAGTTTATGTGCAGTATTTGGTCTTTGGGAAAATTAGGATTTCTTTTTTTAAAAGTGTCCAATGGTTGTTCTGCCCAGTCACATATAAAAATATTCACGTATCCATATTCTTGAAAGAGGGTAGCTGCTTCATAAGCATTTCCAGCACCCGGAATTAGTATCTTATCTTCCTTAGAACAATTCGTCAACACTAATTCCATAATTGCAGGAGCAGGAGCTTTGAGGTCCCAGCCTGTTTGATCGAGTTGCCATCGGTTTTCCCAGTACTTTTTGTCCTGCATAATAATTTATATTTCTGCTTCAAAATATAAAACATAAGGTAGCGAATTGTTTACTTTAATTTTATCTTTGAGGGCAAACTTAAAATATGTCTGACCAATATAATTATGACAAGCGAGGTGTCTCAGCCACAAAGGATGAGGTTCATCAAGCTATAGAGGGACTTGATAAAGGTCTTTTCGATAAAGCATTCTGTAAGATTTTACCTGACTATGTAGCCGGTTCTGCGGAGCATTGTAATCTGATGCATGCAGATACTGCTGGTACAAAGACCAGTTTGGCTTATATGTACTGGAAGGAAACTGGTGATCTATCTGTATGGAGAGGTATCGCACAGGATGCAATTGTAATGAACCTTGACGACATGGCCTGTGTAGGTTGTTTGGATAATATTATTTTATCCTCAACGATTGGCAGGAATAAGAATCTTATTTCTGGAGATGTTATAAAAGAAATCATCCAGTATACGGCTCAGTTCGCCAAGGAGATGAAGGACTTAGGTGTTGAAATTCAGTTGGCTGGGGGTGAAACTGCAGATGTTGGAGATATTGTTCGGACGATTGATGTTGGGTATACAGCTTTTGCTCGAATGAAACGAAGTGATTTATTGATTAATGATATTAAGCCAGGGAATGTAATTGTTTCTTTAAGCTCTTCTGGAAAAGCTTCTTACGAAAATGAGTATAATGGAGGGATGGGTTCAAATGGATTGACCTCAGCCAGACACGATGTATTTTCAAAGGAATACTTGGCTAAATACCCTGACAGCTCTGATCCAAATACGCCTGATGGAGTGAAATTCGTGGGATCAAAAAAATTGACAGATACTATCCATGTAAATGGTGAAGAGATTACCATTGGTAAACTTGTTTTATCACCAACCCGAAGCTATCTGCCTGTTATGCAAAAGGTATTTTCAGTATTGAAAGGTAAAATAGATGGTATTATTCACTGTACTGGAGGCGGACAGACTAAAGTGGTCAAATTCGTAGATAATGTAAAAGTGATAAAGGATAACTTATTTGATGTACCTCCTTTATTCGAAATGATTCAAAAAGAAAGTGGAACAGCTTGGAAAGAGATGTACCAAGTATTCGATATGGGACAACGTATGGAGTTCTATCTGGATGAAAAATATGCACAAGAAATTATTGATATTTCCAATTCCTTTAATATAGACGCTAAGATTATAGGTCGAGTTGTAGAAGCACCAAAAGCAGAAGTAGAAATCACTACTGCTCATGGTACTTTTAATTATTTTACTTAGAACTTAGTTTTTACCGATATAATTAAAAGGGCTGATCAACTTCAGCTCTTTTTTTATGGCATCACTTACCTCAAGTTGTTCAATGAAAGCATGTATGTCCTTTTGACTCACACTTGCTTTTCCTCTAGTTAATGCCTTGAGAGCCTCATATGGCTTATCAAAATTCTCTCTCCTCAATATATTTTGGATAGCCTCAGCTGTAACTATCCAATTTGCCTCAAGGTCTTGTTCCAATTTAGCTTCATTAAGCAAAAGTTTACCTATTCCTTTTAGTGTTGAAGCAAATCCAATCAAAGTATGTCCCATAGGACTTCCTATATTTCTTAGAACAGTACTATCCGTCAGATCACGCTGAAGTCTAGATATTGGAAGCTTTTGCGCAAGGTGTCCGAATAATGCATTTGCTATGCCAAAATTACCTTCTGCATTTTCAAAATCAATCGGATTTACCTTGTGTGGCATTGCGGAAGACCCAACTTCACCGGCAACTACTTTTTGTTTAAAGTATTCCATTGAAATATAAGTCCAAATATCTCTGCAGAAATCAATAAGTATAGTATTAATGCGGCCCATGGCTTGGAACTGGGCAGCAATATTGTCATAATGTTCAATCTGAGTAGTGGGATAGGACCTCGATAGTCCTAAATTGTTTTCAAGGAATTTGTCTGCAAAAGCATGCCAGTTTGTTTGAGGATAGCTAACATAGTGGGCATTCATATTCCCTGTTGCACCGCCAAATTTACCTGCATGTGGTATTCCTTCAAGCTGCACTAATTGATTTTTGATACGTGCAGCAAACACACCAACTTCCTTACCTAAGGTTGTTGGTGAGGCTGGCTGACCGTGTGTTCTTGCTAACATTGGAATCGTAGACCAATCTTTTGCCATTTGATCAAGTGCAGTAAGTATATTGTTTATTTCTGGGATATATACTTCTTGCATTGCCTCTTTTAAGGATAGAGGTACAGCAGTATTATTAATATCTTGAGAGGTCAATCCAAAATGAATGAATTCCTTGTAACGCTCTAGACCTAGATCATCGAACTTTTCTTTAATAAAATACTCCACCGCTTTTACATCGTGGTTGGTAACACGCTCTATAGCTTTAATTTTTGCAGCATCTTCTTCAGAAAAATCACCGGCAATAGCTTTGATCTGTGGTATTACATCATCTTTGATAGCCTCTAATTGAGGAGTTCCTGTTTCTTTAAGAGCTAGGAAATATTCAATTTCTACAAATACTCGATATTTGATAAGTGCGTATTCGGAAAAGTAGTCCTTGAGTTTGTTCGTCTTGGAAGCATATCTTCCATCAATTGCTGATATTGCCGTGATCATATTTTTGATAAATGTTTTGCTAAAGGTATAACATAGTTGAATTTTTACAGAATATTTTTGAGTATGTTCATCCGACTACAAGATAATAGAGCATATTTTGAACTTTTTGAATTAAACTTTAATTAGATTTGCAGACATAGTTCCATTTTAACTCCAGATCATGCAATCAGGAAAATTACTGATAGGAAATAAAAAGTTTAAATTGACCATCGATAGGCTCTGTCATCAATTGATTGAGGAATACGGTGATTTCAAAGATACTTGTATTGTGGGCATTCAACCAAGAGGCCCCTTCCTTGCAGATAGAATAATTAGTAGATTAAATGAGTTAGTGCCAGATCTTCATTTAAAGTCAGGTAGGATTGATATTACTTTCTACAGGGATGATTTTAGACGCAGAGACAAGCCACTTAGCGCAAGTACCACAGAATTAGATTTTTTACTCGAGAACCAGAATGTTATTCTTGTTGATGATGTGCTTTACACAGGACGGACTGTTCAGGCTGCCTTGACTGCTCTTCAGCACTATGGTCGTCCAAATCGAGTTGAATTAATGGCTATGGTAGATCGACGCTTTAATC
Source organism: Saprospiraceae bacterium (assembly GCA_029252685.1). Taxonomy (GTDB): domain Bacteria; phylum Bacteroidota; class Bacteroidia; order Chitinophagales; family Saprospiraceae; genus AM-2324. Next base: position 11,006 of record JAQXAY010000254.1, on the reverse strand, counting down.
GCCACTTGCCGATTAAGTCAGATTACAAGGGACTTAAAGTAGATGCCTTAGATGAGGCTTATGTAAAGGTTCTTTGGGAAGAAAACGGAGAAGAAGACAGTATATTTATATATCCCACTAAACCAGAATAAATAGGCATATGGGAAGTTTATTGAGTACAAGACACCTACTTGGTATTAAATATATTAGCGAAGCTGATATACAGCAGATTTTCGAGACAGCTGATGAATTTAAAGAAGTTATTAATAGACCTATTAAAAAGGTGCCTTCTTTAAGGGATGTAACTGTTGCAAACCTGTTTTTTGAAAACAGTACTCGCACTCGAATTTCTTTTGAATTAGCAGAGAAAAGGCTATCTGCTGATGTAGTTAATTTCTCAGCTTCTTCCTCTTCAGTTAAAAAAGGAGAAACACTATTGGATACGGTTAATAACATCCTCTCTATGAAAGTGGATATGGTTGTTATGAGACACCCTGCTCCTGGAGCACCTCAATTTTTAGCAAGTAAGATAGATGCTAATATTATTAATGCAGGTGATGGAACACATGAACATCCCACTCAAGCGCTATTGGATGCCTATTCAATTCGTGAACACTTCGGTGATTTAGCAAACAAGAAAATATGCATATTCGGAGATATTCTACATTCCAGAGTTGCACTTAGTAATATTTTTTGTCTTCTGAAACTAGGCGCAAAAGTTAGAGTTTGTGGTCCACCTACACTCATACCTAAACATATAAACGAACTAGGTGTAGAAGTCTCTTTTGATGTTTTAGATAGCCTACTTTGGTGCGATGCTGCCAATGTTCTAAGAATACAACTTGAACGACAAGACCTCAGGTATTTTCCTTCCTTACGCGAATACTCGAATTTTTTTGGAATACACAAAGAACTTTTAGATCAAGCAAGTTCTGACACATTGATACTGCATCCAGGCCCCATTAACCGTGGGGTTGAAATAAGCACAAGTGTTGCCGATTCAAAGCAATCGATCATTTTGGATCAGGTTGAAAATGGTGTTGCCACTCGAATGGCCGTTTTATACTTATTGGCCAGCAGCAAATAAAAAATCCTCTTTTCGTAGAACAATTTTCATTTAAATCAACTAATTTGTTTGGATTGATATTGCTGGATTTTAATTTTTTGCAGGCAATAGCAATTTTTTAGAATTTATTGTTGTTTATATATTATACATATTTATATGTAGCTATATGAATACATTAATTTCCTTTTGGGAACTATCACTATTTGAAAAGAGTATTATGAGATTTTTATTACTATCTACTTTTGTATTTATTTCTGTGTCCATTTTTGGCCAAAATTGTTCTGAAAACATTATTGAAAATTATAATGTGAGTGGGACACGATTTGTAAAATCTAAGGTTGAGAGTATTCTTGCACGAGTAGATAAAAATTATTCAGTTCAGTTCTTTTCAAATTCTGATGGTTTATTTATCAAAGTAGAATCCGTTTATGGCTCAAGGTTAAAATTGGGTGATGAGATTCACGTTCTTGATGCATTCAAAAATCGAAAGCGTTTTTCTTTTATAGAGGAGGGTGAATATGAATTAGTTAATGAAACTAAACCTGTATACACAAACAGTTTATATCTATATCCAGATGACCTAGATTGGCTTATTGATAACAATGTCCAAAAGTTTTATGTATTTGATGCAACGACTAGTCAAGGGAAGGTCCATACAGTGTCAACTAATGACCAAAAGTTATTAAGAGAACTAGCCTATTGTTTTAAGAAAGCCATAGATCCTACGTATTCACGAGGAGATGAATTACGATCTGAATCAGAGGTAACTAGTAATTCTGAAACTACTTCTACTTCTTCTTCTTCTTCTTCAACCGCTAATAAAGCCTTCAAGAAAGATGAAGAATTGTTGGCATTGGAGGATAAGTTGAGTAATGAAAAACGAAGAGTAAAAGCAGAAATTGAAAAAAAAAAAAAAAAATTAGACGTTGCTGTAAAGGCTATAAATTCTGAGATCAATGAATCAAGAGAAATAGCTACTGCAAAAAAGGCAAGTTTTGCTGAAGAGCTCAATGAAGCTAGAAAAAAAATAGATCAAGAAATAAGGGGCGCAAATAAAGAAGCTCTGGTACTTATAGAACGTGCAAAAGTCAATGCTAACAGTGAAATAGATTCTATTAATGTTTCAATATTAGAGGCAAGGCAAAAAAGTGTAGAGGAAATACAGAAAATCAAATTGGAAACTTCTGAGGATATATTGGCTGCAAGGCAAAAAGCAAAGGTTGCCATTGAAGAAGAAAATAATAAACTGGAGTTGCTTAAACTTGAATACAATGATGAATTAAATTCTGCGAAAGAAAATTCAAGTAATGAAATTTTAAAAATTAGGGAAGAAGCTAATGAAACTATATCTGCTGCTCGTGTAAAAGCAGAGAGTGAAAAGGATAAAACACTCAAGGAGGTTGAACAAGCCAATCTGACTGCCTCTGAACAAATTTTAAAAGTTAAGGAAGAAACAGCTAATGAATTAGCTCGGCTAAAAGAAAATTCTATTCTAGAGAAGGAAAAGATAACGCTTGATCTTGCGGATTTTAAGCGTAAGTCAAATGAAAATCAGGCTGGCCTTGTTGAAGAAAACGCAAGTAAGCTTGCGAATATAGAAGAAGCTAATGCAAGAGAAAAGCAGAAGATGGTATCCGATCTTGCTGTAGAAAAAGAACGCTTTGCATTGGAGGTAGCCGCAGTTAAGTCAAATGCATTGAAAGAGGAAGAGCGAATAAATGGTCAATTGATAACGAAGCAAACTGAAATTAACAAAGAGATAGAACTCTTAAGTAAGAATGCTTCTCAGGAAAAGACTGCCATTAACAATTCAGTTAGTGAAGCACGCGTGAAAGCTGATAAAGCTATAGAGAGTATTAGCTTAGAGCAATCCGAGATTGTAAAAACAATGAAAGCCAAATCACTCAAAGAACAAGAGGCAATAGCTTTGGAGGTAAAAAAAGCTAAGGAGGAGGCTATCATCCAAATTGCTAAAGCAGCAGAAGAGCTAAATGCAAAAATGGCATCTATAAAGTCTGAAGAAGATAAGGTCCGGAGTGAGGTGTCTGCTCAGATATTAGATGCAAAAACTAAAGCTTCAGAAGAGATTTCGCGAGCAAAGTTAAAAGCAAATAAAGAAATTCAAGCTGCTAATGAAACAGCGGAGAAGGCTCGAGCTGAATATGCCCGAGAAATTGAGTCTGCAAAATCTATAGCAGATGCAAAATTGAAAGAAATTCAATCAGAGTTAGAGCAATCTATAAAAACGATGGAGGAGGAGCAGCTTACCATCGAGAAAATGAATGCGTCTGAGGTGAGTGTTGCTATGGATAAGGCAAAATTGCGTCTATTAGAAACACAGGAACAATCAATTAACCAAATAGCAAATTTAAAAAGGAAAGTAGCCTTAGAAGAACAAAAAACAGCAGAAGAAATTGCTCGAATTAAAAAGGAAACTACAGAAGTTGTTGCTTCTGCCAACAGAGAGCAAGCTGAACTTCTTTCAAAGGAAAAAGAAATGTTTGCAGCAGAAAAGCAAACTTTGTTGGAGTCTGTAAGTCAGATTCGTGAGGAGGTTGCAATAGGAATTAGTTTGGAACGCGAGCGAGAGGCTAAGGAGAAACAAATCGTTCAAGCAAATATTGCAAGCGAAAAAGAAGCAGCTCGCTTAGAGATATTAAAAGCTCAAGAGGATGCAGCTAAATCTGTTCTATCTACTCAAGAACAATCAAGTGCAGAGATAACCAGTTTAAAAGAGCAGTCTGCAGAAGCGGTTGCTACTATCCAGGCGCAAACTGAAGCCCAAATAAATGTCTACAATGACCAGCAAGAAGATGCAAGAATTAGGACTGAATCAGAATTGAAAAAGCTTCAGGAGAAACTTGTAGTTAAAGAAACAGAGATAAGAAATGAAATTGCTGATGCAGAGCGAACATCGATAAGTAAGATTAATACCATTCAGAATGAGAATCAGGAAAAAATCAAACAAGAGCGAGCAAATAATGATGAACAGATTGCTCAATTGAGAAAAGATCTGGAGGTTGCAAGAAATAATAATTTGAAAGAAGTACAACTCGTTCAACAACAAGCAGCTGATAATATATTTAATACTCGTAAAAATGCTACGGATCAAATTACAGCAATCAAATTAGAGACTCAAAAGCAGATAGCCGAGCTTAAAAAACAAGAAAAGACTGCAAAAGCATCTTTGGGAGAAGTAGAACAAACTATCATCTTTAAACAAAATGAATTAGATAAATTGAATGCTGCAATAAAAGATAAGCGTGCTGAATTTACAGAGCTAAACAAGGAAAAAGGAAAAGATAATTAGATACAATAAGACAATATTTTTACCTAAATTCGTTTTATTAAAGCCAGAAGACCATAAGTTTTCTGGCTTTATAATTAGTTTTAATAAAAGATATTTAATCATTCGATACATGATAAAAAGAATACTACTAATGACCCTTTTGGCTATCAGTTCAAATGCCAGCTTTGGTCAAGCTAACAGTATTTCAGTTGAGGTAAAAGAGGATAGTGTTCAACAGATCCTTTTTGCTAAGTACTTACTCGACAAGCTTTATGTAATAGATACATTGAAACGAGACGAACAGGATAGATTTGTCATCAGTCAAAAAGACACCCTGAATGAAGGGATATACGCTTTAGCATTTAATGTAGAAGGCGGAAATTCTATTCTTCAGTTTTGTTTAGATAACACGGTAGAATCCTATTCTTTCTATATAGATGATGTGGCAAAACCTCAAACTACCTTAACCGTAAAGGGTTCAAAATCTGCATCTGTTTTAAATGAATATATGATCTTTCTTAGAGATAGATCAATAGAGGCTTCACAGCTGCCAGATGATGAAAATAAACAAGCAGCCCTAGCAGAACTTACGAAGACAGTTAATTCATACCAACGTGCGTTTGTCGATAACAACAAAGGGACCCTTCCCGCAGCTTTTGTGGGAGCTTCCCTTCCAATTGATATCCCTGATTTTGAAAATATTGAGGAAGAGAAGGAAAGAGGTGTTGCTAGATGGTGGTATAACAAACAACATTACTTTGATTTTGTAGACCTAACAGATGATCGTTTATTGTATACCCCATTTTTATACAATAAGATCAATGGGTTTATTGAGAACTTGACTTCACCAGCTCCGGATTCTATCAGTAAGTCCTTGAAGTTTATTTTGGACAAAATGGATCCTCAATCAGATATGTTTAGAGCATATCTATCTACACTCTTGACACGATATGCAACATCTAAGATAGTTGGATATGATGCCGTTTATGTTTTCTTGGCAGAAGAATATTATGATAAAGGCTTTGCCTATTGGGTAGATGAAGAAAAGTTGGCAAAAATTGTTGATGAGGCAAAGAAAATGAAACCTACTTTAATGGGTAAGCTTGCACCTGATATGCTGCTTGAAGATAAGGATGGAAAGAAATTGAGTCTACATGAATTTGAATCTAAGTATACCATTTTATTATTCTGGGCTCCAGATTGTGGCCATTGTAAAAAATCAATGCCTGACATTATCAATTTTTATAATGACTTTAAAGATAAAGGGATTGAAATCCTGGGTATTTGTACTAAGTTTTATAAAGATGCTGAGTCTTGTTGGGATTTTGTTGAAGAAAAGGAAATAGACATCTGGCTCAATACAATGGATCCTTACCATCAGTCGAGGTATAAAATCCTTTATAATATAAATTCGACACCACAGATATTCATTCTAGACAAGGATAAAAATATTCTTGTCAAACGGATTGGATCTGAACAGCTTGAAGAGGTTATGAATAATATAATTGAAAATGATGCTGCAAAGCAGAATGAAAAAATCTAAAAAAAAGGCACTCCATTTGGAGTGCCTTTTTTTTAGGTGACTTTTATCTTTTTAATTATTCTCGAGAAAATACGAGGGAAAAATCTTTTTACTAATATTCCATATTTTTCACTTCCTCCCACAGCTATTTCTTCTTTTTGTCTTTTTACAGCTTGGACGATTTTGTGTGCAAGTACTTCAGGCAGCATTCCTTGGGCTTGCTTATTGTCCATTTTATTCTGCTTTTCTCCAGTGCTAGTCAAAGCATTAAGGGAAATGTTGGTTTTTATGAATCCTGGACATACAATTAAAACCCTTATACCTTGATCGTGAGTTTCTGCTCTTAGGGATTCATAATATCCATGTAAGGCGTGTTTTGATGCTGCATATGTGCTTCTTAGAGGAGAACCAAATTTACCAACCAAACTACTCATTGCAACAAATTGTCCTTCTCCTTTTTCAAGCATCTTTGGAAGCACCAGCTTGGTCAAAGCACTTACAGCAAAGAAATTTATCTCCATAATTCTTCTGTCGATATCTAGAGATGTATCTTTGACGAGTGCTCTTTGTGATATTCCAGCATTATTGATCAAAGTGTGAATAGGTCCTATTTGTGCTAGGAAAGACTTGGCTTTCTCTATGCTCGCTTCAACTTGTAGAAGATCAAGCGGCAGAATCTCTACTTGCTCTGCCCCAACACATACTGCTTTTACTTGTTCGAGTTGTTCCACATTTCGAGCACTCAGTAATAACTTACAATTTGTTTTTGCATATTCAATAGCGAGTGCTTTTCCTATTCCTGATGAAGCTCCAGTGATCCATATCCACTTCCCTTTTATATCCATTTAATGCTTATATTTAGTTCAACATTTAATATTACACCAAATTAGAAAAGAATCTTTAATGCAAGCATATCTACAGCAATATTCTTTATATCCTCCTTTTTTGCTCGAAAGGCGAAAAAGACCTTGTGATTTATTTATTGTCTGCAGGTTTGATTCAATTGTGCTATTTCGAAAGTTTTTATTCCGATGGGGCAGAATATTAGATTCGAAATTTAGTATTGAAGTAATCGCTCTTTTTTATGAGAATAATTATGGTTTTGAAGACGATAAAATGAATGAAAAATCTTTAAAACAAGAGGTGGATAAGATTTTGGGTCAAAGACGCTTTCATTTTAGAGTTTCTCCAATTTTTTTCGGAGTTTCTACAAGTCGTGGCCAGGACTTGATAATGGATCTAAAATTATTGGGTGATGAGGTATGTTTCCAAGCTCTACGCAATAAATCTAAAGAGCAATATTTCCTTTTGACTTCGCCTCACAGTATACCACTGCAGGGGATAATACCTCAGCTCATTCAATTGAAAAGTACAGGTGCATTTTATGCCGAAGAAATACATTTGCCTTCCGTTTGTTTTGAGTTTTCTGAAGCCGATATTTCAAGGGTTCAGCAGAAATGGTCCAAATCAAATGATGGAAAGAACAAATTTTGTCCTCATTTGTTTTTTTCGACCAAGGCATTCATTCATCATTTTGGCAAATCACCAAACCTCGATAGTTTAAATAAAATCCGTGAATCTGGGGATTCGAAACTTAGAAATTTCCTCAAAATAGATCCGGATTTCAATTATTAATCGATTTTATCTGTCAATTTGATAAGAGGAAGCCTTCTTTTGAACTTATTGATTTTCTTTTCCTTATTTTTGTATAAAATTGCTTTGAATGAATAGAAGTGAAGTTGTAAAAGCTTTAGGAGGGGTTATGGACCCTGCAAGTGGACAAGATATAATAGCTGCTCACTTAGTTGAGAATCTTAAGATTGAGGAGAAGCGTGTTAGTTTTGATCTCAGTCTGCCGCCAGCAAGTGCTTCCAGTAAATTTGAATTGCATGCTGCCTGTGTTGAAGCGATAAAAAGTGTAGATGGAGATGCAGAAGTTCATGTTCATTTTAAACAAGGAAAAGTAAAGCAAACTCCTGCTGAGAATAGAAAGCTACCACAGGTTAAAAATATAATTGCAGTAGCTTCGGGTAAGGGAGGAGTTGGAAAATCTACAGTATCAGCAAACCTTGCTTTAGCACTCAAGTCATTAGGAGCTTCTGTTGGTATTTTAGATGCCGACATTTATGGCCCATCCATTCCTTTGATGTTTGGACTTCAAGGTAAGAAGCCTCAAGTAAAGAATTTAAATGGTAAGCCTTTGATTCTTCCTTTGATTGCTTATGATATTCCTATGATTTCTATGGGGTTTATAATAGAACCAGAACAGGCTGTTGTCCTTCGGGGACCTAGGTTAGGTGCTATTTTGAATCAATTTATAAATGAAGTGTATTGGGATAATTTAGATTTTCTTATTGTAGACCTTCCTCCTGGTACTGGTGATGTTCAGTTGTCACTAGCACAAACAGTACCTATTACAGGAGCTGTTTTGGTTACAACACCTCAAGATGTTGCTCTGGCTGATGCAGTGAAGGCTATGAATATGTTTAAGATGGAGACTATTGATGTTCCTATTCTTGGAGTTGTTGAAAATATGTCTTGGTTTAGTCCAGCAGAACTTCCTGACAATAAATACTTTATCTTTGGTAAAGATGGTGGCAAGACCTTAGCAAAGGAAGCAGGTACAATGCTCTTAGGTCAAGTTCCTATTGTTCAAGCAGTGCGAGAAGGAGGAGACGAAGGAACACCTGTTTTTCTCAATGATGAAAAACCTGCTATTCAAAAAGCATTCGATAAAATAGCAAAAAACCTATTGACTCAAGTAGCAATTCGAGCAGAATACTTAGAACCTACGAAAGTTGTGGAAATAAAAGAATAATTAATTATGTCTAACAATATGAGTTTAGCAGAAAGAGCAGATAAAGTACTCGATGAGATTAGGCCCCACCTTGCAGCTGATGGTGGCAATGTCGAGGTCATTGAAGTAACCAATGATAATGTTTTGATGATAAAGTGGTTAGGTAACTGTACTAATTGCAGTATGTCTTCTATGACTATGAAAGCAGGTATCGAATTTACCATAAAAGGTCAATTACCAGAAATCAAATCAGTAAAAGCAATAAATTAGAGCATGAAGCGAAGTGATTTAGTTCAAGCCATAAAATCGAAGAAATCCTTTTTATGTGTTGGGCTTGATACCGATATAGATAAAATTCCGACGATCCTAAAGAAGGATACAAATCCAATTTTAAGCTTTAATAAAGCTGTAATAGAAGCTACACAAGATCTGTGTGTAGCTTACAAGCCTAATCTAGCATTCTATGAATCCTATGGAAGTAAAGGCTTACACGCTTTAGAGGAAACAATGAACCATATTCCACAAAATATTTTCACAATAGCAGACGCAAAAAGAGGAGATATTGGTAATACTGCAGAAAAGTATGCTCAAGCCTATTTCCAACAAATGGGTTTTGACTCTGTGACTGTTGCTCCGTACATGGGATCTGATTCTATCCTGCCTTTTACAAAACATGAAAATAAGTGGGTGATACTCTTAGCACTAACTTCTAATAAGGGAAGCCAAGACTTTCAGATGTTAAAACTCGAGTCTGGTGATATGCTATTTGAGGAGGTTATGCAAGCTAGTAAGAACTGGGCTAGTCCTGATCAATTGATGTTTGTTGTTGGGGCAACTCACCCTGAAAAAATTGGTGCTATTCGAAAAATTGCCCCAGATAATTTCTTTTTAGTACCAGGTGTTGGTGCTCAAGGAGGTGATTTAGAAGGAATTGCGTCGTATGGATTAAACAAGGATATAGGTCTTTTAATCAATTCTTCTAGAGGGATTATTTATGCAGGCTCAGATAAGCCTAACTTTCAAGATCATATTAGGTCAGCCGCACTAGAACTGCAATCTAAGATGGAGGAAATTCTGATTAAGAGAGGACTGGTATAATTTTTTTCCGGCCTTTTTTAGCTAAGTAGCGCTTAATAATATATCGAAGTTCAGCTGTTTCTTGAACAGGTTCAAGAGCCTGTTCAAGATCATCAACATATTGATATGATAGCGTATCTTCGTCAAGAAATCCATATGATTTTATAGATCCATTTCTTACTAGAATTATACCCTTTTCCTTTGCATTCCTTCCCTTTTCAAGTATTATAAAACTACCCATCAATTCTTGAGATAGATGCTCTAAGCTTTCTTCTAAGCGCTGATTGTATGCAGTAGGTGCCTCTATACCTCCACAAGCTCCACTACATTTGCCTATTTGGTGGTTAAAACACATTTCGTCTTCACTTGAGAGACCTATTAGTTTAGAGCATAGGTCATGTTTATTGAGTTGAAATGCAAGTTTTGAATATAACCCAACTTTACTTGCAAAACTAGCTACTAGATTTTCTTCAGCTGCGGTCTTTTTTTTCTTTGATATCCTTAAACAAAGATATCCAGCTTCATTCACGTATTTATGTATGTGATAAGGATAGTTTACTTGTTTTTGAGCTCTATTAATACTTGGTAAGTGTTTTTTGATTTCCATGGATTCAAGGAAACTAGCCATTAAATCTGACCCCGTGAGTTTATAGCTAATTGATTCTACTTGCTGTTGTAATTTTGAACCTTTACTTGTTTTCTTATTAAAATGGCTAGAAACTCTAGACCTAATATTTATACTCTTACCAATATAAACTGGTCTGCCTTCTAGATTATGCATATAATATACACCTGCATCTTCAGGGAGTGATTCAATATCCGATTTGGAAAGATTTTGAGGAAGCAGGGATTCTTTTATTCCCATAGATATTACTTGTTCCATTTCTTCCTCAAATGCTTCTGAAACCATAATACGCTTTAGTACATCCCAAGTGGCAAGTACATCAGCCATAGCTCTGTGGCGATTATCTACATTTATTTCGAAATGTTGGATCAAAAAACCTAAGCTGTGCTTGGGTAAGTGCGTGAATGCCTTTCTGCTTAATCGAACAGTGCACAGCGTTTTTCTACTGTAAGTAAAACCCAGACCTTTAAATTGTTCTCGAATGAATGAATAATCAAAACGTACATTATGAGCTACGAAAATACAATCTTCTGTTAGCTCAACTATATCTTTCGCTATTTCAAAAAACTTGGGTTTACCTTCTACCATACCTTGACGGATACCTGTTAAATAGGTTATATTGTGAGGTATGGCGCATTCAGGATCTAATAG
>JAQXAY010000239.1 GCA_029252685.1 Saprospiraceae bacterium | reverse complement strand
AAATAATTATTTTTAAAATCTATATTCATCAAGGTACTTCGTGCACAGAAATAATTTTATCTAATCTAATTACTGTCTGATCCTCAAGTTTCATATATTCTACTTTGGATTTAGTAAATAGGTCCTCAATTAAGATATCTTTACGAACCAGCTGCTCATCCGTACTTCCCAAAAACACTATATCAATCCGCTGATTCAGACTTGATATTCCTTCATATCTATCGTAAACTGAACAGGCAATCCTTTTATATTTATCTTCCATATTTTTATAGTTATTACATTCTTTAGAACCATTTATACAAGCTGTTGTTTTATATAATATACTAACTAACAACATCCTGACTAAAAGTCACTATTTTTTTCAGGCTCAAATCAGTAAACATGCCAAAGGTCATATTTATTTTTTTGGTTTTATTCTGCATAATCTTAGCTGTTTTTTCGGGGGAGGCAGCATTCAACAATGAGATAGAATCTGCCATCTGCCTTGGTTTCATAATCCTTCTTGGCATTCCGCACGGAGCTATAGATAATCACCTATTTCTATCAAAATCCGAAACGAGCAAATTAAAATTTTACATACAATATCTTAGCCTCATAGCAATTAATGCTTTGATTTGGTTTTTACTTCCTCAGATATCCTTCATTGTTTTTATGCTTGTGTCTGCATTCCACTTTGGACAATCACAATTCAACCATTTCTTCGAACGAGATACTTTTAGACATCGTGGGATATACTTGACTTGGGGCGTTGGCATACTTAGTGGTCTAATTCTTTATAATATATCTGAACTAGAAGCATTGGAGGGTCTACAAATTGCGATGGGTTTTTTATTCAATGATGAGTCTACTCGTATTTTGGCTGGTCTGCATATTGCCTCTATAATCTTTTTTGTAGCACTAATGATCATTATGGGTATTCGCAAAGAGATGCACTGGAAAAAGATCATGTTAGAGGGAATTGTATTCCTTGTAATCTTAACCGCCTTGTATCTATTCCCTCCTCTCGTAGGCTTTTCACTGTATTTTGTAATCCTCCATTCGATGAAGGTGTTGGAAGAAGAATTTACTTTTCTCAAATCTAATGGAAACATAGGTTCATTAAAAGAATTCCTCCTGCTCCTCTTGCCTTTTACAGCAATCTCAATATTTGGAATATTCCTATTAATAGGAATGATTCACTTTGAGATATTGAACCTTCCTTATGGCTACCTTTTTCTAATACTAATATCATCAATTACATTACCACATGTTTTTGTGATGGATAAGTTTTATAATTAAAAAGCTCACCGAAGGATTTTCGATGAGCTTTTTAATTTACATACCAAAGGCATAATAATAATTGCCTGACATATCCGGGTAACGCCCTTCAAGCATGACACCGCCTTCTGCATCATCAAGCAAGCTTTTCATATCCGATGGCTTCCGTACTTTCTGATCATTTATCTTAGTGATCACAAAGCCTTCTTTCATTTGCGTATATTTTGCCAGCTTACCGGAATACAATCGAACAACTTCTACTCCACCATCTAAGCCAAGGGCTTCTGCCTCTTCTTCTGACAAGGCTCTAAAATCAGCACCTAGCAAATTTTCTAAATCCTTGTCCATTTTAGTAGCCAAGTCTTTATTTCCAGAGGCATTATTCAAAACAACAGGAATAGTTCTCGTTTTACCAGAGCGATCCACTAATATATTGACTGTCTGGCCAGGACGGAACCTTGCAATCATGCCCTGTAACTCCGGTGAACTCTTCACAGGGACACCTTCCACCTCAAGAATAACATCGCCTGGCTCTACACCAGCTTCCTCTGCAGCACTCGATGCTATCAAACTGTCAACATAAACTCCTTGGGTATAATTAAGATCTTTTTCCTTTGCCAAATTGCCATCGATTGAGCGAATAAAAACGCCCAAAACCCCCCTTTGCACAATACCGTATTCTTTTAAATCGGTAATAACTTTAGATACTATATTGGCTGGAATAGCAAAACCATAGCCAGAAAAACTTCCAGTTGTGCTTGCTATGGCCGTATTGATACCTACGAGATCGCCACTTAGATTAACCAAAGCACCACCGCTATTTCCTGGATTAATTGCAGCGTCTGTTTGGATAAAATTTTCCACAGCATATCGATCCTTCAAAATATTAATATTTCTACCTTTTGCACTTATGATTCCTGCTGTAACCGTTGAATTCAAACCCATTGGATTTCCAACAGCTAAGACCCATTGTCCTACATCTACCTGATCAGAATCCGTAAGCGCTACCACAGGCAGATTAGATTCCTCGATCTTCAAAAGCGCAAGATCTGTCGATGGATCTGCACCGATTACTTTTGCAGTATAGATTCGATTATCTTGTAATGAAATTTCAATTTCGTCGGCATTAGCAATCACATGGTTATTGGTAACAATATATCCGTCTTCACTTATAATCACCCCTGAACCAGTTCCTACTCTAGGCTGATCACCTCTCGGAGGGGCAAAGCCTTCTCCAAAAAAATCCCTAAACATATCTGGCATATCATCAAAAGGAGATCCTCCTCTACTTGAAACTACTTGTGTAGATTTTATATGAACTACCCCATCCAAAACAGCTTCTGCAGTTTGCGTAAAATTTAACTCAACAGAGTTTCCCGATTCGTCTACTGTATATACGGCTGGGCTTGCTTTCAGATTAGATTTATGAGTAATGAATACTTCATTAGGGTCCTGTTCAACAACAGATGTAAATACGATCATAGTTAGAAGGCTAACTCCCAATGCTATGAGTCCAGAAAAAACAAGTGTTTTCTTCATCTTAAAACTCTATTTAATTGTAATCTTAATTTTTTTTAAACGCCCAGAGATTGAGCTTAGTACATCAAACATTATTTCTTGACAATTCCTTGATTCTTTTCGAGATATTCAAATTTGTTATGAATCATTAAAATCAACCAACCGAACAAAACAGCACCTATAATCAGGAAATTGTTCATGAGGCCTTCTACGGAAAAAGACATTCGGATAAGTATAGTTGAAATAACAAAACCTGAATTACGAATCACCTTATGAAACTGGTCGGTATGAAAAAAGGACACCAACAATAAGATGACATCAACAATAATCAGAATCGTAAAAAATTCATCAAAGAATACATTGTTTATGTCTGTAAAGGACTCCAATCCACCCACTGATGGTTGTATCTGACCTATAAACCATGTAAAGAAACTTACAAGCCCAAGGATTGCAAGCACAGGTACAAGAGTAAATGCCAATGATTTTTTAAAAAAAATGAACCTTTGTAAGGATGGTGAGTCATCTGCAGGCACTTTACTTCTATTTAATTTATCGTTCTTGAAAAACAAATAGATCAAATAAAAGAGAATAATGGAAGTGATAGTATCGAAAGTAAATTGAAGATCATACTTCAAAGTAAACCAATCTGAACTAATCTCTAAATTTGATAGATCCTTGAATAACCTTCTTATTATAACAAGCGTGATAATTTCGTATTGCTTTGTAATATAAGTAGTTGTAGACCTAGGAATATAAAAGACTAGCAGGTAGATTTCATAGATCAATATGAAAGAAAAAGGCGTATAAATTGCTGAGATCGGATTGGTCAGCAAACCTTTACCGTTGGCCATTTGCAGCCATCCAATTTGATTGAAAAAAATAAGTGCTAGATGGACAATAAAGCTAATTATTGCTCCCCAAAGGATTATCCTTTCGAACTTGTCCTTTACATTTTCGGAAAGAATAAGCGGATATATACGGTCTAGAGTATTCAAAATTAGATAGATTGATTCAAAAGTAATTAATACATTAACAATCAAAACTTTAAAAAGGTCTCTATTGCTGAGTTTTTATGATCTGGAAGATGACATAGCCTCTAATAATCCTTCAATCTGCTCTAATTTTTTTTCCTTTGCATAATCCATAGCTGTCCGTCCACTTTGGTCTACCTGCGTTCCATCAGCCTTATGCTCAATCAAAAGTTTAGCCGCCGCTTCCTGCCCAAAGGATACTGCAAAAATAAGTGCATTAGAGTTATTTTGATTGGTTGTGTTTACCGATGCACCTGAATCCAGTAACATTTTTATCATATCGATATTACCCTTAAAACAAACCCCCATTAATGCGGTATTACCAACCTTATCTTGACGATTCACATCTGCACCTGCATTGATAATGGATTGAGCAATCTCAACAAATCCAAGGTATGTAGATAGAACTAAGGGAGTGAAGCCCCTTGGATCAGAATTGTGCACACAATTTGGGTCTTGCTCAATTAAGGATTCAACGTTTGAGAGACTTCCACTTCTAATAGCTTCAAATATATTCATGGTACTCATATAGTTTTAATTTTATCAAATTAAGGATTATTTTTAATTGACAAAAACGAATTTATCAAAACTATAATCGACCTCATCAATGAATATCCGTCAAATTGAATATGTTTTGGCAGTTGCCAGATTAAAGAGTTTTGGTAAAGCGGCAGATAGTTGCTTTGTTACTCAATCGACCCTCAGCACTATGGTGAGCAAGTTTGAAAAAGAGTTGGATATAAGGATCTTTGATAGAAAGACAAAACCTATATCCATAACACATGAAGGCCATGCTATCATTAACCAATTAAACATCTTAAATAAAGAAGTTCAGAATTTAGGAGAACTTGTCAATAATTTAAAAGGAGAATTTAAAGGGAGTTTAAACATAGGAATTATTCCAACCATAGCTCCTTTTGTATTTCCTCGCATTCTTAATGATTTTAGCAAAGAATATCGAGGGGTCAATATCAAAATAAGTGAGATACCTACTGATAAAATAATCAATAGTCTATTAACTCGGGATCTAGACGTAGGCATAGTATCTATTCCACTCAAACACGATGAATTAATAGAAATACCGCTTTATACAGAATCATTTTTGATCTATGATAAAGCGCTGGAAAGAAATTCAAAAACTGTTGAAATAAATAATATCGATGTCAACAGACTTTGGCTTTTAGAAGAGGGACACTGTATGAAAAACCAAGTAGAACAAATATGTGGTTTACGGCAAAAAAAACAAGTTCACTCTAACCTTAGCTATAAATCCAGCAGCATTTCTACTCTTATGAAACTAGTTGATCATAACCACGGACTCACCTTGCTACCATATCTTTCAACAATAGAAATGAATGAGAAACAAAAAGGATATCTAAAATCTTTTACTGCACCTACACCTGTTAGAGAAGTAGGCTTGTTGACACACAAACACTTTGTAAAACATGATTTATTAAAAAAAATGGAGCTAAAAATAAAAAGCAGTATCAACCCTATACTATCAAAAGCTAGAAAAGCAACAATTTTTAATCCTTTGGATTAAGGCACTTCAAAATGGAAAATAATAGCCTAAGGTTGATTTTCCACAAAAACGAACTCAAATGCAACAATGTTGCATTAATAATGTTATCTTTGGGCACATACACAAGCAGTGTATGGTATTATATTGTTTAAATATTTAATAATCATGAGATCATTTTCACTATTAATCTTCTCAACCCTATTCCTTGCGATAACTTGTTTTACATCTTGTTCAAATGATGATGAGGTAATTGTTCCAGTCGAGGAAGAAGTAATTACTCAAGCAGTTTACACACTTACCTCCCAAGCAGACCCAACTAACATCGTTGTTTTCACTTTTTTAGATTCTGACGGTGAAGGCGGACTTGACGGTACTTCTTCAGTTACTGGTACTCTTAATGCAGGAACTGTATATGACGGTGCATTAACATTTGCCAACACAATTGAAGGTGAAGATATCACGGAAGAAATTAATGAAGAAAAAGAGGAGCACCAAGTTTTCTTCCAATCTACTGTTGATGGTATGACAATTGCATATGCTGATGTAGATGCAAATAATGCTCCAGTAGGACTTTCTTCTACAGCAACTACCGGAGATGCAGGTACAGGAACACTTACAATTACATTAAGACACGAACCTGCTAAAGACGGGGATGGAGTATCATCAGGCGATATAACTAACGCAGGTGGTGAAACTGATATAGAAGTAGTTTTTGATGTAACAGTAGAGTAATTTTTATAACTCTAAAGTTATCTTACTAAAAAATATAAATCAGGACTAGTGAAATTATCTTTTGCGAAACTGACAAAGACGTAAGTTTTGAAGTAAATGTTAATTAGATCAATTTGCCTATTTCTAGTTTTAAGTGCCAATCTGTATGCCCAAGATTGTAATTTTACCATCTCGGGTAGGATCATTGACAACAATGAAGGTACAACACTAGAATTTGCAAACATCTACATTAATGAATTAAGCCAAGGTTGTGTATCTGACAGCCTTGGTTATTTTTTTTTAGACAATCTTTGTTCAGACAACTACCACTTGACAATCAGTCATGTAGGTTGTGCTGATGTAAACGTTTATTTAGAGCTTACAAAAGATACCTTTCTTACTGTTGATCTAAAGCATAATGACCAAGTACTAGACGATGTACTTATAATTGGGAAGGCGCTTTCGGATGATAGCCAAATCCAGCACTCCATCAGTGAAACAACTATACAAGATAATGCACTTACCAAACTAGCGGATCTAACTGCTGAAATCCCTGGTGTTTCTTCTTTAAAAACAGGATATGGAGTTTCTAAGCCGATCATTCAAGGAAACTATGGAAATCGGATAAATATCCTAAACAATGGAGTCCCTCTAGCAGGGCAGAAATGGGGTACTGATCATGCTCCAGAAATCGACCCGCTAACTGCTTCCTCGCTTAGTGTTATAAAAGGGGCTAGTTCGCTTGAACATATTGGATCAAATCTTGGTGGAGTCATTTTGATTGAACATGATTTAAATACGACCGACCCTCATTTACATGGATTTGCGGGTTATTCTTTTGAAACCAATGGCAGAGGACACAGCCTTTCTACTATGCTCAAAAAAGGCAATGAAAAATCTAAATTTAGATTTACATCATCTGCTAAAAAGGGGGGTGACAAAAGGGCTCCTGACTACTTCTTGAACAATACAGGCTTCCAAGAAATCAATGCCTCCTTGTTATACAAAAGGGTTCTTAACAGCCGCTGGGATTCTGAACTATTTGCAAGTTCTTACAACACAGAAATAGGTATACTAAGGGGTGCCCATATCAGCAATACAACGGATCTAAATCTTGCATTTGGAAGGGAAATTCCTTTTTTCACTGAAGACGAATTTAGCTATGGAATCGATGCCCCTAGGCAAATAGTGAATCACAACCTTGCAAAATTAACCCTTAACTTCTCCGATAACTACAAAAACACACTAAAAGTAAGTACTGCTGTACAATTCAACCAAAGAAAAGAATATGATATCAGAAGGGGAAACAGAACTAGTAAACCCACTATGGATTTAGACAAGTTTTCATTCTTCTCTGAAATCAAACACAAAAGAATTATAACAAAAAACCTCATCCTAAAATCAGGAATTCAAAACCTTACCGCTAAGATTGAAAATGACTTTAGTACAGGTATTCTACCCATTATCCCTAACCACATCAGTAACGAAGTCGGTTTGTTTTCTATACTAAATTATCAATATAAAAAACACGATTTCGAATTAGGATTTAGGTCAGACTACGCATACTATGATGTAAAGTATATTACTCGTGAAGTTCCTCGTATCTTCGTTGACACTACTCAAAACTTCATCAATGTAAGCGGACTTTTTGTATGGAATACACAAGTAAGCAAAAAATCTGTCTTTAACCTTAGTGTAGGAGCTGCCTCAAGAGCACCAGCGATTAATGAACTATACAGTTATGGCTTACATCAAGGAGTAAGCGGTTTTGAAGAAGGTGATATGGAACTTCTGCCAGAAAGATCACTAAAGACATCTGCAACCTTCAGAACAGAGTCCAATAAATTCTATGAATTAGAAATAAATGGATACTTTCAAAAAGTTCAAAACTTTATCCTTTTGGTGCCACAACTTGATATAGTTGCAACCATAAGAGGTATATTTCCATTATTTAAATACGAACAAAAAGATGTCAATATATTTGGCCTTGACTTTAGCTCAAGATTTAATCTAAGTAGACATTTTACTTCCAATTTATCAGCAAGCTTGATAAAAGGATACGAACTAAATGCAGACCGACCATTAATTAACCTGCCATCAAATAATTTCAAACTCAATCTAGAATACTCTAAAAAAGAAGCAGTTACTGTATTTGGCTTAAAATTTGATGACATCAATTTTAGTGTTGAAGGAACTTATACGGCAAAACAGTTCTTAATTAATGAGGAATTGGATTATCTTCCAGCTCCGGATGCCTACTTTTTACTTAATACTGATTTCTCTTTAGAAAGGAAATTGAACAAAGTAAATATCAGATATTTTGGTTCCGTGACGAACCTATTAAACACAGAGTACAGAGACTACCTAAACAGACAACGCTATTTTGCAGAAGAACTTGGAATTAATGTCACGCTAGGACTGCGTGTCAACTTTTAAAAGACAATCAATGAATATTGAGCTCAGAAAATATAAATTGAAGCATACTCCAATCCGCGAAGAACTATCTAGATTATTTAGCGAGTCTCCGAATGCAATCCCCTTAACAGAGATCCATAATCATCTTAAAAATTATGATCGTGTAACGATATATAGAAGTCTTAGTACGTTCACGAATAAAGG
>JAQXAY010000218.1 GCA_029252685.1 Saprospiraceae bacterium | reverse complement strand
ATTTTGTATTCGAGTATGAAAGGCTCGTTTTGAAGTTTGCCTTTTATTCCAAAATCAAAGACTTGTAGTTCTTGGGGAAGCTCATCTATACATTCAAAGGATAAATGTCGAGAACCATTGTTCTCAATCCGAATTTTAATGGTGTTTTTATCACCTAAAGACAAGACTTTGTTGGGAAAAACCCGCTCTGCATTCAGCGGATTTCTTGTACTAAATAGATAAACTAGGTCGATAAGACTTACAGACAAGTAGCAATAGAAAAGAACCTTTGCGAAGGCAAAGAAAGAAGGGCCAATGAAATGTGTCGCTATGAATAAGGCAATGAATCCTCCGAATATCTGGAAGAATCGCTTGCTTAAAAACACATGGCCAAACGCATAATTGTTGTTCTTCTTTTTGCTCATTCTTATCTAGGTACCTCGGTTCTTTTGATAATATTTTCGATAACCTCTCTACTACTTACTCCTTCCATTTCACGCTCTGGCGTCAAGATGATTCTGTGATTAAGTACATGAAATGTTACAGCACGGATATCATCCGGTGTCACATAGTTTCTGCCATTCAATGCAGCCATTGCTTTGGAGGCTTTCATGATCGCTAAGGATGCTCTTGGTGATGCACCAAGGAATAGGTCCTGAGAGATTCTGGTATCTTGGATAATCTTTGCTATGTAGTCTAACAGTTCGTCTTTTATAACCACCTCTTCCACCATCTCCATGGCTTTTTTGAGGTTCTTAGGTTTTACTACAGCTTTTACTTCCTTTTGGGATAGTTTACCTGAGAAGTCATTTTTGAATCGCTTTAAGATGGATATCTCTTCGCTGAGTTCTGGATAGTCTACGATTAGCTTAAAGAAGAATCGATCGAGTTGCGCTTCTGGGAGTGCATAGGTTCCTTCTTGTTCCACAGGATTTTGAGTCGCCATTACTATAAAAGGGAAATCCATCTTATAGGTTTTGCCATCTACAGTAATTTGGTGTTCTTCCATAACTTCAAAGAGTGCAGCTTGAGTCTTTGCCGGGGCTCTGTTTATTTCGTCTACCAAAATGAAATTAGAGAATACAGGTCCTTCTTTAAAATTGAATTCACCGGTCTTAGTATTATACACTGAAGTACCTACAACGTCAGAAGGCATAAGATCTGGTGTGAATTGTATCCTTGAAAAATTGGTGCTTAGGCTTTTAGCAAGCATTCTAGCACTTAGTGTTTTTGCTACACCAGGTACACCCTCCAACAACACATGTCCATTACAAAGGAGTGCTACAATCAGGAGATCGATCAATTCTACCTGGCCTACAATGACCTTTGACAGTTCTGTATGTATGGAATTCCTCAAATCTCTGATTGGCTCAAATAGTAAAGCCTCTGCAGTAGGCTCCGCTTGTTGAGTCTTTTGATCCTCTGTGTTTTCCAAATTTGTTTGCTCTTCCATGATTATTTATTTTCACTTAAATGGTAGAAATTTTCTAATTGTCTGTTAAGCTTGATGAGGTCTTTTTCTTCCACATTCATCAGGCGTTCAATATACAAAATAACCGCACCGACCTTCTCAATTTGTTCCACTGGTATATTGATGCGTTTGGCTGTATCATCGATTTTTTCTTTCTTAAAGGCATTGAAGTTTAGCCCATACTCTTCTTTGATGTAGTTGTTGAACATTGCTATTTGAATCTTGCTAATCTCATTGTGATCTTTGCTTTTATAAAAGATGTAAGCACTTTGTTCAATGAACTCTAAACTCCTGTTTTTCTTTTTACCTAATACAGGAATAGGCCTTTGCTGCCTTTTTGCTTGAAAAAGGAAGAACAGTATGATCCCTGTTAGGAAGAGGTACCAACTATATTTTAGAGCGGGATTAGCAAATATATAACTCAATGGGCCGTTGTTATTGATTGCTCGATCTGCATTTCTTTGTGCATTTGTAAAAGAGCGTAAGCTTCTTGCTTCTGAGTTGAAAACATCCAGCAGTATTTGGTCTGATTTAAAGTTATTAAGTACCGCTTCGAAGTAGGCTAGGTTTTGCTGTTCGGTAAGACTATAATTTGAAAATGCGAGTGGACAAAGATGTACATAGAGCACTCCATCTCCCATTGGAACACTGAAATAATGTGTGTCTCCATTGTCGTCTTCATAGTTATCATCTTCTATCAGACCTTTTGAATCAAAGAAATGATAGAATTCAGGATCTACGTAGTAATATTTGAATCGGAATGTCCCCTTCGGATAGGTAAAATTAAGTCTTTGCTCAGGTAGATTATCGTAATTATCTAGTTTGACAGTAAAGGATTCAGTGCTGAAGTCTAAGAAACTAAAATAATCCTCTTCGGGTATCGAAGTATTTCTCGCTATAAACTCTTGAAAGGTCTTTCTATACGTATCGTAAAACTCGGAGAAGAAGTAATTATTGGTATTGAGGTCTAGGAAAAGGTGGGCATCATTTCCTTTTTCACAATAGGCCTTTATCAATTCTAAGCTGCTAGAATCGTGTGCCATATGGCCAATATACATGTACGATCCTTTTGTGTTGGTCTTGTTGAGACTTTTTTGCAGACTATCTCTGAGGTAAGTTATTTCAAAATAGTCATCAATCAATTCCTGGCTTACTGCCAAGTCAAAAGGTTCATAGCTTTCGAGGCTATATTTTGAACGCCAATCCGTACGAGGTTCTTTCCACGTAGTGTATAAGATTAGTCCAATACAGAAAATTATGATAATCGTAATTATGCCGTTTCTACTCATCATTTTCCTGTTTTAATCCCTTTAAAATCGAATTGACATTTACTTCAATGGATTTGTAATATTGTAAAAGGGAAGATGCTGTAAAATCGGTATTGCTATACCACACATATTCGAAGCTTAGTGTTGCTTTTTTAAAGTCAATAAAGTAGGGAGAACCCTTCAGCTCTGTTTGATATTCGCCATTTGTTTTTTGCTTTTTCCAGCTGATTTTTTCCGATTCATTGAGTTGTTGTATCGCCAATAGGTATTGAAGTCGGATGGCAACATTATAGGCCTCTTCTTTTAAAGCTTGCTTTATGAAGTAACGAAGGTCTTTATTTTCTAGATCCTCTTCTATCTGCTCAATTTTTTCTAACCATTCGCCTTTTGTCTTTATCGCACGGTTTCTCTTGAATGCACCTGATTGTATTAAAAAATAGATTAATAGTATAATTAGAAGACCAATAAACACCCAAGCAAAAATCTGAAAGGATGCGGATAAACCATCGAAATCAAAACTCTTTCTTTCTGGCGGCTTAGTGAATTCATCGTCCTTAGGTGTGTTGTCCTCTAATTCTTTAGAAAAATCACATTTTCGGACTTGCCTTTCCCAACTTAAAGAATCTACACTAAACGATTGTTGAGCATTAGAATCATTGCTTTGGAGCAGGAAACCAATACTCAATAAAAGGAGCAGATAATATGTCTTTTTACTTGTTCGATTCATACTATTCCCGGATCAGGCCCCTTATATTTTCTTGTTTTCCAAATTGATCGAGCTGCTTTAGTAAACTCAGAGCTTCCTTCTTTTCCTTGTGTATATATATGAATTGGCAAACACCTAGTGACATAAAAATTATGAAGTTCAATAAATAGAAATGGGTCACAAATGTGGATATGATCAATTCAAAGTTTTGGCCCAGTAAACTGCTTGGGTCTAAATTGTTTGACATGAAGGTAACCAACAAGCCATTCAACAGAACAAAGCCAATAAGTCCTATGAAGCCAATAATGGATATCAATGCTATCATTCCTATAAAGGCTGGAAAATTGCTAAAGAAGGCTTTTGAGCCAAGTTGAATACCTTTCAGACTTCCTGAGACGTAGATGGCAAAACAAATACAGATCAAGAAAGGTAGTAAGAATAGTAGTTTCAAAATAAAGAAAGGAATTGAAGCATATAGAATGAAGAAGCTGCCCAAAATACTGAGGAGCACCATAAATCCAATCAAGTTTGCTTTTGTTGGGTTCTTGATCATAAATACACCCTCGATCCTGTTCAATGCTTTTTCCTCAAGTTTGCTGATATTCTGAAAGATTATCCACAGGCAAACAATGATAGATAGAATGAACAGGGCAGGACCAATAGATTCCTGATGGATATTGAAAAAACTATTTATATCTGTGAAGAAATAATCTATAG
Organism: Saprospiraceae bacterium; assembly: GCA_029252685.1. GTDB lineage: Bacteria > Bacteroidota > Bacteroidia > Chitinophagales > Saprospiraceae > AM-2324. The sequence goes on along the minus strand of JAQXAY010000218.1, from coordinate 791 downwards.
AATCTATGAAGTAGCTGAAGCTATCTAATGAACTTGACTCCACTTCGGGGATGTCAAATAATTCTATGAGATAACCTATGGATATCAGAATCGCGAATGTGACAGAAAGTGTAAGGTATTTGGTCCAGTTTTTGAGGTACATATTGACCGCATCAGAGAACACCTCCTGGCCTTTTTTTGCTTTGTAAAATAGAACACTTATCTCGTTTTCTCTGCTTATACTTGGCTCCGTGATTTGATCAAAAGCACCTTGTTTTTTTCTTCTGTAGGGAAGGTAATAGAAGTAAAAGAAGGTGAAAAAGAAGCAAGAAAGAATAAATATTAACCTCAAAAAATCAGGTAACATAGTTAAACGCGTAAAGAAGCTTTCTACGAATCCTGCAAAGATGATAAGCGGAACTACTCCTAAAAATACGGAGCTTGCTTCTCTGGCTGATTTTTGAAAGGACTTTAATCTGTTCAAGTGTCCTGGGAAGAACATTCCTTTTGCTAATATAAGCCCAGCACCTCCACTCAATATGATAGCTGGGATCTCTGTAGAACCATGCATCCAGATGGCTAGGAAAGACTCAGTGCCTAAGCCTTCTTTAATAAACATGTACTGGAAAGCTCCAACCATGACCCCATTTTGAAGCAGGATATAAAAACTTCCGATTCCTCCAGTAATCCCCAGAATGAAACTGATAAGAGCTACATATAGGTTATTGAAGGTTATATAGATTTGCATACTAATGGGATCACTGTCCTTGTAAACATACATGGGATCTCCCTTTTCAATATTTTCTAGGGTC
>JAQXAY010000198.1 GCA_029252685.1 Saprospiraceae bacterium | reverse complement strand
AAGGCTAAATTGACGGCTGCTGTCTCATCTATCGATACTAAAACACTAAGGAAACTTCCAGTTCCCACAGTTAGTAATAGCCTAGAAGGTTTAGCTTCTGGTTTATTTGTTCGACAAGGTAGTGGTGAGCCTGGATTTAGCGGATCATCCTATGAAGTTCGAAATTTTGGAAATGCCCTTGTGATAGTTGATGGAGCGCCTGCAAATCTTGATGACTTAGACCCCAATGAAATTGAAAGTATATCTGTTTTAAAAGATGCGGCTGCTGCATCCGTATACGGAGTTCAGGGCGGTAATGGGGTAATCTTGGTTACTACTAGAAAAGGAGAAGCAGGTAAAACAGAATTGAATTACAGCAATCAGTTTACACAAACTGCATTTACTCAATATCCAGATTTTTTGACTTCTGTAGATTATGCTACCGTTTTAAATGAAGGCTTGATAAACGCTGGGCAAAATCCATTTTACACAGCTGAAGAAATTGATTTATACAGAACAGGTACGGATCCCATAAACTATCCAAATGAAGATTGGAGTAGTTTGGTTTTTAAGGATTGGGGATTACAGCAAAGACACAATTTAAACTTAACTGGTGGTACAAATAAATTGAGATATTTTGTTTCTGCAGGTTTTCTTGATCAGGGGTCTAATTATACAGCTGATGTGCTAAGTTATCAGCAATTCAACCTTAGGACAAATATCAATGCAGAAGTTACCAAGTATCTTAATTTTCAGGTAAATCTAGCAGGGAGGAGAAGGTTGAATGAGGCTCCAGGCTATTCTGCTTACAATATCTTTAGAGAGATGAGCCGGGCATTACCGACTAATCTTGCATATTATCCAGATGGAACACCTGCAAGACCAAGCTTTAGCCCTAATCATGTTTTAGAAGGTATAAGAGATTTCAATGCGGGTTATTATAGGTCTAGGAATAATAATTTAGATGCCAAGCTTTCATTGGAATGGGATTTAGAGCAGATTGGTGTAAAAGGACTTAAGGTAAAATCTTACGCTTCTTTGATTAACAATACTTTTTACAATAAAGAATGGGGTAAGAGTTATGAGCTCTATACACTAAATAGATTCACTGGAGAATATGATGAGTTTATTGCTAGTCCAGAGGGCTCTTTCAGTGAGACAGTTTTGACACAATCAAACAATTACAGTAACAATTATGTAGTTCAACAATATATTACCTATGACCGTTTGTTTGAGAACCATGCCGTATCAGGCCTACTTCTCGGCGAGTTGCAGAGTAGTCAGGGTGAAAACTTTTTTGGAAGAAGGCAAGATTTTCAATCACAAGTTATTGATCAGTTATTTGCAGGTTCAAATGAAAATAAGGATGCTAGTGGTGGCGAATTCCGGGAAAACAGATTGGGTTTAGTTGGGCGATTCAACTACGATTTCAAATCAAAATATATAGTAGAAACTTCTTTCCGATATGATGGTTCTTCTAAGTTTGCTCCCGAAAACCAATGGGGCTTTTTTCCATCTGTTTCTGCTGCGTGGAGAGTGTCTGAGGAACCTTTCTTTGAACGCTTTTCAAGCGTACTGCCCGGTTTGAAAATTCGAGGTTCAGTAGGAACTGCCGGGAATGATGGAACTGCTGCCTACCAGTGGTTATCTGGATTTGTCTACAATTTTTTCTATGCTATCAATGAGACTGCCATTCCGACTATCGATAATACTGCACTTGCGAATAGGGATCTTACATGGGAGACAATTACAACGTATGATGCAGGAATTGATCTTGAGTTTTTTGATCGCAAGCTAACCTTGTCTTTTGACTATTTTAAACGCTATAAAGATGGTGTTCTTGCATATGCATCTGGGAGTATTCCAAGTACATTGGGTGTAGGCCTTGCAGCTCAAAATTTCCATGAATATTCTAATGAGGGGTATGAATTGACAAGTTCATTCAATAAATCCTTCGCATCTGGGCTTTTCTTCTCTGCAACAGGGAATTTCTCTTATTCAAGAGAAACTGCTGAGTTTATTGATGAGGCTGAAATTATCGATGAATTTATGAGACAAAATCTAACTGTGACCGGAGGGTTTACTAATCTTAGACGGGGTTATGTTTCAGATGGCTTGTTTCAATCAAATGAGGAAATCGAGGCAGGTGCAATTCAAGACAACAATGGCAATCAAAGTCTTCAGCCGGGTGATGTTCGATATGTAGATTTAAACGACGATGGTATAATTGATGTTCAGGATCAGCGCGTTTTTGGAAATGGGGATAAGCCGATTTACAATTATTCATTGAACCTGTCTGCTAACTACAAGAATTTGAGCCTTTCAGTGCTTCTAACGGGAGCATTGGGCTATGATATATATATTGATGGTGAGGCCCAAAGTCCCCTACGAAATGGATTTAATGGCTATACCTATCAATTGGATTATTGGACTCCAGAGAATACCGATGCTACATATCCACGTATTACAGATGGAGGTTTTAATGAAAATAACTATAAATATTCAGATTTCTGGATGCGTAGTGGCAATCACTTGCGACTTCGAAATGTCAATCTGAGTTATACATTGCCGAAGTTTGGAAAAGGAACTTCAAGCTTTAAGGACATTACCATATTTGCTACGGGAAACAATCTGTTGGTATTTAAAACATATACCGAAGAGTTTGACCCTCAAATGCAATCCTCAACTGGATGGTACTATCCGCAGCTCAAGTCCTTTACTTTCGGTATCAACATGACGCTTTAAAACAACATTCAGATGAAAAATTATTCAATCATATTTCTTTTAATTTTTATTGGCTTTTCCTCTTGCCAATCTGATTTTCTAAGCGCTCCTCCTTTGGATAGAATTACGGAGAGTGATGTATGGGGTGATCGAGATTTAATGGATACTTATCTGTTTCAGATCTATGAAAATATGCCTTATGATTACCTAAAAGATTTTGGGAATAGCGCAGGTTGGGGGGCACATAGAGATGCACTAACTGATCTTGCAATGAGTACTTATGCCTGGACTCCTGCCAATAATACTATAAGACCGGGTAATTGGGGTACTTTCAATAATTACTGGCCGCTAGATTGGTGGGGCTATTATAATATTTGGAAAATTAATTATGCGCTACAAAGTATAGATCAAATAGGTGAAGATGTGCTGACTACAGATGAAAAAAATAACAGACTTGGTGAGCTCTATTTTTTAAGATCATTTTGCTATTTCGCTATGGCAAAGCGTTATGGTGGGGTTCCAATTATTTTGGATCCTCAGAATCCGGAGACAACTCCTGAGGAAGAGTTTTTTCCTGAACGAAATACGGAACAGGAAGTTTATGATCAAGTTCTAGCAGATGCTCAATTGGCTTTTGATCTCCTTCCAGATCGTTGGACTAGCCAACGTGGTCGAGCAGGTAAATGGGCTGCAAAAGCACTTGAGTCAAGAGCAGCTCTGTATGCAGGAAGTATTTCTAAGTACGGAGAAGTACAACTCAACGGTATCGTGGGTATAGATGCTTCTTTGTCAGACTCTTATTATCAAATGGCTCTTGATGCCTCTGAATTGCTGATTAGCGGAAGTGGTCATTCCTTGTTTAATAGTTACCCAGATCCGGCAGAGAATTATTATCGCCTGTTTTTAGATGAAACAGATGATGAGACGATCTTTATGAAGATTTGGCTTCCTTATGAAAAGGGTCATTCGTATGATCTTAGAAATACACCCTATAGTTATCGGGTAGATTGGGGTTCAAGTATGTCTCCTTCAAAACAGCTAATGGATTCTTATGAGATGGTTTCCACAGGAAAACTTCCATCTGCACAGGATTCAGGTTATGATCCTGATAATCCTTTTGAAAATCGAGACCCGCGTTTTAAAGGAACATTGCTTACAAATTCAGACGTGTTTCAAGGCGCTGGAATTGAAACTTGGTACGCTACAGAAAAAGACGGTGAAATCGATACTAACACAGGTACTGGGGTAGGAAAAGATGGAATGGGTATACACCCCGATGCTACAAAAACAGGGGCTTATGTACGTAAGTATCTTGCAGATGGTGGCACTCCACTTTTGATACAGCAATATTATTCTGGTCAAGACTGTATCCTTTTTAGATTGGGTGAGGCCTATTTGAATGCTGCTGAAGCGGCATATGAACTGGGTATGGAGTCTAAGGCTAGGGATTATATTGAGCCAATAAGAGCGCGTGCAGGTCTTAGCGCAGATGTACGATTGGAATCGCTATCAGGTACGGCTTTAAGGGATCGCTTGCGGAATGAGCGTAAGATCGAAATGGCTTTCGAGGATCACAGATATTGGGATGTTCGCAGGTGGAGAATTGCTGAAGAGGCATTAGGAATCCATGTACAAGGTATTCGTTCTCTTCGACATATCGATAACTTAGGTACAGAAAGCTTTACCTATGAAGTTTTCCTAGCTGAAACAAATAAAATGAATTTTTACCCAAGGCAATACTATATCCCTATAGGTCAGGATAGGGTAAATAACAATACTAAATTAGTCGAAAATCCGGGCTACTAGTTGGCCGAGATTATAACTAAAAACCTATATATAGCATGAAGATTTTTGATAAGAATTATATGTTTTTGATGCTGAGTTTTTTAATCTATTGCTCAGCCTGTTCTACGGATGAAGATCAGATGGTAGCTGTTGCTCCTACAGAATCAGATGCATTATTTAGCTATAGCTTTGATGCGGAAAATCCAAATAAAGTTTTTTTCACTGCATCACCCGGTGTAAACACCTGGTATGAGCATTGGAATTTTGGAGATAATTCAGCCGCTGAAGGCACTGAAGCTGAAAAAATATTCTACCTGCAGGGAGATTACGATGTACGCTTTAAAATATTTGGCGAAGGTGGCAATGCAGAGTCTGTTCAGACTATTTCAATAGCGGAGGACTTATTGGGTTCTGATTTAGTAACAGACGGGACTTTTGATGATAACTCAGCATGGACTGTTTTACCGATTTCATCTGGTGCTGAAGTTGCAATTGAAGGTGGAAAAGCATCATGGACTGGCGGCGGTTGGGGGCATGTTGGCATTTACCAAGCCATAGAAGTTGAGGCTAACACTTCCTATCAAGTGCAAATGGATATTTCCGGCAGTGGTATGTCAGATTCCTGGTTTGAAGTTTATGTCGGAACAGAAGTGCCTGTAGAAGGACAAGATTATGTAAGTGGAGGAATAGTCTTGGGATTAAATACTTGGGATGGTTGTGGTGGCGAAGCCTTTGATGGTCCTTTAGCTTTACTGAATTGTAGCGTTGGGTCCTCAAACGGAATCTTTGAATACAGCGAGGATATTCCAGCCTTCTTAGTGATTAGATCTGGCGGTGCAAATCTTGGCTCAGAAGGTGTGTCTATCGATAATGTAACAATAAGAGCTTTATAATATTTGATACTAACTAAATGTTTTACTATGAAGAAATGTTTACTGATTTTAACGACGCTAATGTTGACTAGTTTTGTCTATGGACAAGTCAACATTACCTTTGAATTAAATATGGAAACTGTTGTCGATGTTGATCCATCAGGTGTCCATATTGCTGGTGGATCAGGATTTGGATTTCCAGGAGATAACTTAATGACCGATCCTGATGGAGATGGCATTTACTCCATAACTATTCAGAAAGATGCTGGCTTTTCAAGCCACTATGCATTCTTAAACGGAAATTGTGGAGATTGGAGTTGTAAAGAAAATTTATTTGGACTCCCATGTGGTGACCCTGATAATTATAACGACAGATTCTTGGGTCCAGTTACCCAGGATACGATAATTCAAGCCTGTTTTGGAACCTGTGATTCTGATGGTGGTTGTACCATTGTTTCAGATTCAATAACTATTACTATTGAGCTAAATACAGCTCTAATGGATGCAATTGATCCTTCTGGCATATTTGTTGCCGGTGGTTCAGGGTTTGGTTCTCCTGGAGATAATCCAATGGTTGACCCAGATGGAGATGGTATTTACACAGCAGAATTTACACGTCCTGTTGGATTTACTTCACATTACACGTTTCTTAATGGGGCTTGTGGTGATTGGAGTTGCAAGGAAAATATTGCCGGAAAACCTTGTGCGGATCCTACAAACTATAATGATAGATTGATGCCAGCAATACAATCGGATACTACGATTCTTGCTTGTTTCGGTACTTGTGATTCTGATGGTTTTTGCACAGTAGTTACTGATTCAATTGAAATCACATTCCAATTAAATACAACTGAAATTGATATTGATCCAGCAGGGATATTTATTGCTGGTGGTGGTAATTTTGGAACACCAGGTGATAACCCTATGATTGATCCTGACGGTGATGGAATCTATACATTTGTTACTACAAAACCTGTCGGATTTGCGAGTCATTATACATTCTTAAATGGAAATTGTCCAGATTGGAGTTGTAAAGAAGATTTGACTGGCTTGGAATGTGGTGATCCGGATGCTTATAATGATCGCTATCTTCCAGCAACAAATTCTGATCTGACAATCCAAGCTTGTTTTGGGAATTGTGTGGATGATGGTTCTTGTGTTGCTACTAATGTATCCAATATTTCTCAAGCAGAGAATATGTTTACTATGCGACCAAGTGTTGCTCAAGATTTTGTTTTAATAGAGTTCGCTAAGTATTTGGATAACAAAGAGAAAGAACTAGTTGTCTTAAACAGCTTAGGAAAGGTCATAACAAATTTAAAAATAGATCGAAAAGGAGCTTTTACCTTAGATACTGAAGCTCTTTCAAATGGAATATATTTCTTGCAAATCGGTGCCGAAGGTGCTGTTTTTAGTAGGAAGTTTGTTATTCAAAAGTAAAAAGACTAAAAATTGGGGGGATATATTATTCCCCTCATTTTTTTCTTTTATGGTTTAAACAACAAGATAAAATGAAGAGATTTTTCTTTCCACTATTTTTTTTATTTACTATTTGCTTTAATTCAAATGCGCAAAATTTTTTAACTACCTCAGGTAAAGCTATAGTTAACCAGAATCAAGATACGATTCTGCTTCGTGGCATGGGTCTTGGTGGCTGGATGCTACAAGAAGGATACATGTTGCAGACAGCAGGCTTTGCAAATTCTCAAAGAAAAATAAGAGCAAAAATTGAAGAGCTCATAGGAGTGGAAGATACAGATCTTTTTTACGAAGCCTGGTATGCTAATCATGTTCGTAAAGCGGATATCGATGCGCTGAAGTCTTGGGGTTTCAACTCTGTACGTTTACCTATGCATTATAATTTATTTACGCTTCCAATTGAAGAGGAGCCAATATCGGGTGAGAATACATGGATTGACAAAGGGTTTGAAATGACGGATAGTCTTATAAGTTGGTGTGCAGCCAATGAAATGTATGTTATCCTAGATTTACATGCAGCCCCTGGTGGTCAAGGCTATGATGAAGGAATCTCGGATTATGACCCAAGTAAGCCGTCCCTTTGGGAGAGTAATGAAAATAAGGCAAAAACGGTTGCACTTTGGAAGCGTTTAGCTGAGCGTTATTCAGATGAAGAATGGGTTGCAGGTTATGATTTATTAAATGAGCCCAATTGGAACCTACCTGGGGGTGTCGCTTTAAAAAATCTATATAAAGAAATCACGGATAGTATCCGGACAGTAGATCCTTCTCACATTATTTTCATTGAAGGTAATTGGTTTGCTAATGATTTTACTGGCTTAACACCTCCCTGGGATGACCAATTAGTTTATGCTCCCCATAAGTACTGGTCCATTAATGACCAAGCTTCTATGCAGTGGGTAATAGATATTCAGAATAGCTATAATGTGCCTCTTTATCTTGGAGAGAGCGGAGAGAATTCAAATGTTTGGTTTGCAGATGCTATTCGATTACTTGAAGATTTAGGAATCGGTTGGGCATGGTGGCCTATGAAAAAAATTGAATCAATTTCATGCCCTTTGGCGATTACAAAATCATCAGATTATATTGCACTTCTCAATTATTGGAGTGGCAATGGAAGTGCACCTACAGTTGCATTTGCGAAGAATGCGCTTATGCAACTCACTGAAGATTTGAAAATTGAGAATTGTAGGTTTCAAAAAGACGTTGTTGATGCTATGTTTAGACAAGTCAATTCTGATGTGGCTGTTCCTTTTGCTTCCAATAATGTCCCAGGAGTCATTTACTCCACAGATTATGATATGGGTGTCATTGGCGAAGCTTATCACGATATTCAGTCAGCGAATTATAATGTTTCAACTGGGGAGTACACTTCTTGGAATGATGGATGGGCCTATAGAAATGACGGTGTTGATATAGAGTTCTGTGAGGATGACATAAATACAAATGGTTTCAATGTTGGATTCTTAGATACTGACGAGTGGATGCAATATGAAATAGATGTTGCCGAAAGTGGTATTTATAATATTCAAGTACGAACAGCGTCTGCTGGTTCTGGTGGCCGGTTTCATTTAAAATTGGATAATGCCGATGTTACTGGGACAACTTTTGCCGGGCCCACTGGTGGCTGGCAGGATTGGTCAACAGTGCTTATAGAGAATGTTTACATCGACAAGAATGATTCAAAACTTCGATTTTATGTCGATCAAGCTGGTTTTAATCTGAATAGTTTTCATTTCCTAGATGCGAATGTCGATCCTTTAAGTTTAGCCACAGAGTTCATAGCTGGAGAAACTATTGACGAATATTCAATTCAAATGAATACGAATAAATTATTAGCTGATGACTTACCAAATACACCTTCAGGGTTTGAAATTTTTGTCAACGGTGATCCAGTACAAATAAATGATGTTCAACTTAATTTAAATAATCCAAGGATTATTGAGTTTCAGTTAGAATCAATACTGATTTATTCTGATGATATAAAAATATCATATTCAGGAGACGACATCGTAGCGACAGATGGCTCTGCACTTGAATCTTTTAGTCAAAAGCAGGTTAAGAACAATTTAGAGTTTGTGAATCAAATTCCTTGTAGAATTCAAGCTGAGAATTTTACGGAGCAATCCGGAATATCAATAGAGGCAAGTACAGACATCGGTGGAGGAGAAAACGTTGGCTATCTAGATGCTACTGACTATATGGACTATCCCGTGAATATACCTTTCGCAGGCGACTATAGAATGGATTTCAGGCATGCTGCACAATATGGTAATGCTGAATTAAAAATTTTGTTGATTAATCCTTCTGGAGAAGTCTTTTTGATTGAAGAACCATTCTTTAGTCCTACAGGTGGCTGGCAGTCTTGGGAGACGAAAAGTTTTGATATTACACTTCCTGAAGGGCGTTATACCTTACGTGTAGACGTTCAAGAAGGTCCGTTGAATATAAATTGGTTTGAAGTAGATTATCCTACTTCGGTTGACCAAGTTTCTGAGGAAGGCTTAGGGCAAATCCAGGTCTATCCAAATCCAAATGCAGGTCGTTTTAGTATTGTAGGTTCCTTTGGTCTTAAGCAGGATTTATCTATAGAGATTTATGATGCTTATGGGCGATTATTAGAGGATCGCAATTACGAAGGGGTTTATGAGTTAACTGATGAATTTTCGGTTAATGCATATGCGGATGGATTATATTATTTGAAAATTCAAAACAGTAGGGGATATCAGCTCATTCAGAAATTGATTAAACATGATAAATAATTGATTTTAGAATAATTTGGAGTTTAATATTTGAAATAGAATGATATTATCGTTTCTTTAATTTAAATATTAAAACGACCTG
>JAQXAY010000169.1 GCA_029252685.1 Saprospiraceae bacterium | reverse complement strand
ATGCTTATGATATCTGGGGGGATACAGTAAATACAGCTTCAAGGGTAGAATCAAATGGATCTATTAACACTGTGAATATTTCGGAAAGCACAAAGTACCTGCTTGGAGAAAAGTTTAATTATACAGATTCACGAAGTGTGAATGCTAAAAATATTGGTCAAATCAATATTTATAATGTGACAATGATATAAAAAAAAGGGATCCAAATGGATCCCTTTTTTTTATTTTTTCAAGTCTGCGTAATGCTTATAGAAATGCGGTATTGTCTCGATTCCTTTATAATAATTAAACAGTCCGTAATGCTCATTTGGAGAGTGGATGTCATCTGAGTCCAGACCAAATCCCATCATCACTGTTTTTACATTAAGAACATTTTCAAAAAGTGCAACGATCGGAATAGACCCTCCACCTCTTTGTGGAATAGGTTCTTTACCGAAAGTATCCACCATAGCTTTTGCTGCAGCCTGATATTCAGGAGTATCTGTAGGTATCACAACAGGTTCTCCACCGTGGTGTGGTCGTACTTCTACTTTAACGCTATCTGGAGCAATAGACTGGAAGTGATTTTTGAATATCTCTGTGATTTCGTCAGAAGTTTGATTCGGAACAAGTCTCATAGAGATCTTAGCAAATGCTTTTGAAGGAAGTACAGTCTTTGCACCTTCTCCAATATAACCTCCCCAGATTCCATTCACATCAAGTGTCGGTCTTATCGAAGCACGCTCAAGAGTAGTATATCCTTTTTCACCATGAACAGCATCTACATTCAATGCCTTCTTATAGGCGTCAAGACTAAATGGTGCTTTGTTCATTGCCTCACGCTCAGCATCACTTAGGTCCTCTACTTTGTCGTAAAATCCTGGGATGGTAATGTGATTATTCTCATCCGTCATTGACGCAATCATCTTGGATAAGATATTAATTGGATTCGCAACTGCTCCGCCGTATACACCAGAGTGAAGGTCCTTGTTAGGTCCTACAACTTCTACTTCTACATAGCTCAGACCTCTTAGTCCAACAGAAATCGAAGGTGTATTATTTGCAATAATCGATGTATCAGATATAAGAACTACATCACAGGATAGCATATCTTTCTTTTCTTCACAGAATAAGCCTAGATTATCCGATCCTACTTCCTCTTCACCCTCGATCATGAACTTAACATTACATGCAAGCTCTCCACTTTTATGCATTGCCTCGAATGCTTTTACATGCGTAAACATTTGTCCTTTGTCATCACAGGCTCCTCTTGCAAATATAGCACCTTCTGGATGTAGCTCTGTTTTTTTAATTACAGGCTCAAATGGAGGTGAGTCCCAAAGTTCTACTGGATCTGGTGGTTGAACATCGTAGTGTCCATAAACCAATACGGTTGGTAGGCTTGGATCTACCATTTTTTCTCCATAAACAATAGGATGACCTTTGGTCTCAAAGATCTCTACCTTGTCAGCTCCAGCATCGTTGAGGCTTTTTGCTACGAATTCTGCAGTTTTTCTAACATCTCCTGCATAGGCAGGGTCGGCACTTACAGAAGGTATTTTCAATAAATCAAGGAGTTCATTTAGAAACTTGTCCTTGTTATCATTAATGAAATTTTGCGTCTTTTGCATATTGTCTTAATACTATATTATTCAAAAATCTCAGTCTTTTTTGATGAGCTCATGCAAATATAGTGATTTCCAATTCAATGTATAAAAGGACTATTGATTATACTTTTTTAGAAGGGGCATAAGGTCGTTTTCTTTCAATCCTCTGACTAATTTACCCGAATTAGCGTAGCTGATTGTCCCAGTTTCTTCCGAAACTATAAAAGCGGATACGGCAAGTCTTTCTGTTACACCTACTGCAGCTCGATGTCTTAGGCCAACTTGATAGGGTAAATTTGTTTCTGCCGTAAGGGGTAAAATACAGCTTGCTGCTATTATTTTATTTCCACTGATTATAACAGCACCATCATGCAAGGGCGCATTTTTTATAAATATGCTTTCAAGAAGGGCTTGACTAAGGATTGCATTCACTTGTACACCAGTAGGAATGATAGTATCTGTGTCCATTCCTCCAGAAAGTACAATAAGAGCTCCTGTCTTCGTTTTTTGAAAGTTCAGCAGACTCTTTTTAATAATTTCGAGGGTTTCTTCTTTGCTCTCTACAGGTTGAAAATTCCTATCTAGTATTCGCTGAAGAAAATTTGGTCTTTGGTTCAGTGTGGATCGGCCAACGAGTAATAGAAAACGACGTACCTCAGGCTGGAATATTATTATCAATACGATTACACCTACACTTACCAATTGATCAAGAAGTACAGATAATAACTCCATCTCTAGTTGACCAACAAGCGCCCATAAAAGGTACAGCGTGACCACTCCAATAAATATATTGAAGGCAATACTTCCTTTTAATAGGTTGTATATCCGAAAGATTAAGTACCCAACGATTAGAACGTCTAGGATATCCCAAATCCTTATATCAATGAAACCGATATCGAACATATTACCTAAAGATGTGTTAATTTTGATTTAAATAAAAGAGCTTTTTATCTAAAGAAAGCAATAATAGGAATTTTGTTAACGTAAGAGCAACAACTGTATCTAATATTGATGAAGAACGAAGGTCTTAAATGTAATATATTTGCCCATCTAGTTGATTTTGAGCTAAAATGATTACTTTTTGCATCATAGGAGGCAAATTAAACATTCGATACATGTGTTTTAAGGTCAAAGGGACTATTCTTTATTGGTCAACTACACACTATATTATGAGAACATTATTCATTTTTAAGTTGATAGTTTTAATGATACTGAGTTTTGGGCTTACGGATCTAAATGCTCAAGAGATTAGAACGAATGCAAAAGGTGAGAAGATTATTGTTTATCCGGACGGAAGCTGGAAGTATTTTAGTAAAAAATCAAAAGTTGATCCTTTTGGAACGAATCCTGTTGCTAACTCTAATGTGGCAGGTGCTAAAGACAAACAGAAAGCTTCTACAATCAATGATAATACCTTTCAATATTTAGTAGAATTGAGTGAAGAAGCACTCATAATACGAAGAAGTTTATTGGAACGCATTGATGTGGAAGGTGATAAATATAAATCATTGCGCCAAAAGCAACAAGAACATTTAGATGGACTTATTGTATTAACGAGCAAAGAATTAGGGATACTCAATAGACAGCTTTATAAGGCAGATCTTACTGAGTCACTTAATTTGAACAGACTTGAGTTGGCTGAACAACTTGTTGGACTTACTAATGCAATGCAAGAGGTAGAAAAAGTTGAGCGTGCTGAACTTTATCAGACCTACCTCGAGAAAAAAGAATCCTTGAAAACACTAATAAATCAAGAAATTCTTTTTGAAGATCAGGTTCAAATTAAAAGTGAGCTTGATCAAAAAACCGACAAAGAGGATAAAAGTTTCAGTTCAGGTAATTGTCAGTTTGCCTTTGAGGGCACAGATCCTATTACAGGGAAATTCCGGAGAACTATGGAGCCCGATTTTCTCTTTAGCTTTACACCTGATAATCTGCGAGCCTACTTTACCGAAGACGATATGATGAATTGTATGGCTTCAATTACAGAGCTTGGAGGTGGCAAGGTGTTTTTGCTATTGGAGGTAAAGATAAAGTCTCCAAATGCTAAGAACTCCTATGGTGGAATTGGAAGAAATTCTATACTCACACTAAAAACCTTCGATGATGATCAGATACGGTTGGTTTGTTCGTTAGGCGATGAGGGACATTATAATGATATCAATAATGTTTATACCTTTAGAGGCCAATATCCAATCTCAAAGGGAGAACTTAAAGTCCTTAGACGATCAGAGGTCGATAGAGCTAGGATCGTTTGGAAAACTGGATATGAGGATTATGATATCCTAAATGTAGATTTCTTTATCAATCAGTTTAATTGTCTTAAATAGTATTCATGGAAACCGTCGAAAAAGGAAAACGGGTTTTAGGTATTGAACTAGCAACAGATCCTAGATGGGTCAATTTAGCAGAGTTTGACTTAGAGGAGATTTTATCGGATCATGCCTATTGTGAGCAGAAGGCAACAACTTCTTGCATATCATTGATTCAACGATATCCTGAGTATGTAGAACTCGTTCAGGAGCTTATGCCCATTGTTACAGAAGAGTGGGGGCATTTTCGATTAGTAGTTGCTGAGATGACTAAGCGGGGCATGAAATTAGGTCGACAACGCAAAGATCAATATGTGAACCGCCTTAGAGATTTTATGAAGCGTGCGAATAATAGAGAGGAAAAGCTTTTGCATGAGCTGATAATCTTTGCAATGATAGAGGCAAGATCTTGTGAGCGTTTTAGACTATTGTCTCTGCACATATCAGAGGACGAATTAAAAGAATTCTACCATAGATTTATGGTGTCTGAGGCAGGGCATTATAAGCTGTTTTTAAAGCTTGCCAAACAATATTTTACTGAAGAGCTTGCTCAAGAGACATGGAAAGAGATGTTAGCATTTGAAACTGATCTATTAGGAGATATGGAACTTAGAGGTGATCGAATGCATTAAGAAGTGATCTCTGATTCAACAAGTTCTATAAGACTAGGTCTATCTACTGTGTGTTTACCTTCGAAGCGATGTTTCTTAATGTGGTCGAATCCATAGGACTCAAAAAGGCTGTACAACTTTTTAAGGTTTTCAGAATTGATATATTGATCTTCAGATCCATATACAAAATGTAGTGAAATGTCTTTAAATGGATTATTCGAAGGCTTTGCTTCTAAATCCTGAGGTATAGAACCAGCCCACATGATCAAAAAGTCAGCTTTGGGTTGAGCTTTGTCATACCATCTGCAGATAGTTGCTGTTCCCTGAGAGAAACCAAATAAGATTATTTTTGCATTCGGGCATTTGGCTGTGTAGTACTCGTAAACTTGTTGAAGATAATTGGAATGATCTTCAATTTCTTTAAGTCGATCTCGTTTCGTCATCCATGAAGCGGCGACCTCTCCTTCTAATCCTTGACTGTAGAATCTTGATAATCCTTCGGGGCAAATAACGAGATGTTTAGCATCGAGGTCTTTGAATTTATGGATGAATCGATCTACATTTTGACCATATCCATGGCATGCAATCCAGAGGTATTCTATAGACTCTGATGGCTCTCCAGAAAGTAAGAGCCTAGCCTGTTTTACAACCTCGATGTGCCTCTCTTTAATCATTTCCGAATAGATCTTTCTTAGAGTTGTTGTCCAATACTGGTTCAGGTCTGGGCGCTCCTCCATCTTCTAAAGGACAATCGCAGAACATCTTTGGAATATGTTCCCATATACCTTCTTTTAATTGATACCCCTGATAGGAACCATCAGGAACGAAAGAGTCTTTTTCGTTCGGTCCGAGCGGCCCAATAGATATTAGGTTGTCAAATACCACAGCCTCCTGGATTAGATCGTAGTTTACTTTTACAGATGAACGAGCGGAGAACTCAACTAAAAGCCGTTTCTTTTCTTCGGTAATTTGACCATTGGATCGTTTTACAAAAACTGGATGACCAAATACAGCCTGATCGCCTTCGAAACTGATTACATCAATCACTTTTCTTCGGTTGAAAAATGAATGGCCATCATATCCGAAAAGAAGGTACTTTCTACCTTCTGGGCTATCAAATCCAACGATATTATAATAAACAGCCCCATACCAAGCCCTATTCGTAGTCTGTTGGTACTCTATATCTGAAAGCTCCTTTTTACGATCTACGAGAGGTAAAAGATTAAGCTCCTCCGTGTTTTTTTGAATAGCACCAAAATAATGGTACTCATTATCATTGACGAAGAGATGGAAGGTAAATACCCGAAATGTTGAGTCTTGAGGGTATTGAATACTTACATGCTGTAATTTTTTGAAATCATATTGGAATGAGTTTTCATGCTTCAATGCTTTTACTAGCATTGGAATAAATAATTTCGTTGATGCAAAGCGATGATCTTCAATAGAATCATTCATTATCAGATGCGAATATACCATAAGAGAGTCCTCAATAGCTTGTATCTGTGCGAGGTCCTCTTGACTGATATTTTGTGCCTTAGCAGTCTGTGTTATACATAGGAATACAAAGAAACACGAAATGATATTTTTCATTTAACCCAAATTGATATTGATACAAATTTACGTTTTTTCAAGCCTTAAACGATGTATTTGTTAATATAGTACTGAAGTACTTTATCTTTTTCGGTTTTTTCTATTCATTTTGTAGTTGTTGAAGACGAAATCTCCAAGGCCGTCTAAACCAGAGAAAAATGCCTTTCCTTTATTTACCTCTGTGAATTGTTCAACAAACTGAACAAGGTATGGATCTTTTGCAATCATAAAGGTTGTGATAGGAATATCCAGTTTACGGCATTTACCAGCCAAGTTAAGCGTACGGGTAATGATTTGTTTATCTAATCCCCAACTGTTCTTATAGTATTTTTTTCCTTTTTTAATACAGGTGGGTTTACCATCTGTAATCATAAATATCTGCTTGTTGGGATTTCTTTTTTTCTTTAGAAGGTCCATCGCCATTTCTAGACCAGCAACAGTGTTGGTGTGGAATGGACCCACTTGTAGGTAGGGTAGGTCTTTTATTTTTACTTGTTTCGCATCATTACCAAAGGTTATAATATCTAGGCTGTCTTTTGGAAACTGGGTAGTTATGTATTGAGCTAAAGCCATGGCTACCTTTTTTGCAGGCGTAATACGGTCTTCACCATACAATATCATGGAGTGAGATATGTCTATCATCAATATAGTGCTCATATTACTTTGATAGATCGTATCATGTACCTCTAAGTCCTCTTGGTTCAGTTGGAAATCATCGATTCCATGATTTACATAGGCATTGTGGATTGATTCTGAAAATGCTATTTTATCCAGTTGGTCGCCGAATTCAAAAGGTTTGAGGTCGTTGGATTGCTGGTCGCCACTACCAGAGAATTTAGAGTTGTGTTTACCATGCTGCCCTTTCTTGATTTTTCCAAAAAGCTCCTTCATGGCAAATTTCTGCAGAGACATATCCATCTTAGGTGTTGGGCTTAGGGGAATATCTCCATTGGAATTGGGATCGTTCTGCCGCAGATAGCCTTTTTCAACTAAATCCTCTAAGAAATCGGAGATTCCATATTCTGAACTTGTTAGTTTGTAATGTTTGTCAAGTTCAGTCAGCCAAGAAATGGCTTCATCCACATCTCCAGAGGTATGAATCAAGAGATCTTGAAATAGGCGAAGAAGCTCATTAAAGAGATCCTCGCCTGTTTTTTTTTGGTATGCCTTAAAGTTCCACGCTTTCATCTATTATTTGTACTTGCGCTTATATAACATACCGAATGGATTAGTGTTTTAGTTTTTAACAAATTTCGAAGTGAAGAATTTGTTATCAGCTTCAAATTGTATGAAATACAATCCATTATCTAGGTTCGAAATATTAATTTCATTACCCGAAAGTTCTTTGTTGCTCTGCATTAGTTGACCATTAGATGCAAAGATTTGAAGGTTTTTAACTCTCTCTGCGTCAATCTGGATAAAGTCCGAACTTGGATTCGGATATACATTTACCAATGTAGTTGATACCTCATTGTTAGATGTAGCCGAAGGAGTGAGTGCAAAATTTGCTGTAGCACCTCCATCTCCTGAGCTCATACTATTCCCATTTGCTCCGATACCTG
This sequence comes from Saprospiraceae bacterium, assembly GCA_029252685.1. GTDB lineage: Bacteria > Bacteroidota > Bacteroidia > Chitinophagales > Saprospiraceae > AM-2324. Next base: position 3,397 of record JAQXAY010000169.1, on the reverse strand, counting down.
CAGAGTAGAAGGTAATAGTACCTTGATCAGCAGCTGGAGCAGTCCATTCAACTGTGAATTCGTTTGAAGAACTAGGTCCATTCTGTTCAACATATTGTCTGCTTCCTCCGACTGTAACTAATTTAGCATTTGATGAAGGATTGGTAAAACCATTGCTCGTCTCCATGTTTTCACGTTCACTCACTAGTTGGAATCCATATGAGGATGGGTTTCCGGTAGAGCTTAGCGTAACTGTAACCGAATAAGTTTCTCCTGGTGAATAGGAAGTTACTGCACTGCCGTTGGCATCAGTGACTGAAATAGTATTCGTTAATTGGATGTTTGATCCATGACAGGATAAGCAAGTCTTGTTGAAGGCGTCTGTGTCTCCTGGAGATCCTGTGTTACCTTCTGATGCTTGGCTCGCTCTACCACCTGAATTTGACAGGAGGAACATACATAATGGCAAGCTCAACAAAATCATGTAGGATTTTGATATTTTTTTTGTAGAAATAAACTTCATAAGCATAAATTTTGTGTCTAAAACTAATATTTTATTGGCTGTGAAGTGATATGCGTGTCAAAAAAAAAGAGGAATGACAATTTTTTGTCATCCCTCTCCTTGTATAATTTTCAGGAAACTAATTAAATTTCCATTCCTTTAAATACTTCAATTACTGAATTAACATGACTTGCAGAACTAGCAAGTAATGCTTTTTCACTTTCGTTAAGTTTTAGTTCAATCAACTGATTGATTCCGTTCTTACCAAGTTTAACAGGAACCCCTAAGAATATATCATTCAAGCCATATTCTCCTTCAAGGAGTGCACAACATGGGAAGATTCTATTTTCATCCTTAACAATTGCTTCGACCATTTGAGCTGCTGCAGCACCCGGTGCATACCAAGCTGATGTGCCCATTAGCTGAACTAGTTCACCACCACCTTTTTTCGTACGCGCTACAATAGCGTCCAAAGCTTCAGTATCAATCAATTCCGTAACAGGGATACCCGCTACAGTTGTATATCTTGGTAGAGGGACCATGGTGTCACCATGTCCACCCATAAGTACCGCCTGGATCTCTTTTGGAGAAACATCAAGCGCAGTTGCCAAAAATGCTCTATAACGAGCAGTATCAAGAATTCCTGCCATACCAAAAACTCTAGATTTGTCAAGACCAGAAGCCTCAAAAGCTGCTAGTGTCATAACATCTAGTGGATTAGATACAACTATGATGATTGGGTTATCTGAGTGCTTGACAATATTCTCAGTAACGGTCTTTACAATCTTTGCATTGGTTGAAATTAAGTCATCTCGACTCATTCCTGGACGACGAGGAATACCTGCCGTTATTACAACGATGTCAGATCCTGCTGTATCAGCATAGTCATCTGTACCAATTACAGATGTACTGTAATAGTCGATTGGAGCTTGTTGCCATGTGTCCAGGGCTTTACCTTTAGCCACGTCTCCTTTAATATCTAGAAGAACAACTTCTTTAACGATGTCTTTATGCGCTAGAACATTAGCACACGTTGCACCTACATTTCCTGCACCAACTACAGTTACTTTTGCCATATCTTATGTTAAGTTGTAATGTTTGTTAAATTTTTTGCGAAGTTACAGATTTAGATAAAGAAAAAAAAGCAGATCTAACCTTGCGTTTATATATTTCTGCCATTATTCGCTAAGAATCCGCATTTTTTTAATAATATTGACTGAATTAAGCTAAATTTGTGGCAATATAACGTTATCGTAAAATATGTATTGTCTAAAATTTCCTTAGCAGTCCTTACGTTCTAACTTCTTAGAATCGGTAAAGGTTCCTAAATATTTAATTACAATTCGATTATGAAAAAAGTATTTCTATTAGCCTTTTTATTTGTGTCTTCCTTACAATCATATGCGCAGTTGGCGGGGAATTGTGGATTTATTGCTACAGATGAATTTATGGAAAGAACGCTTTCTAATAAAAAGAACTATGAAAAGCACCTTAGCGGGAATCGCAATCAAATGGTTAGATATGTACCTATAAATTTTTTGGTAGGGGGTAAAACAAATAAAAGTCAGGTGGCAGCATCTGCAGAAAGTGTTTTAGATATGCTTTGTCGCTTGAATGAGGTTTATGCAGTTGGTAATATTCAATTCTATCTTTTTGGTGGGATTAAGTATATATATAATGATGCTTTTTACGAAAATCCTGGAATAGCAAATGAATTGTTTGTCAATCCATATCGCGAAATTACTGCTGTAGATGTCCTGATAGGTAAGAAGGCAGATACTCCAGGTGGAGGTTTGGGAGTAACCCTAGGGCACTATAATCCTGGTAAGGATTGGATTGTAATTAAAACATCTGAAATCAATTATTCAAGTGAGACTTTTCCACACGAATTGGGGCATTATTTAAGTTTAAATCATCCACACAATGGTTGGGATGCTGATCCATGGGATGCATCCTTGCACGGAAACCCTGTAAGCATAACATCATCTCCTTCAAATCCATCTGTTGCTATTGAGTTGGCAAATGGTTCAAATTGTGAAAATTCTGGAGACTTTCTTTGTGATACTCCCGCTGATTATAATCTAGGATTTGGTTGGAACAATTGTAATTACACTGGTGGAGCAATGGATCCAAATGGTATTCTTTTAAACCCGGATGAAAATAACTTCATGGGCTACTTCCTACAGTGTGCTAATGACTACAATTTTTCTGATGGTCAGATGGCACTTGTAAATGCTGATTTAGACATTCGACAAAATGTATTAGCAGTTGACTGGACTCCAATTGCAACAGAAATAACAGGAGAGGGATCTATTAATTATCCAGCGGATAATGAAGAATTATCTTTTTATAATAACTTTGAATTGAGCTGGAACCTTCCAAGTGGAGCAACAAGGTCGATAGTAGAAATTTCAGATAATTTCCTTTTCCTTACGACTACTTTTTATGGTGTTAAGAATGGTAATTCTATGTGGATTGATTCTGACTTTTTAGCTCCAAACAAAACGTATTATGTGCGCATCCGTCCATTTAACGATTACGTAACTTGTACTTCTGATCTTGAGTTTACTAGTTCTTTTAAGACAGGCTTAAATACCAGTGTTAATACCCTGGCACTAGATCTTGATTGGTCCGTATTTCCTAATCCAGCTCAAAGTGGATCTGCCGTTATAGTTCAGGTAGAAATGGAGTCGACAGCAGATGTTGTTATGGAGCTTTTATCTGTTTCTGGGAAGATTCTTGACACAAGAAATTCAACTTTACAGGCTGGTCAAAATACACTTGAATTAACGGATGATATCCTTAGTGCAGGTTTATACTTTGTTCGTTTAAATACGTCTAAAGGTTCAGCTGTTAGAAAACTGATTGTTCAGTAACAGAACTTGAATTGAAATACTAAAAAAGGAGCAATTGTAT
>JAQXAY010000153.1 GCA_029252685.1 Saprospiraceae bacterium | reverse complement strand
GGCTTCATGTAGATGGTGCATATTGTGGTTCAGTTTTATTCAGTAAAAAATACAGACATCTAATAGATGGTGTTGAATTAGTAGACTCCTTCAGCTTTAATGCACATAAGATGTTGGGCACACCACTATCTTGCTCATTAATAGTTGTTCAAGATAAAAAGCATCTGCACGATTCATTTTCGAATGATGCCAGTTACTTATACCAAACAGATCATGATGAATTCAATCTAGGCAAAACATCCTTGCAATGTGGAAGAAGAAATGATGCCCTAAAGTTTTGGACGCTCTGGAAAAGTGTTGGAACAGAAGGTTTGGAACGTATTGTTGACATACAATTTGAACTAGCTGACGTAGCGAGAGATTATATCCGCAGCAATTCAGATTACACCTTATATAGCTTTGATGAATCTATTGGTATTTGTTTTAATTACAAAGGAATACCTGCCCGATCGATCTGTACTCTACTATATGAGCATTCGGAACTTTTGGTAGGTTACGGTTCATTCAAAGAAACTGAATTTATTAGATTAGTTACGATCAATGCCCAAAACACTAAGGAAGACATATTAAACTTCTTTAAGATCATGGAGCAATTCGTTGCTGAAAATGCAGAAAAATTCGAAGAAGCCTTAAAAGTATAAGCACAGAAGCTAGCTGACTTTTTTCAGAAAAAACTAACTACAATATGGACATCTCAAAATTAATAGCCTTAGGGCTCTATGTTTTCATTCTCTTCTTGATTGGATATTTTGCCTCTAGAAGAGTCAAAAGTATGAGTGACTTTTATGTTGGCGGAAAAAACATGGGATTTTGGGCTGTTGCTTTTTCAGCGAGAGCTACAGGAGAGTCCGGTTGGTTATTAATAGGTCTTACAGGTATGGGTGCAATCTCTGGTCTGTCAACCTACTGGGTTGTAGTGGGTGAGGTTGTTGGAGTTGCCATCTCTTGGTGGTATATGGCAAAACGATTTAAGCGAAAATCAGATGAATATAAAGCCATTACCATACCAGATTACTTAGAAAGTCATTTTAAATCAAAAACTAAGACTTTAAGAATTTTAGCCTCGTCTATTCTTTCTGTTTTTGTGATCATATATGTGAGTTCCCAGATTGATGTTACCGGAAAAGCCTTTGAGTCAATGGCAGGCATCAATTACTATACCGGTGCAATCATAGGATTCTTTATTGTACTAACTTATATTTTCATTGGAGGCTTTGTCGCTGCAGTTTGGTCTGATCTCTTTCAGGGCCTATTGATGTTCTTCGGACTATTACTACTTCCTATTGTTGTCTTTTTCTCTATGGATGGAAGTACAGGTATCGTAGAAAGCCTAAACCAAATCGATCCATCGCTGACTAATCTCTGGGGCACTAGCTCAGATCCATGGATGAATGTAGCGACCATGCTTGGGTTCGCTATGATTGGCCTTGGATTCTTAGGTTCTCCACAGGTTTATGTTCGATTTATGTCTATCAAAAATGAGGTAGAGATTGACAAAGGAAAATGGGTAGCTATCGTGTTTACCTTATTGACAGATGCTGCAGCAGTTACAATCGGTATACTTGCAAGAGTATTATTCACAGAAAACGGACAAGACCCTGAAGCGATTTTAGGAAATGCAGGAGAGAATGTACTTTCGATAATGACAGAAAACTTCTTGCCTTATATACTGGTAGCTATCTATGTTGCCGTTGTATTATCTGCAATTATGTCTACTATCGATTCTCTATTGGTTATTGCATCAAGTGCTATCACCAGAGATTTCTACCAAAAAGTATTCAATCCAGAAATTCCAGATGAAAAGCTTGCAAAGATGTCCCGCTGGGTTACTCTGATTATGGCACTTCTTGCACTAATAATTGCAATGGTTATTGCCGTCAACACGCCCGAACGAACCGTATTCTGGATGGTTATATTTGGTTGGTCCGGAATTGCCGCCTCCTTCTGTCCAGTTATCATATTATCACTCTTTTGGAAAGGCTATACTGAAGCAGGTGCAATGGCATCTATGGTCACAGGATTCCTGTGTGTTCCTTTCTTCAAATTTGTGGTCTCCGGCATGGAAGGTATCGGGCCTTATTTTGAGAAGCTAGACGTCTTAGCTCCTTCATTCTTGATTTCAATAATCATGGGTTGGATATTCTCTAAATTATATCCCAAAAAACAGCTTGAAGAGGCTTAAGTAAAAATAAAAAGGCAATGACTTGTTAAGTTCATTGCCTTTTTACTTTAGGGCCCTTTTAAAAGCACTGAAGGTGTATTGAACTCTTGAATGACACCATCTTTGAATTCAAAGCGAAGTGTGAAAACATGAATATTCTCCTCACTCACAAGATCCAAAGCCAGGTCTAGTCCAAAAAGAATTGTAGAAGGAAGATTCTCGTCAAATAAACCCCCATAAGTAGCCGTTTCATTAATTACCCGCCTTAAGTCGTCATCTGGCCATCCATCAGAAAGATTTTCAATACAATTAAGATCTGCTGGCTGACTCGGATTACAATCTTCATTAATCAAAATCAATTCAAACCAATCCCAAAGCTCAAAGGTAGCTTGCACCTCATCATCAGAAGAGCAAGAAATAAAAACAAACAAACTTATTAGCGCAATTAAATATTTCATGTCCTAATTATTCAAGTTTCACAACACATATACAAATGGCCTCGAATACCTGTCAGTCATTCAAAACCAAATAACCATTACATATCTTACATTCTATCCCCAATGTCTTTGAGACCACGACTTAAAGCTCTAATAATCCCCTTCTCTTTGGGGTTATATTGCCAATTGGTATCAAAATAATTTAAGACCTCGTTATTGACCTGGTCACCTATGGCTAAAGCATGAAACTGTGTGTTTCTATTAATTTGATAATGAGAAATCTGTTGCTTAACGTCCTCCCCTAGTTTATACATAATGAAATCTGAAACCATAAGAATATCTGCATCCTCATAATCAGCTCTATCCAATTGCTTTAGTGCTTCGTAAAGCGCTAAGGTAGCATCCGTTCCTCCATAAAACGACATCTTTAAGAAGGCAGCAATTTCATCAATACTATCAGCAATATTATACAAGTCCAAAGTCTGTATACCTGTAGAAAAGTTGATCAAAAAGGCTCTCCGATTTTGATTCATGGACATCTTCAGAATGGCCATAGTCATAACCTTTGCAATTTTTTCTGGTGTACCGTCCATACTCTCACTAGTATCCACACAGACAATAAAAGGTCCTTTCTCTTTTTGTTTTACACGCTGATTGACCTCCATGATATGATCTACACTCTTCACCAAACGCTTATCTTCATATCGAAATGTCAGTAATTTCTTATCTGCATACTTTTTCAGAAAATAGGATTCTGTATCGCTATCGCTAAGTAATCCGGCTTCGGAACTTAGCATATCCGTCAATCGATCACTTGAATCAACACCTACTATCTCAGATTTCAGCATTTCATCTTTTACCCATTCCTGCTTTATAATAGTTTTCTCAAAGGTTTCCTCCTCCATCTCAATCTCTGCCTCTCTCATACTACCAAGCAAATCTGCTAGCTGCCGAACACTATCCTCATCATCTAATAGATTACGGTAGGATTCAATAAGGTCGAAAGAAGTCTTTTTCCATAGCTTTCTTGACAAATCCCAACCAAAATATTCAGAAAATGGCTCTACTATATCTCTAAGCTTGTTGTATTCAACCACCTTTTGGTTTAAGAAATCAATATAAGCTTCTTTTTCTTCCTTGAATTTTTCCAATTGAAAGACCAAGATTTTTGCATAAAGTAAAGCATCCCATTTAGCAAGGATATCGTCAACTAAAAGATCTAACTGCTTTCTATCTTCCGCACTAAGCTGTTCTATATCATCCGAACTTATAACCGCATCAAACTTGACTTTATAAAATTGAGTATCCAATTCATCTCGTCGATAAATGGATGATAAATAAATCGGAAGTGCTTGTCTCCTTTTCAAAAAGGCCTTCATGGGAGTAATAGACCAAGAGCTCAGTCTTTGCTGCTCATCTTCATAAGGATGCTTTGTACGAACATCCTTATAGGACTTTTTCATCCAATAGATAGTATCTAAAATCACTCTTTTCTTGATACTTGAATTTTGCTGAAGAATGTCCTGTAAGCCCTCAATAAGAAAGATATCATCTAGAGCATCTTCAAAGTACCGATAGTATTTGTCCTTTAACTCGGGTACAATATGTCTATCTGGATCAAATTTATTTTGAAGATATTGCACCAGATATCTACGCATCTTCCGATCCAGCAGGCCACCGAATTCAATAAATCGGTTATACTCTTCTTCCAGTTCTTTATGAATATCTACAATCAACTTATCTATATTTAAACTTCTGTATAAGAATATTGAATCTTCTCAAGTTCGAGTTTCAGGTCTTTCAATTCTGTAAATGTTCGATCAAAATTCCTACTAACCACTTCAGAGAGATCTTCATCGACAAACAAATTATTCTTTACACTACCTAACTCTACTGGAGCTTCGCTTTCCATTTTTGCGAGCTGCTCTTTAACAAATTTACTAAGCGTAACGTATCGTTCATCCCAAAATTTCTGTACAACCGGATGTGGTTTTTTCATAACAAATTCTTGCCGCTCAACCAATCGATTTGCTAATTTATAGGAGCTTATAGTAGAATTGTGATGGACTAAAATAGTATTCGTATCACTACTCCGTTGGCTTCCAATTCGATTAACCAAATTCTTATCTTCGTCAAAGAAATTGATTACGGAAATACTATCTAAACTCAACTCCCTAAATTGGCTAACTTGGATATAGACTCCTTTGAATTTCGAATCTCCTTTAACAAGCTCAAAATATTCATCATCCACCAGCATAAGTTGTTCTTCCGTAACTGTATGGCCTATGCGAATCTCTTGCTGCACATCTTTACTAAACTCCTGTACCTCACGCTTAAGACTATTCAGATTAGTAGTCATAGAATACCCGTGATCTGCAATCGTCTCAATGAGTATCTCTTGAATATTTTCGCGGTGGCTAGGATGACTCCACAAGCAGTGCTTCAACAGAAAGCAGTCCATCAAATCCACCTTAGTTCTTCCATTCACAAAAGCTGATGTCCTCAGCAATCTTATAATTTTCTTCCATCGTCTATCATGTGTTACAACCGGCAAGCCCACACCACGTGCGTTATACTCCTCTAGTTTAATCTTAACCACTTGGAGGGTATTTAGTACTTCGGCGGGTATCTCCATGTTATCTATCTCATCACTCCAAGCATCCAATTGTTTATTGGTAAACTTAATCTCGTCTGGAATACTATCCTTATATACATTCTTGGTATTTGTGATCATACTAAGGAAATTGTCAAACCTTCGAATATTCCCTAACTCTAAGCGAATCAAAAATCGATCCCAGATTGGAGCAAGATTAGCATTGGATGGCGGCAACTCATTAGATGCAGTTATTATGCCTCGGATTTTAACCTCTATATCTACATCACCATTTCTGTATATCTTTTCATTTAACACCGTCAAAAGGGCATTTTGGATAGCTGGTCCAGCCTTCCAAATCTCATCTAGAAAAACAATATTAGCCCCAGGAAGATAGTTATCTGTAAGCCTTTCATACTTGTCTTCCTCTTTTAGTTTCTTGATAGAAACAGGTCCAAAAACTTCATCGGGTGTGCTGAATTTACTCATCAAATACTCAAAAGAAATACCATCCCTGAAGGCAAATTTCAAACGTCGTGCAATAAGACTCTTCCCTACTCCAGGAGGACCTAGAAGGAATATACTTTCCCCTGCTATTACACTTAAAAGAGCCAGATGCATGCTCTCTTCTCTTTCATATAAATCCGTACACAAATGATTTAGGATCTCTTTGACCTGTTGATTTACAGAAATTACTTTTTCTTCCACAGTATAAAATTTAGTCTATAAACACCATTGATTTGGCATATGTTGAGCAATATTAAACTAATATTTAGACTAGATAAAATAAGTAAATGGTAAAGCTGTCTTGAAATTGTAAATAAGAGCTTTTTTGCAAAGATCAATTTCATTTCAAGCTTGGAATTCAGAGACAAATAATTAGCAAGTAGCCGTTTAAAAAAGGGACTGTTTCATATTCTCCAAAGGGGAGTATGTGAATGAATAATCTAAGCTACTAATGGAAACTGTATTTTGATAAACGAAAAACACACGAACACAGCACCTCCAGACCAAACCTAAAGGACTACAAATTTCAATTAATCGATATACTTTAACCGTTCAAATTACTGCCCCACCTTAGGTGCATAATAAAAAGGCACTATCCACTCCACCGCATCCTGCTCTTCTCCGTAATATTTCCGAACCTTTATTTTATGCATACCTGGTTCTATATCAGTCAATGGAATGTAGGTGATGATTCCAAACTGCTCCGTCTTGGTATGATATCTGCCTAGAAAATCTAATTCTAATGGCTCATCATCATTGATTGAAACATAATTATACTGTGAATAACATTCCAACAAAGCAGCTACTTTCGTAGCTCGAGTTTCAGATTTTGTTTCTAAAATAGCTTCACAAACTCCTTTTCTTAGTTTTTTCTCGTGCTCATATATTGGTATAAATAGGCGAACAACATCCGAATGAATGACATCCGACTCAATCTCTGGATAAAGCAAAAAATCAACAGCTACATCCTCAGAGGCATAGAAAGCTGCTTGAGATTTCGTTACATCAAAGACTTGCTTTTGGTTGATCAAAAAAGGAATATTCGTATCAAACATTTTAATTACCGATAGAAATATCCCGGATGTAAGAAACAATATGACCAAATAAACTAAGTTTTTTTTCTTCTTATAATTTGAACCGAAGATCATCATAACCTGTGTAATTGCTTTATGGAATGGCCCATAAAGTATCACTGCAACGAAACGAACTAATCGGACGGTCCAAGATTGAAGATGCTCATTTTCCCTATTTTTGCCTTTACTCCCGAGGAGGACCAATAAGGTTTGAACAATCAACAGTCCAGCAATAAAGTACATTGGAATCAAGAGGATATAAGAAGGCACGTAATCCACCAACAAATTAAAGAGCAATAAATAGATCGTATTGAAAATTCCCAAATAAAGATACAGCAGTAAGAAAGTGAATGCTACAGAAAAGATAACGCTACATAGTTCATCCACTTTTTTTATCGAATCCTTCAACTTAGGTAATGTGGCTAATAATTTCTTGGTGTATAGCGGAGAATAAGCACTATTCTCAATACTATAATCCGGAAAAACAGAATTCAGTCCAAGTAATCCTACCCAATATGCTCTCAGTATAAAATGAATAACGAACATTGACATCATGATACTTACAGCCAATAAACTGAAATAAACAATACCATAAGCAACAAGATATTGAGATGAATCTAGATTGTCGATGAAGAAGTTAGCTAACCAAGCTACCAAATCAAATAATTGTAAAGCCCCAAAAATTGAAATGGTTGTCACCAATAGCTCGGCATTCCAACTCTCTTCTTTGAGTTTCTGAATCCAGCTTTTAGGTGCAGCCGGCTTTTCAAGGAGGGTATCCTGTTCCATTATTGGGATGTTTTCTAATGAGTAAAGGGAAAAACTACATGCTGTCTATTTTGTAGCAATCAAACAACATGTAGTTTATAAAAGCAAATTATTGCTTTGCAATAGGCAGTCGGATCTCCGATGGATAGTCCGACGAATGATGCACCTTGTTTCGAGCAACCACACCTTCAGATTCATCGAAGTTGTTTCCTCCTGTATTTAAATTACGGGCAAAACGCGGGAAGTTAGAACTTGAAATCTCTATGCGAATACGGTGACCTTTCTTAAAATAATTCGAGGTCGCCATCGGGGTCAAGTCCACCTTGTAGACTTCACCATCCTCCATAAATACTTCCTTGTCATACCCTTCACGATAGCGCACACGCTGAATCGTCTCATCCAAGTTGTAAGCAGATCCATCCGGATATACATCGATCAACTTGATCGTAAAATCGGTATCCTTAGCATCAGAAGAAACATAAAGCGTAGACTCTATAAAGCCAGAGATCTCCACACCTTCTTCCAATACATCTGTCGTATAAACAAGAATATCATTGCGGGTTTCCATATGCTGCTGGTCAAAAGATCCGCCTTTAATAGCATTCCCTGTACAACAAACATTACCACCATAAGAAGGCACTGGATTCATTGGATCATAGGAAAAACTATCCGGATTGTCCTTTTTCGGTTTAGTTGTGGAAAGGGTACCATCACCATAGAGGCTATTGGCAGATCCTCCACTGTTCAGGTAATAAGTCACCAACTCTGTATTTGCTGGTGGCCAGGTCTCTGCATGCTGCCAAGTATTAGTACCCATGGTGAAATACTGTACACGAGGAGTTGTTTCTTTAAAATCATTTTCAGCGCCTTTTAGCCAAAGATCAAACCAGGCATAGATTTGCTCATCATAATTTAGGCGAGCATCACCCACGCTGCGTTCACCTACGATCGTGTTTTCTGTTGCACGGGTAAAACCACAATGCAGGGTTGGAGCAATCACCATATACTGATTATCGCGAATGGCTGCATCGGATGCATTGGCACGTACGTGATTGAACAATGCAATATTTGGGGTAATGGATACATCATACCAAGAAGCGAACCAGAAACTAGGTACGCCAAAGTCCATATCATCGTGATACAGGCCACCTTCATACCATGCTGGATCTTCCGGCTTACGGACAATCATTTTATCATAAATCTCTCTTTTACCGCCGATATTCTGGAGTAAATCAGTGAGTGGAAGATGCTGAAGTGCCTCGGACATATCTACTTTAGGATTCTCCGGAGCAAGATCATAGAATCGAGATATACGAATCAGGTCCTCCTGTGTAGCACCTTCTGGTATACGAGGCTTAAACTTATCATGCTCCACACCATACAACCAAGAGAAAAAGAGCATCTGCTCTGCTCCACCACGAAACCAGTTACCTTGCTCATTGATATCACCAATGCGGCCTACTCCAGCACCATAACCCTGAGGCACCATTGCGGCATGTGATGGATGATCCAAAGCGGCTACAGCCATCTGCCACTCAGCTGTAGAAGAACAACCTAGTGTTCCAATTTTCCCATTACACCAATCCTGATCTTTCATCCAAGAGAAGGCATCATATCCGTCTGTCAAAGGTAAACCGAGAATATCCCACTCCCCTTCTGAGTAATAGCGACCTCTCTCATTTTGTACCACATAGGCGTAGCCTTTTTTTACTGCAGCCAGTGCACGCTGTGCGGTGCGGGTTCTACGTTCACCATCGCCCCAGGAATTAAAGTTATATGGCGTACGGGAAAATATCACAGGAACAGGTTCATCCGTTTTCGGACGATAAATATCTGTTGCCAAACGAATACCATCACGCATGGGCATCATGACCTTTTGGTCTATGATTGCAATTTCCTCAAGTTGTTCTAGTACATTGTTTTGTGCCGATACGGAAGTGGAATTCCAAGCACAACAGAAAAGGACCAAAAGGGCCATCAAAGCAGGATGTTTCATATTTCTTGATTTTCGATAATACTAATTGGTAGTGCGTAAATTAAACGCTCTATAATTTTCGACCTATCGAATATAATGAAAATGAAAGAGTAGATAACTAAACGGACGAGTTTAGCTTTTAAAAAATTCTAATATTGTAGTAGGGTGCGTATACTCTTTATACAGAAAGATATGTATAAACTGGATAGGGATACTTGAAAAGCCAATCGGTCTAGCAACAATCACCGCAGATTTTAGGACAAGACTTACAGTTCTTTTTTCCTTTTTTCTTATACTTCTTACAACACTTCTTTTTACAACATTTACCCATTGTCTATATTGGATTTGTATCAAAAAATGGAGGTCCAAAATATTGGATTCCTAAGGACTTGTGCAAAGTTATGCTTATCTGGATTAAATCCAAATAAAGCTAAGTTAAATTTATTGTTAGTTTGTAAAAACCTTGTGAATGGTAGCTTTATGAACAAGAAAAAAAGCAGCAGGCTCAAAACTGATATTCCAAAACCAAGTGATTTGAACGTACTGGCAGAAAGTATAATCCCTCATTTTACTGAAATGAAAAAAATCCTTTCGGAGCCTTAAACGCCAATCATTTTTGAAGTTAAAAGACAAGCCAAACAAGCGATCTAACTTCACCGTGCACATTAAGAAGTGGCCCTCCACTGCTATCAGGTGTTATTTCAGTATTGGTTTGTATCCTAGACTTGTTTTCTCTAAAAGCTGAAATTATTCCTTTTGAAAGGGTACTTTTTAATATCCTTTTGCACAAGATCAGGGAAGTTCATACATTCATCCTGTCTAAGCCATAAATCATGAATCCGAATTTCAAAAATTACCTGCTAAAATCTTTGCAGACCAAATCCTTTTCCAAAAAAGAACATATCCAATCCCTCTGGAGTGATTATGGTTCTATAGACCGTTATTTTCTTGAGAACGAAAACAAGGAACAAGTAGTCATCAAGCATATCGATCTTAGACAAGCCAGCACCCACCCCAGAGGCTGGCACAGCAATCTATCCCACCAACGTAAAATTAGATCCTATGAAGTCGAAACTAGCTGGTATAAGCAATATGCAGCACACTGCACAATGCTCTGTAAAGTACCAAAGCTCATTGGTGACTTTAAAGATGGGCAGGAACAATGGATTGTATTAGAAGACCTAAGCCTAGGATTTCCTGAGAAACTGACGCAAGTAAATTTGGATCAGATCAAAGTATGCCTGCATTGGCTCGCTCACTTTCACGCAACATTTTTACAAGAAACTCCAGAGAATCTCTGGCCTATCGGAAGCTACTGGCATCTGGACACACGCCCAGAAGAATTTGAAGCGCTCGAAGAAGGGCCATTAAAAAAGCATGCTAAACAGATTGATCAGGCACTGAATACGTGTACTTACCAAACCCTAATCCACGGAGATGCCAAACTGGCAAATTTCTGCTTTTCTAAAGATAGTCAACAAGTTGCTGCAGTAGACTTTCAGTATATCGGCAAGGGTTGCGGGATCAAGGATGTGATGTACTTCCTCAGTAGTTGCCTCTCCGGAGAAGAATGTACCGCACTGGAAGAGGAGCTTTTGGACTACTATTTCTCCATACTAAAATCGGCTACGACAGCTAGCCTTAGCCAAGCAGAATTTGAAGGGCTAGAAGCAGAATGGCGCAAGCTATATACTTTCGCCTGGGCAGACTTTGTCCGCTTCTTGCTAGGTTGGATGCCTGGACATTACAAGCTCCACGAATACAGTCTGAGTCAGGCAGAAATGGTCTTAAAAACGCTGGATAGGTAAACAGATTGGAAGGTCAATCAATTCAGAGAAGTAAATCAAATCAACAGCATAAAAACAAGTAACAGCAGTAAGTTAATCCGTAAAAATACAACGTTAATAGAAAAATTCAGAACCTGCTATTATGGAGAATAGCTTTTTGTTAACTTAAACTACTTTTTTTAAAAAAAAACTCTGCTTAATAACTATTATTTATGCGCAAAATAATTTTACTATGCTTGCTAATTACAGCATGCATGTCTACAACCTTTTCGCAAGGCACACTTCTACTGCAACAAGTAGACCTTGGAGAAAAAAACATCGCTTTTTCCTATGGAGGTGATGTTTGGGTCTCTCCAACAAATGGTGGTCAAGCCAGTCGTATTACAAGTACAGCAGCTGTAGAGAGAGATCCACATATATCTCCGGATGGCAAGCATATCGCCTTTTCATCAAATCGTACAGGAACGTATTGTGTATATATTGTCAGTATAGAAGGTGGAGAACCAAAAAGACTGACCTATCATCAAAGTGCTGCTATGGTTCGTGGTTGGACTCAAGATGGCAAAAACATATACTATGCTTCTGGACGCGATGATGCTCCGTCAAGGATTCACAGACTTTGGTCTGTATCCAAAGATGGAGGTCCTGAGCTTAAAATGTTCGAACAATGGGCAAATGATGCCGCTTTTTCTCCCGATGGAAAAAGTATGGTTGTCGATCGCATCAGACGTTGGGATAGTGAGTGGCGTGTATACCGTGGAGGGCAAAACACTCCCCTATCTATCCTTAACCTAAAAACTTTAAAAGAAACTTTACTTCCGAACGAATATACCACAGATATACAACCCGTATGGATGGGTAATAAGATCTACTTCCTGAGTGACCGAGATGCAACAATGAATGTATGGGGCTATGGAGTAAAAGATAAGAGCCTCAAACAGCTTACGACTTTCAGTGGATCAGATATAAAAACCCTATCCGGTAATTCTGAAATGTTAGTCTATGAACGCGATGGACGTCTGCACCAGTTGGACCCAGAATCAGGAGACTCAAAAGCATTGACCATAAATATAGTAGGAGACTTCTCTTGGGCAGAAAAGAAATGGGAAGACGTAAGTAAAAGAGCTCGATATGTCAACCTATCTTCTACTGGCCAGCGTGCTATCATGGAAGCTAGAGGTGAGATCTTTACAGTGCCTGTAGAATACGGAAACAGCAGAAACATTACCAACAGTTCAGGAACGGCAGATCGCAAGCCAGTATGGTCACCAGATGGTTCTCAAATTGCATGGTTTACCGATGAGGGCGACAAGAAATATGTACTGCGTATCACAGACCAAGATGGACAGGGAACAAAAAGGGACATCCCACTAGGTGAGTCCAAACTAGGTTGGGAACCAGTATGGTCTCCTGATGGAAAATACATTGCCTTCAATGATGATGATGTGCGTATCCGTGTAATCGATCTTGAAAGCGAAGCAATACAGACCATTGGTGTGGGTGGTAACAATCTGGAAAGAGGCTATTTGGGACTAACTTGGTCACCAGATTCTAAGTGGTTAGCCTATTCAAAAAGCTCAGAAACAGGATTCCAACGTGTATTCCTTTGGTCTATGGAGCAAAACAAAACCATGGCAGTAACCAACGAAATGGCACATTCCTTGTCTCCTGCATGGGATGCAAGTGGTAAATATCTATACTTCATTGCAAGTACAGATCTTGCCTTATCTTCAGGTTGGGCCAACACAAGTGCGATGGGAAGCAACCCTACTTTTACACCCTACTTAATCAATCTAAGAAAGACGGATCCTTCTCCATTTGAACCAAGAAGTGACGAGGAAGAAGTAAAGGAGGAAAACAAAGAAGAGAAAAAAGAAGAGAGCGATTCTGTGTATGTAGACCTTGAGGGGATAGCTATGCGTACAATTGCACTACCAATGCCTAGTGGTAAGTCTTATGCTTGGGCAAAGGCAGGACCTAAAGGCAGTGTATTCATCGCGGAGCGAATTGCAGATAAACCTGGATACTCCGTACACAAATTCAATATTAGCAAAAGAGAATCTACAGAATTCACTTCTGGTATTTACCAATTCATCTTGGCTCCAAATGGTAAGAAAGCTATTGCAAGTTCAAGAGGTACTTGGAAAATATTTGATACAAATGGAGATAAAGGAAAAGGTAAGAATCTAAAGGTTTCGCTTAAGATGCACCTAGATCCAAAGGAAGAGTGGAAGCAAGTCTTTGAGGAAGCTTGGAGATATCAACGCGATTATTTCTACGATGCCAACATGCACGGTAGAGATTGGGACAAGGTTTATGCACGTTATGCACCAATGATTCCACATGTTCGCCACCGTGCTGACCTGACTTATATTCTTGACATGATGAATGGAGAAATGTCAGCCGGACACAGTTTTGTGAGAGGTGGTGATTTCCCAGATACTGAATCTTATCCTACAGGTCTTCTCGGAGCAGATCTTAGCCGTGAAAATGGACTTTGGAGAATCAAGAGAATCTTTACTACAGAATCCTGGAACCCCGAACTTTCAAGTCCTCTAAGCAGACCAGGTCTTAAAGTTACAGAAGGAGATTACATCTTATCCATCAATGGTCAAGCTCTTACTTCTGATGATAACATCTTCGAATATCTAGCAGGTACAAACGGTATTCAAACGACTATTGAATTCCGCAATAACGAAAAAGCGGAGGATGGCTTTTCAGAAACTATCATTCCTATCCGCAGTGAATCTGCACTTCGAAGAAGAGCATGGGTAGAAGATAATAGACGTAAAGTAGATGAACTATCAAACGGCCAGCTGGCTTATGTTTGGGTTCCAAACACTAGTGGAGCAGGTTATAACTCCTTCAACAGATACCTGTTTGCTCAGCAAAACAAACGCGGTTTAGTTGTTGATGAGCGTTTCAATGGCGGAGGATTATTAGATGACTATATGGTAGATCTTTTGACTCGTGAATTGCGTGCAGCAATCACCAATGAAGTACCTGGAGGAAAAGCATTTGGACTTCCTGCAGGAATTCATGGCCCGAAGGTTCTATTGATCAACGAAATGGCCGGTTCAGGTGGTGATTACTTCCCATGGGTTTTCAGACATCAGGGAGCAGGAAAGCTCATTGGTCAAACAACTTGGGGTGGATTGATCAAATCATCGACGCACTATATATTCATCGATGGCAGCAGTATGACTGCTCCGGATAATGCAGTATTTGATCCAATAGAAAAAGAATGGATCGGAGAAAACTACGGAATTGCTCCAGACATCTATGTGAGACAAGATGCCAAATCACTTGAAGCAGGAGGCGATCCTCAATTGGAACGTGCGGTTCAAGAATTAATGGAACAGCTTAAATCTATTCCTGTGCAGGATATGAGTCCGCCAGCTTATCCAACACCTGCAAAATTGGATAAATAAATTCAATCCATAAATTATCTATAAAAAAAGGGAAGATTTTAGTCTTCCCTTTTTTTATTAATTAAAAGTAGTTGTAATCGCTGAACCAAGTAATTCAATTGAAGAATCTAGAGCTGGACAATCTCTCTTTTTCGTTTTCTGCATATAGAACAATGTATTCATCCGAACTTATTATCTGATAACCATAAAGAACTTCACCCGATTTAAATTCAATTTTTTGAAAAAGATTGGGATCTTCTGACTGGCTTCTAACTTCCGTTCTAAAAAAGCGAAAACAACAGTCAAATAAATCAAAAGGATTTTCCTGTTTTAATCTTATTTATGGTTTAGCTAAACTACGTTTAAATAAAGTTTAGCTTTTGTTAGTAACCGGTTTAATTAAAAAACTCTTACATATCCTACATATGGGAATGGAGTTACAACCCCTAAAACTTCCGGAATAATTAATGCGCCAATGTTAAAAGCATTTTTCTTAGAAAGAATTCTTATGCCATGAATGCCAAAGTATAATGGATGTTCGAAACTATTGGGTAAGAGATAGTTTTCAGAGAGAAGTGCGATGCTTTTACTAAGCCTATGAATTCCAGAAAATACGATTGCTGGATTATCATAATTGATAGTTTCTATAAAAGCATAGCCTGCACCTATGGATAGATTAGTGTCGGAATCACCAAAAGTCACAACTCCATACCCCAAGGTTCCAGATCCTTCATCAACAAAACCTGCCATGATAAATCCTCCACCGACATGAATATTTTCTGAAATTTCAAATCCAACTTTTGGAGTTAGAAACCAAGTTGGATGACCACCAACAGTAGAAGTGAATTCAAAACCACCACCAATTGAGATGTTTTCTGTTATGCCATAATTGACAAAATTAAATACAGCTAGTACATTTTGATAATAACCTTTCCCTTTTTTTATAGGAATTCCAGATGGGGCGAAAAAATATCTTGTATCATGCGGGTTGGGGAATCCAAATGTTCCTACATAATTATAGTTTTCAATCGAACGAACATTTGTTGCAATCAAGCTAATTTCTCCATTAACCGTCTTTAAGACTATTGTTTCACTGTCTTTTTTTGATATGGTCCCTTTGTATTCATCACCATTTTCCATTTTAATGATTACAATTTGCTCTTGTTTTAAGGTGTCAGTTTCCGATTGAGAAAAGACATTATTCCAAGAAAAAGTCAAAAAAACAATTAGGAATATTTTTGATAGTAAATTTTTCATGTTAAATATTTAATGGTTTCCCATAAAGTAATTAGTAATAATTCCACAGAGCATTATCAATGCTCGGCTATTTAAATCGATACAAACAAACAATTAAAAAAATCTAAATACAAGTCTTCAATTAATTACTAAACTCAGGTTCATTGGTATGTATAATTACTTAACTCAGGTTCAATAAAATTGATAATAAAATAAGTGACATAAGTACCCATTTCCTTGGCAGCTTTCCTTATTTTATGCCTATATTTGCCATAAGAAAATAGTGCTAATTATTATCGTCACAGCACTTCAAGTCCTAATGCAAACGCTATGAAAAACAATACAATACTCGAATACATATCCAATGTACTGGAGCAAATGCCTGCTGACTGGTTAAACCTAACTACCCATCGTCTAGATATTTATGACGAAAGTCAGGCAAAGGCTGAATTCACAAGCAACTTTGCTCAGCTTGCAGCGCAAGCAAATGCATCCGCAGATAAACTAGCAGAATTACCAACAGCTTACGATTATATCCGATTAGGACATCCACTTTCTTGTATACTAGAATGGGCGACAGCTCAAATAAATCAAGTACTAGCCAATCAGGTGATCAGTTTTTCTTCTAGTACAATCGGCATTCAGGCAATCTTAAGGTCTAATAAAATTCGTGGTATTCAAACACGTATTCTACATACAGGAGATCTACCTTCTAGCTTAGATATATCTCGGCTTCGTAAGGTCTATGGTTATACCTTTGAAACACAGCAGAAAAATGCCGAATCAAGCACAGACGCCTTTGAAGGAAGCACAATTCTAGTTGAAGAAAAAGCGCATATCTGTAAATTTGAGCAGGAAGCTAATATTGATTTTTATATCAACTACAAAGATGACTTAGGTTCTATACTATTAAGTTATAGCGAAGAAAATGACGTTTATATCTCAGAGATTCAGCATGTACGAAGAAGGGAAACCATTGCTATGACTCCAATCAATTGTTTGGCAGTCCTCAAGCAACTGGTAGGTCAGACAGCTTCTATTGAAAATGAGGCTGTAAAGGCTGATAGTGCTCAAACTGTCAAAGAAACGATTCAGTCCATTACAGATACTACGGCAAAACCGCTTATAGCATCAAGTGGACTATCCATACAGTATGCAATCATGATGGGCTTGGTAGAGCATGCTCAAGTGCAGCACCCAGGCAAAGCTATTCGTTTTATTGTTCCGACTAATTGCTATGGAGGAACGAATGACCAAGCTCGAAGAGTAGCCGAAGCCATTGAAAATGTTGCCGTATTGGATCTGCATGTTGATGGTGGAAGTGATATGGTCCAGAGTATTGATAAACTATTAAATCAGCTGGCAACTGAAGATGCCATTCCTTATATAATAGCTGAGATTCCAACTAATCCACGCGTAGAGGTACCGGACTTGAACGGGCTTAGAGATACTTTAGCCAAAGCAAGAAAAACTCCATCGGGAGCAACTGCAATTGATCCTGTTTTCATACTTGATCAGACCTTCTGTCCAAATATCAATTTTCTAGGTGAAGGACAGATCTTGTCCTCCGTTCGAAGTATTTCCTATGCCAGTGGATCTAAGTTTCCTAGTGCTGGGCAGTGTACTGCAGGATACTGTGTTGCCAATCAAAAGGCATCTGCTTTAATAACAGCGATTGAAACACATCTTAACCTTTGTGACAATCAAGCTACTGCGCATCAAATGGACATCCTTGCAAAGCAACTTCCAACAATGTTGCAGCGTATCAAAGATGCGTATACCAATACAAGAGCATTTGTGCGCTTTATCGAAGAGACGCTTCCGGAAGCCAATATCAATTTTGTATCGGAAGAACTAGCAGAACAAGGATTTACCCCTTCTGTTTTCTCCATGGATTTACCAACTAAAGGATCTACGCCAGAGGAAAGAGAAACCTACAAAAGATCGCTCAATCTTAAGCTGATCAATATGATGATCACGGAGATTCCCGCAGAAAGTAAGTTCTGTGTTAGCTATGGTCAACTAAAGGGATGTTACTGGACTGTTCCAGCTACATCTACCCAAGGAACAACTAAAGAAGGTGATAAAGATTATATCGTGCGAGTTTCCGTATCTCCGAATCTTGACTTTGAAAAACACAAGTCAGTATTCCAAAGGTTTGTGCAAAGCCTTTAGAATACTGACCACATATTTCATTCTAGTTTTTCAATAGTTTGAATGACTGGGTTTGACTTGCTGTTGTGATCTTAGCAAAATATACACCAGGGGTAAACGAAGAGGCATCTACATTAAATGTCCGAGCATTTGGACGTTGGACAAGCAATTGTTGTCCTTTACTATTGTATATTTCGATCTGCTCTATCTCAAATTGTTCGCTATAGATCCTCCATTGATCTTCCGAAGGATTAGGATAAACAAGTAATCTATCTGCTACAACCTGCGTTGTATTCGATTGTAAATCTCCAAATTGAACATCATCAAAATAGTAGGTTTGTTCACCAGCTACTGCACCTTCGGTACCAAAATTAAAAAAGATAGAAGCCATATTGTAGGTCCATCCCATACCCAATCCTATACTTAACAATTCTGTACCAGGAGCCTGATTTGTAAAATCAAACTCAAGCGTCTCCCAGCCACCAGACACCGTCGTATTGGTCTCTGTCTCACAAGTATGTGTCGGATCATCAGAATCTTCAACCTTCAATCTAATCGGAGTACCTGCTTCTGGAGACCATACTTTTACAGTCATTTTAGAGGTCGTCATCGACAATGGTATATTGGTAGTAAAACCAGCAGGTGTTCCTATTGTTGTTCCTGCCCAAGTAGCTGCCAGATCTGTTTTTATGACCTTGATCACCTTGTTTCCAGGATTGAATGGATCTTCTGTCAATTCAGACTCATTACCTCCAAAATCAGACATGGAATAATTAACTGTTGAGCTTTCGAAATTTACTGGAAGATCTATTTGAGCCCCACCGTACTCCTGCTTTACATCATCAAAATAAAAGGTAGAGCTTTCCGCACCATTTCCTGTGCTTCCAAAATCGAACATAAAGACTAACTCATTCAAGTTATTAGGAGTACCCGTAAAATCCCACTTCAGTTCTTCCCATGCATTGGTAACCGTGGTCTTCGCATCTCGTTCTGTTTGTCCAGAACCTTCTAATTTAAATTTCACAATAGTGCCTACTGGAGCTGTAGTAAACACCTTCATTACGATGGTATTATTTAGAGAAAAATCCAGATTGACATCCAAAGGTATTTTACTCCCTGCCCAAATAGCACCGCCATCCCGAACGATCTTCCCAACTTTTTCACTTGTGTTAACAGCATCGCTTAGTGGATTTGCAACGACGGACCCTTCTCCTCCGTCAAAGTCAACAAAATCTGAACTAATGAGGTCAGATTCAAAATCAATAGGTAAGGATTGCCCCTGCGCAAAGAGAGGCAGAAACAGGAGTGTTAAAGTAATTAGTCGCATCTTATTAATTGTTGTAATTGTTTATTCGAATAAAGTAAGCTTTACAAGCTTAGATTCCAAGTAAATAAAAAACTATAACAATTTGATTTTCTGCGACCATAACAAATAGGACCTCTTTACCTGATGCCTCGCATCATGAACCGCTCCATTTATTTCAACTATCTATCTCCTTCTAGAACCTTTATTACGATCAGAAAAATACTCCTGCTTGCGCTTTTGTTTTTCCTTATTCCACTCTTTTTTCTCTTGAGCAGTCATCGGATTTGTAGTCTGCGGATGGGGATGACCCTCTGCAACCTGAATCTTATGCCTGGTTGTCTTTTCGATATCCTTAATCAAAGCATTCTCTTCTGGCTCACAGATAGAAATAGCAATGCCTTGCTCACCAGCTCTACCCACACGCCCAATTCTGTGCACATAGGTTTCAGGTATGTTAGGTATGTCGAAATTGACCATATACTCCAACTTAGAAATGTCTATTCCACGAGCAGCAATATCTGTAGCAACAAGTATTTTTGTCACCTTGTCTTTGAAGTTCTTCAAGGTTTTCTGCCTATTATTCTGTGCTTTATTACCATGTATAGCATCAGCCTTATAACCCAATTTCTTGAGTTTTCGTACCAATCGATCGGCACCGTGTTTCGTTCTAGTAAAGATCAAAACTTGATCATCTGCCTTATCTTTAAGAATAAAGTTAAGTAACTCTACTTTTTCAGTTCTGTTGGTGTAAAACAAATACTGTTTTACGGTCTCTGCCGTAGCCACTTTCCTTCTCACCTCTACACGCTGAGGTTGGAATAACATGCTATTTGCAAGAGAAACTATATTATCTGGCATAGTAGCAGAAAAGAAAAGGGTTTGTCTTTTCTTAGGTAGCAGCCTAACCAGCTTTTTTATATCATGAATAAAG
>JAQXAY010000135.1 GCA_029252685.1 Saprospiraceae bacterium | reverse complement strand
GAATCAATAGTTGATTTACATTTTAAAAAAGTGGTTTAATAGTGTAATTCCATTTAATTGTAGTTATTTTATTAACTCATTTTCGGAGGTTTATTATATCCCTAGTTATGCTGATTTTTTTGATCAAAGATTTAAATTGTAGATAGCTTGATATTAGGATCAATTTAAGATTGATCGTATAATAAATGCCTTATTTTGGTTATATATTAATGCTTGCTCTATTTATCTTAGTATTTGTGCATTCTTCACATGCCCAAAAGAGAAATGATTTCTTATCAGCAGCTCCAACGACAGGTTCGTTCTTTATAGTTTTATATAATAAGTGCTTTAAACCAGTCCGGATCTTGTCCATTCGGAATTTCAAACGTTTGAGCCCCTCTCTATCTTGATGAAGAGCAAGGTGTTCTGTCAAGTTTAAGGTCAGTGTTTGATGAAGCGGCAAAATCTAGGGCTTAGATGGGCCGGACTTTAGATTAATTCTACAAGTGGTTTCTTGAACATTAAATCCTATGTACAGTGCAAAAAGCTTTTACCTTATGGGCCCTCTATCTGAAAAACTTACATCCTATTCTTCTCCTAGTTTTGGTGTAGTTTGACAAAAGGAAGCTCGTTTTAGTTGTTTTTACAAGCTTTATTGGAACGGAACTGTTTTATTCTCTATTTTATTAGGGAAGATCAGTTCAGTTTGTTTAATATCCGTATCTAGTGCAAATAAAGCCCATTGTCAAGGCTTTAGAGTTATTTGGCTCTATCTAATAAATCTTTCAATTATGTTCAATCAAAAAATAAAAGATTTCGTTTTGGTTTTTATTCTGTTTTCAGGATTCTTGGTTATTGATTCTTGTAAAGAAGCTGGAGATGAAATATCACCAATTGATCCTGTTGTTCCAACCGATATAACAGAATTAGATGTTCCTATCATTGTTCCAAGTGGGAATGAACCTTATCTAAATTTGTCATCAGACTATGTTTTTGACCAAAACCAACTACGCACGTATGAGTTGATCCTACTTGAAGATTCTTTGAGTTATCTAAATAATGATCCGGCTGCTGAGCAGTATGTGGAGGGTATGCTTGTATTTGAAGGCGATACGATCAGTCCAGTAGGTATCAGGTACAAAGGATCAATTGGTGCTTATGTAGGCTGTGTGTCGGGAGGGCAATGGTTTGACCCCTCAGGGTATAAGACTTGCACAAAGTTGTCTATGAAAGTAAAGATAAATTGGAAAGATCGGGAAGAACGTTTCTTTGGACTTAATAAGTTGCAATTTCATTCGATGAACAACGATAGGAGTCAATTACATGATCGTCTTGCGTATTGGCTATTTCAACAAATGGACGTCCCTTCACCGAGATCTGTACACGCCAGACTTTTAATAAATGGGGAGTTTAATGGACTATTTGCCCTTACAGAGCAAGTTGATAAACGATTCGTCAAGCAAAATTTTGATGATGATGACGGAAATTTATACAAAGAAATTTGGCCTTTGAGTTTTGAGGGTAATACATTTTCTGATCAAGAATATATAGCTGCATTAAAAACTAATGAGAACGATAATCCCAATGTGAGTTTTTTTCGTGATTTCGGTCAGCAAATTGCTTCATCGAACCTTGATATTGGCAAAGAGATCGTAGAGCAATATATGGATATAGATGAGATCATTTCCTATGCAGCTGTTGATCGAACGATTCGGCATGATGACGGTCCATTTCATTGGTACTGTTTCGATGGCTGTGCGAGTCATAATTTCTTCTGGTATGAAGAGCCTAATGAGCAAAAGCTGCATTTAATTCCCTGGGATATGGATAACGCTTTTGAGAATATTATAAATAATGCCAATCCAATCACCCCGATTGCAGATGATTGGGGAGAGGTTTCCAATAACTGCTTTCCTTTTCAATATCTGAATTCATTTCAATGGTCAGCAGCTTGTGACAAACTTACTGCTGTTTGGGCATCCTACGAATCACTCTTCGAATCTAAAAAAGCAACTTTGATTGATGGTCCATTGTCTCAAGCTTCGACAGATGCTATGCTCGATGCATGGGCTAATCAGATTCGGTCCACTACAGAGGAGGCATCTATTTTACATGATGATGCAATTCCTCTTGAGGATTGGGAATTTCAGCTTAATAAACTAAAAAATCAATTAGAGTTTGCCCGTAATAATTAAAGACTATTCATTTTATCTTTTTTTAGAGAATGAGTATGTTTTAAGATAGTATAATACGTTTGTAGGTGTTGCAATTAGGTATTTAAAAATGTTTTAGCTATAATAGGTACCTTATTTTAGTAGTCAATAGTAGCCTAAAGTTAATGGTAAGAAGATTTTAAAGAATCTTCTTTTTGCATTTAAAAAG
>JAQXAY010000119.1 GCA_029252685.1 Saprospiraceae bacterium | reverse complement strand
GTAATTGCTTTAAACTATCATTAGTAGTTAGGTCTGGAGAGATGATTGTCCAGCTATTACCACAGTCGGAGCTATAGTGTACAAATTGTGAACCAAAGTAAAGGCCACAGTCATTATTTGGATCCTGAGCGATTCCTGCATCCCAGTTGAACCTTAATTCTTCTCCATCTGGGTGCACCGGTTTTATGTAGTTTGTTTTTCCAGTGATTTTATTGACCTTCCCAACGTTTCCTCCTTGAGACATAGCGTACACTATATCTGGATTAGAAGGGTGTGGCATTACATCAAATCCATCGCCAAAGAAAACCTCTTGCCAGTCTGAATTTCTTATTCCTCCTCTTTTCCAAGTTGAACTTGGTCCAACCCAGGAGCCATTATCCTGCATACCTCCCATAATGTTGTAAGGGATTGCCATATCGTAGTTTACATGGTAGAATTGGCCTACAGGAAGGTTGTTGACGAATTGCCAAGTCTGTCCTCTATCTCTAGAAATATTTAAGCCACCATCGTTTCCTTCAATAATATAATCGGGATTAGTAGGGTGTATCCAAAATGCATGGTGATCAGGGTGTACCCCATTAAAACCTACGTAGCCTAAGAGCTGTGAAAATGTTTTTCCACCGTCTTCAGAGAGAGTAACTGTCGAGTGCAAGTTGAAAATTCTGTTTTCATTAGATGGATCTACAAAGATATCTGAATAATAAAAAGGACGGTTACCAATATTTTTTTCACTTACCAGAGACCAAGACTCACCACCATCTTCTGTTTCGTAGAGACCATTCTTTTTGGCTTCAACGAGTGCATAGGCTTTGTTCTTTTTTGATGGTGCAAAGGATAGACCAATACGACCAAGATTACCTTTGGGCAATCCATCATCTGCACTTTTCTTCTCCCAGGTTTTACCAGCATCGTAACTTAAATAGAGGCCAGAGCCTTCGCCGCCGGAATTAAAAGTCCAAGGCTTTCTTCCGAAAGACCACATTCCAGCGATTAGTTTGTTCGGATTATTTGGATCAAGTACAAGATCTGCACAACCTGTTTCATTGTCAATAAAAAGAGTATGCTCCCAGGTTTTACCGCCATCTTCTGTTCTGTATATACCTCTTTCTGAGTTTTCTCCCCAGATGGATCCTAGTGAACCAATAATTACTACATTGGGATTTTGAGGGTGTATGATTATACGATGAATTGTTCTAGTCTCCTCAAGACCCAATAAGGTCCAAGTTTTGCCACCATCTGAAGTTTTATAAATTCCTTTTCCAGTATTCATTGAGTTTCTTGGATTCCCCTCACCAGTTCCGACCCAAATTTCGTTTGGGTTTTGCTGATTTATCGCTATGGAACCGATTGCCTGAAGATCTTCATCGTCGAAAATAGGATTCCAGTTAATACCTCCATTTGTAGATTCCCAAACACCTCCGGAAGCTGTGCCTATGTAAATATGGTCTGGATCGTCTAGAACAACGTCAATACAAGTGACCCTTCCACTCATTCCAGCAGGGCCAACATTTCGAATATTTATACCTTTAAGTTCTTCAGTATTAATGCTTTGTGCTGTAGATGTTTGTAGGGATATTATCAAGCACAATGCGATGAAAACTAACTTTTTTAACATGCTTTTATCGTTTTTTTTAGAATATAATGAATTGGGAATGACAATTGGGTAATAAAAAGGTAGAATTTGCTAAAATCAGAGGTTTCAATACCTCATAAGGTCTTATTTTATGAGGACGTCCGTGTAAAGTGAATCTTAATGATTCTTCCTCACCTTAAAGGCAGTTTTAAAAATAGCTACAAACCTTGATTTAAAAATTTAAACAAGTGCTATGAAGGATAATGCCTATAACCTTTGTTATTACAAGTGTATTTTAAGTGTAATACTAATACTAAGTCCTGTCTTTTCTTTTGCTTTCCAAAAGCAAATTGTAGTCTCGACAGAATCTATTGAACTTTCCTTATCTGAGGATATTATTCGTTATGAATATGAGTTTTCTGGAACATTGAAAGTCGATCTTCTTGATCTTGAATTTCAAGATATATATAGTGCAGATTATTCCGTAATTGAGGGTGCTGTTGATGCATATATGGTATCAGGTAAATCCGAGATAAAAAATCCTAAGTATGGGGTTTTTGGTATAAACAATTCTAAAGAGGCAAGCCTATATTTTGAGAATAGGGCCAAGTCAAATTCGAAACTTGTTATTAGTGTTACTAAAAAGAAAATTGAACAGTTGACTGCCAAGATGATGGCTGTCCTTGCTGTGGATCATGATCCAACACCAAGTGTTCTGGTGGAGGATGTTTTTATAGGCGGAGATTGTTACGATGTTTCTGGAGTTTCTTATACTGGGCATAACAGATCTAAAGGTACATTTTCAAATGGTCAGACTAATATTGGTATTTCAGATGGTGTGATTTTAGGATCTGGCTATATTACAAATGCCATTGGGCCTAATACTATTTCTAATGCTACTACACAGTTATTTACAGGTGGAGACAGTGATTTGGCTATTTTAGCTAATTCTGCACCTGTATATGACGCTTCTATCATTGAATTTGACTTTGTACCTACTACGGATACGATAAGGTTCAATTATGTTTTTGCTTCAGAAGAATACTGTGATTATTCTAATTCCAATTATAATGATGTTTTTGGATTTTTCTTAAGTGGTCCGGGTATTTCGGGTACATTTTCAAATGGAGCTATTAATATTGCAACGCTTCCTTCGGGGCAATATGTAACTATTAATAATGTAAATCATGTCAATAATCCACAATATTATGTTTCAAATACTACAGATGCAACCAATACAGGTTTAAGGTGCATTGGGAATCCACTTGGTACAGATCCAGGGATTTCAGAGTTGCAATATGATGCGTATACTGTAGAGCTTGAGGCTACAGCAGTTGTGCAGCCATGTCAGACCTATCATATTAAACTTGCAGTTGCGGATGTTTATGATAGGAAGTTCGATTCAGCAGTATTTTTGAAATCAAACAGTTTCTTAAGTGGAGAACAAGTAATTGCTACTGTTGAGAATGAAGATACTGGCGATCAGTCTGCTTTTGAAGGTTGTGAAGTTGCACTTTATGAATTCTGTAGGACTGAAGGGGCTGATGTAACTGAAGACTTTGAGGTTATTTATTCCCTTAACCCAAGTAGCACAGCTACAGCAGGTGTTGATTTTGAGGCTTTTCCATTGTCGGTTACGATTCCTGCTGGTGAGACATGCATAAGTTTTCCAATTCAATTGCTCGATGATGCTATTGTTGAAGGGACTGAAACTATAATATTAGATTTCGATCAATCTTGTTCTTGCACCCTTGACGCATTAGAATTTGAGATAAAAGATAAAACTGTTTTAAATGTAGTCGTAAATAATGAAGAGATTTGTCCTGGGAGTTCAGCAACTCTAACTGCTGATGCACTTGGAGGTACTATCGATTACTCCTACCTATGGAGCACAGGTGAATCAACTAAAAGCATTACGGTAAATCCGACTGTACCTACCTCGTATATAGTTACAGTAACGGATGCTTGCGGTGCCACGGAACAAAAAGAAGCATTGGTTACAATCGCAGACCTTCCTGAGGCCTCATTGAGTGGTAGTGGAAGTATTTGCTCCGATCAATCCAATACCGTAGATCTTACAATAGAATTTACAGGTGTAGGACCTTGGACTTTGGTTTATACAAAAGATGGTGTTGAGCAGGCGCCAATTTCAACGTCGAATTCAGCCCATTCAATTTCTATTAATCAAGCAGGTCTCTATAGTTTGGCATCTGTGGTAGAGCAGGGTAAGAATTGCTTAGGAGCAGTAAGTGGTTCAGTTTTGGTAGGGGAGACAAGTATAGACCTTGATCTTCAGTCAAGTAATCCATCTTGTTTTGGATCAAACACTGGAACTATACAGATTTCTGTTGCAGGAGGAGCGGCGCCTTATTCTTATGAATGGTCTGACCCAACGGTATCAGGTAATGCGCCTATTAATCTGGCAGCTGGCAGCTATGAAGTAACTATTACAGATGAGGACGGTTGTCAAGAAGTTAGTTCAGAAATCCTTGTAGAGCCAGAAGATATAAATGTAGGTGTTAGCAATGTTATAGGCATTGATTGTAATAATGAGTTTGGTACAGCTTTAGTAAATGCTTCCGGAGGAGCAAATCCAGTATTTGACTACAGTTGGAGCACTGGAACACAGGGTCCTGATTTATCAGTCTCTGTGCCAGGTTCATATCAAGTGACCATTACAGATGGGAACCTATGTACAAAAGAAGAAACTGTTGTAATTGTTATTGATACGGCCTCCGTTGTTGATGTAAGTATTGATAGCTACAGCATTAATTGTAATAACCCAATTGTTCAATTCAATGGATTGGATACCAATAATCCTTCAAATCTTAGTTTTGAATGGACAACGGTGGACGGGAACATAAGCAGTGGTTCAACAGATATGAACCCTACGGTAGATGCAGGTGGTATTTATTCGCTAGAGGTATTCAATGCCCTGAATGGCTGTACTCAAAATGCCGATGTTATTGTACTTGCTGATTTTGATGAACCTATTGCTGATGCTGGTGATAATCAGGACCTGAATTGTGTTGTGTCGATGATTAATTTGGATGCAAGTGGATCAGATAGTGGGGCAGGATTTTCATTTGAATGGACTACCACAGATGGTAATATCTTGAGTGGATCATCTGATATCAATCCCTTGGTAGATGAGCCAGGAACCTATACACTTGAGGTCTCCAATCTAAATTCGGGTTGTTCAAGTAGTTCAATTGTTTCAGTGCTTGAAGACCTGGTAAGTCCGGATTTTACTTTAGATGCTTTAATTGATACTCTAACTTGTTCGAATACAGATACAGATATAAGTCTCCTATTGAATGGAGACCTTTCAGATCATTCAATGGTCTGGACTGATGGAAATAATAATCCTATTCTTTCAAATTCAAATACTGGACTAGTAACAGTAAATAGCCCTGGAGTTTATAGCCTAGAACTTACAGATAGTTCAAATGGTTGTTCAGCCATCGAACAAATAGAGATAGGAGTAGATACAATTATTCCCACCAGTATAGCATCTGCAAGCGAAAACTTGAACTGTATTAATTTCGGGGTTCTTATAGACGGCATTGGTAGTAGTGCGGGCTCTATGTTTGAGTATGCTTGGGAAGATCCAAGTGGACTATTAATTCCTGGAGAGACTTCCTTGTCTTTACAAGCGGACGAAGCTGGTCTTTATACCCTCACAGTTGTCAATGCATCAAATGGTTGTTTTGAAACTGCGACAGCTTTAGTAATAATTGATACACTACTTCCTAGTCTTTCACTGGATGTAAATGCTGAATTGAATTGTGATGTTTCAGAGGTTTTAGTTGAGAGCCAACTATCTGATGTGGATAATCCATCCTTTGAATGGTTTGACCCTCAAGGAGTACCTTTAGATATAAATGACAACTTTGTCCTAGCGGATAATGCTGGTTCCTATACATTGATTGTAACTAATCTAGATAATGGTTGTTCCTCTTCTTCTTCTGTTAATGTAGAGGAGGATATTCAAGTTCCAGAGGTCATTGTAGAACCTACTGTTGATTTAAATTGCCTTCTAATAAGTCAGTCAATAGCTGCTGAAAATACCGCTCTTGATCCAATCTTTAATTATGAATGGACAACAAATAATGGAAATATTTTATCAGGTGCAACAGGATTAAATCCTGTAGTAAACGCAGCAGGATTATACGTTCTTGAAACAGAAAATATATCCAACGGTTGTGTTGGTATTGTTTCTGTTGAGGTAGAAGAAGATATTGTAGCGCCTGATGTAATGATTGCGCAGGCTAATGTTCTGACCTGTACCAATACAAGTATTCAACTTGATGCAGCAGGATCAAGCACAGGCATAAACTATGTATATAACTGGACAACAGATTCAGGAAGTATCATCAGTGGAGAGAATTCGCTTAACCCTTTAGTAGATATGATCGGGGCATATTCTTTAACTATTATCAATACCGATAATGGATGTGAATCTTTGGAATCTGTATCGGTGGAAGAGGATGTAGAACTTCCTGTTCCAGTGATTTCCAATAGTTCAGTCTTGAATTGTGTTGTTCATTCAATTCAATTGAGTGGAGAAACTTCTGTTGGGAATGACTTGGTTTATGAGTGGATAGATCCACTTACAAATGAAGTGCTATCAAACATAGAAGTGTTGGATGTAAGTGAAGCTGGTTTTTATGTCTTAAATGTATTTGATAATGCCAATGGCTGCGAGGATCAGATACAGGCAGAGATTGAACAGGATCTAGTAGAACCTACAGCAAATGTATTTATATCTAATCTTTTGACTTGTGCAGATTCAGAGGTAACTATTCAAAGCGAGATTTTTACTAATAGTGGAAATTATGCGATTAATTGGACAACTACAGATGGTCAGATTGTCTCTCCTGTAGACTCGGAATCATTACTTGTTGAATCTGTGGGTACCTATTTAATTGAAGTTCAAGATTTAGAAAATGGATGTTTGACGGAAGTCCCAGTTTTTGTGGGAGAAGATATTACTGAACCAATTATTAATTCATTTGATCCATCAGATTTAAACTGCATCGTCGACCAAGTTTCTTTGGATGTAAACGTAGAAAATTGGACGCTGGATTACACGAGTAATTGGACTACTTTGGACGGACTTATTGTTGGTGATGCAGAGCAGCTGAATATTGATGTATCTGCTGTTGGGACATACATTCTAGAAGTACTCGATAGTTCAAATGGTTGTTTAAATTCAGTTGAGATAGTAGTAGAATCAGATTATGAAGTGCCCGAAAGTGCGGTTTATGCATCTGGCGAATTAGATTGCTTGACTCATTCCGTTGAGTTAAATGGAACATCAAGTAGCTCAAATAACACAATGTCTTATAGTTGGAAGGATGCTGCTTCAGTATTAATTCCAGGTGAAAATTCCTCAACTTTAGAGGTAGCAGAGACTGGCTTATTTACCTTTGTTGTAACAGATAACACGAATGGATGTCTATCTGAAAGTACAGTACTTGTTGAAATCGATACCTTGGCACCTATTTTATCCATAGAAGCTGATGGTCCATTGAATTGTATGAATAGTTCAATATTAGTCGAAGGTAATAGTTCTAATGTTGACCAGCCTGAATATAAATGGTTTGGTCCACAAGGGCTTATTGAAGGTGAAAATGATTCGTTTATTAACGTAGACGAGCCAGGTTTTTATACTATGGTATTGGCTAATGATGTGAATGGATGTGTTAGTACTAAGACGATTTTAATCGAACAAGATTTAGCCTTTCCCTTAGCTGAAGTAAATGAGCCTTCTATGTTGACTTGTTCAGAGCTTGTAACAACATTGAGTGTTGCAGGGAGTGGTCTTGGAGTAGATTTTGCTTATTTATGGAGTTCAGTTGATGTTACTATAAATGGCCCCAATGATTTGAGTGAACTGGAGGTTTCGGAATCAGGAGTCTATGTTTTAGAACTGATAAATTTAGTGAATGGCTGTTCTTCAGAGACAGAAGTTATTCTTGAATCAAATACCGAACTACCAGCTTTGACTTTTAATAATCAGAATACAATTAATTGTATTGCTGAAGAAGTACAAATTCTTGGATCTTTTGACAATCCATTGGCTCAATATAATCTTGAATGGATAGATCCAAATGGGCAGGCTATGAATTACAATGGTATTGACCCACTTGTAACAGTGCCTGGGGAATATATGCTTCTAGCTACAGATTTGGAAAACGGATGTGCTTCTGAATATTTGGTAGATATAGAAATAGATATAGAACAACCTCAAGGGAATCTTGAGGGACAAGATATACTTACCTGCGAACTGACAGAGATTACTTTAAATGCAGACAACTCGTCTGGAAATATGCTCGCCTACGAATGGTGGGATGCTGAGGCATCTGTTTTGTTAGCTGAGTCTGTGTCATCAATTACATTAAGTGAAGCAGGTAATTATTCACTTATTTTAGTTGACCAACTTAATGGTTGCTCTGATGTGGTTGATTTTTCTATTGATCAGAATATTATGATTCCTCAGGTTGAAGCCGAAATACCTGAAGTGTTAACGTGTATTGTTGGAGCTGTGGACTTAGAAATGGAAATTACTTCTAGTAATACATTCCTAGATAATAGCTGGTACTTCGAAGGAAACTTGGTACAACAAGGCTCGCCTACTTCTCTAACTGTTACCGAACCAGGTGTTTACGAATTAGAGGTTCAGGATCAAACTAATGGCTGTGTTAACTCAACTAGTTTTACTGTATTAGAAAATATAGATGCTCCCGAGATTTATGTAGGTACTCCCGAGGTTTTGAATTGTGATAGGGAAGAGGCCTTGATAAATGTTGAATTAAATGGTGTTCCTGCAGATAATTACAATGCAGTTTGGAGCACGACTACAGGTTTGATTCTTAGTGATAATGATATCCTTGAAGTTACTGTTGGAGCAGCAGGGACTTATGAATTGATTGTGGTAAATACTGCCAATCTTTGTACTACTTCAACTATTGTTGATGTTCAAGAGGATGTGCAAGATCCGATTGTTGATGCAGGTATTGATTTTGTTTTTCCATGTTTTGAAGATGAGGTTTCATTGAATGCTTTTGTTCAAAGCGCGAGTGGACAATACATATCTGAATGGACTACAATAGATGGTTCTATCTTAGAAGGTTTAAATAGTTTAGCTCCTTCGGTAGCTGAGCCTGGTGTTTATACAATATCTGTTATTGATCCTTCAAATGGTTGCATTTCATTTGATGAGGTAAGGATTCAAGAGGAGTTGCCATTTGAAATTGATGTTCTTGAGGAGCAACCATTATGTTTTGGGGGTTATGGTGCAATCAATGTTTCAGAAATTGAGCCTGCTAATGGTCCATTTGTATACTCGATTAATGGAGGTGATTCCTTTGGTCCAGAATCAGAATTTCAATATTTAAGTCCTGGAGAATATTCAGTGGTCGTGCAAGATTTTAATGGCTGTTGGTCAAAGACGAGCCAAGTAGAAATCGGTAATCCAGTACAACTGACCTTAGAGACCGATGTTGATGTATTCATTGAACAAGGTGAAACCTATCAATTGAATGCAACAGTAAATTATAGTTTTGATGAGATAAGTTCAATCGTTTGGTCTCCAGCGGAAGGTCTAGACTGTGTGAATTGTTTGGATCCAGTCTTTGAAGGTTCTGTCAGCACAAGTTATGAAGTAGAAGTGACAACAGTTAATGGCTGCGTCGAGCGCTCTATGGTGACAATTTTTGTAGACAAAACTCCTAAGGTATTTATACCTAATATATTTACGCCTGACGGAGAGGGGTCAAATGATATATTTATGATAACGGCTGATCCTGAAACGGTGGAGCTTGTGAAGAATTTTGAAATTTATGATCGATGGGGGGAGAAGATGTTATGTTTTGAATATTTTCAACCGAATGATCCTAGCTATGGATGGGATGGGGTATTTAATGGGCGAATATGTGATCCTGGCGTATTCATTTATTTTGCTGAAATAATAATGAAAGATGGTCGGATAGAAAAATTTAAAGGAGACCTAACCATTTCAAAGTAGCCTACAAGAGGGATTGATGTTTTCATCAATCC
>JAQXAY010000114.1 GCA_029252685.1 Saprospiraceae bacterium | reverse complement strand
TTACACCTTCGGATACTGAGGTTCCCTATTTGAATTATCAGTTTACGGAAAATGATGGTATTATCGATGCAGTTGCTACCAATTCAGCGGGATTGTCTTTGGCAATGAGTCCTTTTGAGGATAGCTATCCGGTCTTTAGCATCTTAGCATCGGATTCTATGACTTACATCAGCTCAGATCCATATTATTTGTCGGCTGTTCCTTATGATGGACACACCGCAGGTTTAAGCTTATTGGGTTTTTATGATAAACCATTGGAATTATCTGTACAGCTAGATACGATTTGTTCTGGTTCCTCATACCTTTTTCCAGACGGTACAGAAATGACAGAAATCGAGGGGTCTTTGTCTTATTTTAGTGTATTTAATACAGTAGATTTACAGTCAGATAGTATCGTTGTAAGTAATCTATTTGTTGTCGAACCAGATACAACTGTACTTCTAGAAGTGGGAATGTTTATCGCCCAATCGTCAAGTACGGAATATCAGTGGTTGGATTGTACTGCAGATTTTGCTCAAATTGAGGGAGATACCTTTATGGCTTTTGTTCCCTTACAAAGTGGTTCTTATGCAGTAGAAATCACCGATGGGGCTTGTGTAGATACTTCTTCTTGCTACACGTTTGTGCCTACTGCTATGGAAGAAATACATTCAGCTGAAGCTCCCCAAGTATTCCCCAATCCCAACACAGGGTCTTTTACCCTTTCCTTCGCCACGGCTCAGGACCAATTTCAGTTTAAAATATATAGTGCAACAGGTAAATTGCTGGCACAAGGGACAGAACTTTATGTCAAAGAAAAAGAATTTGAACTTAGGCTAACCCCAGGCTTATATTTTTTAGAGATTATCAGATCGGATGAAAGAGATGTCCGATTAAGGCTGATAATTGAATAGACCCAATCCATCGAAGAAACATTATAAGTTGTTAAATCGATATCTATGGAGGGAATTGGAAATACACCACTCATTCGATTGAATAGGTTAGTAGAACCTGGATCGGCTGAAGTTTATGTCAAATTTGAAGGTGCGAATCCGACTGGTAGCATGAAAGATAGAATGGCCTTGTCTATGATTGAAGGTGCTTTGGCTACCGGTCAGTTGAAGCCGGGTATGACTGTTTTGGAATATACGGGCGGAAGTACTGGAAGTTCCTTGGCTATGGTTTGTGCGAAGAAAGGCATCAAATGTTATTTTGTTTCTTCGGATGCCTTCTCGAAGGAGAAAATTCAGATGATGCGTGCCTATGGTGCTGTGGTAGAAATCATACCTAGTGGTAATGGTAGCGTAACTGCTAAGCTCATCCAAAAGATGGGGGATCGTTTAGAAGAGTTGAATAAGAATCCAAATACTTTTTGGGTCAATCAATTCAATAATCCCAACAATAATAAAGGGTATCATGCTATGGCAGATGAAATCTACGAAGCGATGGATGGAGACTTTACAGAGTTTATTGGTCCTGCAGGTACAGGTGGATGTTTTTCAGGAAATGCAGAACGCTTGAAGGAATTGAATGCATCTATAAGGTGTGTAGTAACTGAGCCATACTATGTGCGCGTGCTTTCTGAAGGGCAGCGCAATGGAAATCATCGTTTGGAGGGTATGGGGATTGGCTTCTTGACAAAGATATTCCGGACGGATCTAATTGATGAGGTTATTCCTGTGAAGGATGAAGATGCTTTTGATATAGCTCGGCGTCTGGCTACCGAAGAAGGATTGATGGTTGGAATTTCTTCAGGGGCAAATGTGTGGGCAGCGCTTCAACGAGCAAAAGTTTTGGGTCCTGGTAAACGAGTAGTTGCAGTACTTTGTGATTCAGGTCTTAAGTATCTAAACGGAGATTTATATCAGAAATAAAAAAAGGGTGGAAGTTAACTTCCACCCTTTTTTTATTTCTGATATAAATCTCCGTTTAGATACTTAAGACCTGAATCACAAAGTACTGCAACTACTCGTTTACCAGGACCCAAAACTTTTGCTCGTTGAAGCGCTGCCCACACATTTGCCCCTGAAGAAATTCCAACCATCAATCCTTCTTCGGTAGCCAGACGCCGAGCTATATCAAAAGCATCTTCATCCTTCACAGGAATAACCTCATCAATTAGATCCGTCCGGAATATCTTTGTCAAGAAGCCAATCCCCATACCCTCCAAACGATGATTTCCATTGCGCTGCCCTTCAGAAAGCACGCGCACATAGTATGGCTCAGTTACTACACACCTTATAGATGCATTCAATTCCTTCAAGCGTTCTGCATTTCCTGAAAAACATCCACCTGTACCTGCAGGACCAATAAACTCTGTAAAGTCTCCATCCATCGCTTCGTAGATTTCATCTGCCATAGCATGATACCCTTTATTATTGTTGGGATTATTGAATTGATTGACCCAAAAAGTATTTGGATTCTTATTCAACTCTTCTAAACGATCCCCCATCTTTTGGATGAGCTTAGCAGTTACGCTACCATTACCACTAGGTATGATTTCTACCACAGCACCATAGGCACGCATCATCTGAATTTTCTCCTTCGAGAAGGCATCCGAAGAAACAAAATAACATTTGATGCCTTTCTTCGCACAAACCATAGCCAAGGAACTTCCAGTACTTCCGCCCGTATATTCCAAAACAGTCATACCCGGCTTCAACTGACCGGTAGCCAAAGCACCTTCAATCATAGACAAGGCCATTCTATCTTTCATGCTACCAGTCGGATTCGCACCTTCAAATTTGACATAAACTTCAGCCGATCCAGGTTCTACTAACCTATTCAATCGAATGAGTGGTGTATTTCCAATTCCCTCCATAGATATCGATTTAACAACTTATAATGTTTCTTCGATGGATTGGGTCTATTCAATTATCAGCCTTAATCGGACATCTCTTTCATCCGATCTGATAATCTCTAAAAAATATAAGCCTGGGGTTAGCCTAAGTTCAAATTCTTTTTCTTTGACATAAAGTTCTGTCCCTTGTGCCAGCAATTTACCTGTTGCACTATATATTTTAAACTGAAATTGGTCCTGAGCCGTGGCGAAGGAAAGGGTAAAAGACCCTGTGTTGGGATTGGGGAATACTTGGGGAGCTTCAGCTGAATGTATTTCTTCCATAGCAGTAGGCACAAACGTGTAGCAAGAAGAAGTATCTACACAAGCCCCATCGGTGATTTCTACTGCATAAGAACCACTTTGTAAGGGAACAAAAGCCATAAAGGTATCTCCCTCAATTTGAGCAAAATCTGCAGTACAATCCAACCACTGATATTCCGTACTTGACGATTGGGCGATAAACATTCCCACTTCTAGAAGTACAGTTGTATCTGGTTCGACAACAAATAGATTACTTACAACGATACTATCTGACTGTAAATCTACTGTATTAAATACACTAAAATAAGACAAAGACCCCTCGATTTCTGTCATTTCTGTACCGTCTGGAAAAAGGTATGAGGAACCAGAACAAATCGTATCTAGCTGTACAGATAATTCCAATGGTTTATCATAAAAACCCAATAAGCTTAAACCTGCGGTGTGTCCATCATAAGGAACAGCCGACAAATAATATGGATCTGAGCTGATGTAAGTCATAGAATCCGATGCTAAGATGCTAAAGACCGGATAGCTATCCTCAAAAGGACTCATTGCCAAAGACAATCCCGCTGAATTGGTAGCAACTGCATCGATAATACCATCATTTTCCGTAAACTGATAATTCAAATAGGGAACCTCAGTATCCGAAGGTGTAA
>JAQXAY010000112.1 GCA_029252685.1 Saprospiraceae bacterium | reverse complement strand
TGAATACCTATATTTCCTGTCAACCAATTGAAAACTCTTGGCAACTTATAATAACTACTTCCTTTTATTGCAGATAGCAAATAATCCCAATTCTCTTTCAATTGCTTGTAGGATCTTTCATGTTGGTGTTGCACATAAAAAAACCAAAATGCAATGATTCCAAAAGTGAATATCAAAAAGAACTGTATAAACAAAAACTTCCAGCCAAACAGAAGTGATAATGCAACATATACAATCACTATCAGTAGATTATCCTTTATAAGTGAAGTAACCAGTCGCTTGGCATTCTTCATCTTTTTAGTATAAGTTGGAATTCTGTTTGCTACAGAAAAATAATAGATTGGCGCAATTACAAAGGTCACGATTGGCATCCTCCAAATTCTATATGCTAATTTACCCAACCAACTTCTCTGCTTGTATTTATCAACCGTAAGTGTTGGAATATCTCCTATATCCCATACCTCGATTTGCCCATTATGTCCATGATGAAAATTATGAATCTTAGCCCAATAACTGAATGGCAAAGAACTGAAACAGCTGCAAATTTTACCTATGAACTTATTTGCCTTTCTAGAAGATGAAAAAGATTGATGTCCACAGTCATGTTGGATAATAAAAATCCTAACTAAAAACAATGCATTTACTAAACCAATAGCCATAGTGATCCAAATGGACCAATTCAAACTAAAATACATCAAGGCCCATAAGCCTACAAATGGAATAAAGGTGTTAAGTATTTGAAAAACAGCCTTTTTATTATCTGGAATTTTATAGGAAGAAACTAGTTCTCTCCAATTCTTTAACGAGTCTAAAATTTCTTTATCTAACATTGTCAAGCGAACATTTTGTTTAAAAAATCATAGCATAACTAAAGTAAAATCTTTTATTCTTGTTTCATATAAAATGTACATAATTTTAATTTTATGACAATTTCTATACCTGCGAGATTCGTAAGAATCATTCTTACACCGAAAGGATATTAACAATAAAAATAAATTAAAAGTTGTCAAATTATCTGAGGACATAATAGAGAAACGCTTATTAAGCAATAGATACATAATAGATCTAACTACATGATTACTATAACTATATGATGAAAAGAAAGGTTTTGTCTGGATTGCCAGGTAGCATTATGGGGTTTAAAAATCAGATAAACACTTTTTTAAAGATCTCGGATAGCCCTTTTTGATAAATCGTATTTTTTTTAATTTAGGGTTATTCATCAACGCATCGAATCTAGATAAGTACATATTTAAACATAAAACAAATCAGCTTGAAGGATTACTTAGACGCAGATTACACTTCGGAAACCAAGCATGTAGATTTTCCAAATCATAAAGTCCTTTGGAGAGGAAAACCAGCGTATAGAACAGTAGTTAGATTTTTAGAAACCAAGAACCATTATAAAGATGTGGTAACTAAGGCTTCCAGCCCTATGATCGTCTATCTGATCTTGACCTTTTTCATTTCCTACGGCTTTGTAATTACAGGGCATGTAGTATTTCCTATAGTTTTCTTCCTGTTTTGTTTGATTGCTCCATTTGTGTATGAGGAAATTCGGAATAAGAATTTGAAGAAGATG
Source organism: Saprospiraceae bacterium (assembly GCA_029252685.1). Lineage (GTDB taxonomy): Bacteria > Bacteroidota > Bacteroidia > Chitinophagales > Saprospiraceae > AM-2324. Next base: position 4,900 of record JAQXAY010000112.1, on the reverse strand, counting down.
GAATACATGATCACATCGAAATATGTGATCATCAAGGAAGTTAGAATGTTTAAAAAAGAGATACATAGGGTATCTCTGGATCGAATTGCTCAGCTTAATGTAGTTTCTTATAATGACACGCGTGACGGGTCTATCTATCTTTACACAGATGTAAAATATAACTTCAGGACTGTTCACGGAAAGACCCATGATAAGCAGAGTGTCATTACCCTTGAGTTGCTTCGGGATTATAAGGCGGTGTTTGCACTTTTATCAGAATTGACAAAGAACAATAAAGTGTCTTTACCCAAATACTCACCCGCTTTGATCAATTCAAATACAGCAAAATATACTGCTTATGTTTTTTCAGCTTTGCTTATTTTTTGTGTGATCTTGTTGATGAATTTTTATTTCATTGTAGATCAAAAATCTTTCGGGGCAACTGGTGGATTAAGTAATTTTGTTGTCCGGGTGATTTTCTACATATTAATTATTGCATTTGCTTCAAGTAGTTATATTTTGACGCGCCCTAAACCAATAACAAAGGAGAAGTACACGCAGATACTGATCTTTTCAGGATTCTATATTTTCTTTTTCTTTATGGTGCGAACAATCATGCAATTTGCGGAATAGTTTTTCATCTATGAGGTTTAAATCCTTAATACTTCGCGTAAAAATCCAACTATACTTTTCAGGATTATCATTCTATTCTTTAGTTTAGATAATAGAATCAGAAATGGTTTTATTAAATAATCAGGTATGTACATTCTGCATCTAATCAAACTAACAATATGAATAAGTTTTCATCTCTACTTGTACTTCTGTTGTTCACTGTCTGCAGCCAAGCACAGGATTCATCACTTGAGGCTGAATTAGCGGTGATGGAAGGCTTGTCTTTCAAAAAGCTGAATGATCTCAAAGGAGGAAGCCTTTATGAACTAAAGGTTCGCCAACCCATAGATCATAACGATGCCACAAAAGGTTTTTTTGATCAGAAAGTATATCTAACGCATCGTGGTGTTGAAAATCTTACCGTCATCAGAACCGCTGGATATAATGTGGGACGAAATAGAATTTCTGAACTAAGTCAAATACTGGATGCCAATCAGTTGTTTGTGGAACACAGATATTTTGGAGCAAGTATGCCGGATTCTCTGGATTACAGATATCTGAACTTAAAACAGGCAACTGCAGACTTGCATAGAGTTCGTGAATTATTTACTGAACTGTATACCAACAAATGGATAAGCACAGGCATCAGTAAAGGTGGAGCAACAACTATATTTTACCGATACTTTTATCCGGAAGATGTAGACCTAAGTGTGCCATACGTAGCACCAATTAACAGAGCATATGAAGAGCCTAGGATATATGACTTTTTGGATACCGTAGGAACAGATGAATGTCGAAAGAAGCTTTTCGATTTCCAGATTCAGGTGCTTAGCAAGCGGGATGAGATTCTACCTTTACTGAAGTTTTACAGTAGAGGTGCAAATGTGGAGTACAAGATTTTGTCCCTGGAAAAAGCTTTTGAATTTGCAGTACTGGAGTATCCTTTTTCATTTTGGCAATGGGGCTACAGCTGTGAAAAGATTCCTGGACCGGACACCGATGCAGAGGTTTTGGCTTCCTATCTCCTAAATGTATCAGGTCCGAGTTTCTTTGGTGATAATGATATTCGTTACTATACATCGCATTATTATCAATCAGCAACCGAGATGGGGTACTATGGATATGAGACTAGTCCTTTTGAGGGTTATCTAAAAGCCTTACCTACAGACTCTAACCCAATGGCATTATTCTTTCCTTTTGAGATGAATGATCCTTTTGATGGTCAACTGTTAGAAGAGATTAATCAGTGGTTGGACACAGAGGCAGATGAATTTATTTATATCTATGGAGCCAAGGATACTTGGACTGCGAGCGCTGTACCACCGAATGACAAGGTGGATGCGGAGTGGTTTATTATGGAGGGTAAGCATCATGGCAATGCTAGAATAGCCAATATGAATGAAGCAGAACTTGAACGACTAAAAAACAGCCTTGAAAAATGGTTGGAATTGGATGTAGAGGATTAGTACAGAGTCTCGTAATTAAAATACCTTCTGCTTGAGCGATAAGCCAGACTGACTATAGTTATAGAAGCAATCTGCTTTTTATAGAACATAACTTATATTTGCAGGCATAATCATCAGAGGTCAAGTGTGAGCTTCTTATCATCTGTTCCACAAACATATGATACTGAATACTCAAGACTTCTCCTCTTTGAATAATTCCATGGTTTTCAAGTTCCATAGCGCTGGGGACAAACTCAGCAGCTGCTATTTAAAGATTTTAGAAACCTATGAATATCTATTTATACAAAAAAATAAAATTGATCCTGATGAAGAATATCAGTTCCCTTTTTTGGTCCCTTAGTTGTTTACTATTTCTGACGAGCTGTATGGACTCAGAAAACAATACTACTAATCAAGGACTTGATATACCTAAAAAAGAGCATGCTACCCTAGCAGTACTCTGGCAACAACAGGCAGGTGAATACAAAGCTCTAAGCTATCAAGCTTTTAATTTGGCGACAGCTAGAATTATGGCTTTAGAAAATAAGCAGGAAAAACCACTTGCCATTATCACTGATTTAGATGAAACCGTTTTAGATAATAGTCCTTATAGTGGGATGCAAATTCAAAAGGATCTGGATTACACAAAAGAAGATTGGATTGAATGGGGTAAATTGAAGCAGGCAAAGGCACTACCTGGTGCTGTAAAGTTTTTCACCCTTGCTGATTCTCTAAACATTGAAGTGTTTTATATCTCCAATCGCTATAATATTCAACTGGAAGAGACTGTAGCAAATATGAAAGAACTTGGACTCCCAAACTCGGATACAAGTCACGTATTTTTGAGAACAAATTCTAGTGAAAAGCAAGAAAGACGAGATCGCGTATTAGAAGACCATAATGTTGTGCTTTATATGGGTGATAATCTATCTGACTTTTCTAATGTTTTTGACAATAAGAGCAGTGAAGCCCGCAATACTTTAGTTGATCAAATGCAGGAGTCTTTCGGAGCTAAGTTTATTGTTTTTCCAAATCCTATGTACGGAGACTGGGAAACTAAAGGTGTCTATGAGAATAATAGGAACTTGTCAGATCAGCAAAAGGATTCTGTGAGACATGCAAAACTCATATCCTACTAAATAATTTCACTTTATTGATTAGGGGTACTTGCCTTTTCTCTTATCTCTTATTTTGCACAAGTTACTTTGTCCGATAAATTAAAAACGGCGACCATCCAAAAGGATAGTCGCCGTTTCTTATATTTATACTACAGTAGAATTTTTAGTTTCCTACTATAATTTTCTCTACAATTCTATTCCCTGATTCAAAGTCTGTAAGCTCTAACACGTAGGTTCCATTTGGATAAGTCTCTACAGTTATTTGCTTAGCATTGAATGCTGAATACATGAGTTTTCCATCCAGATTAAACAACTTTACTTGATAGTTCAAAGGACCATCCACATTTATATTAACAAGATCGGTCGCCGGATTTGGAAATATATTTATGCTTAGATCCGAAAGTTCATGCGTTGAAGACACTAAGTCAAAACCATCACAATCTTCATCAATATCATTGTTAGCAATTTCCTCTGCATCAGGATTAATGTCAGGATTATTATCATCACAATCATCCGCTAATACGAAGCCATCTTGATCTAAATCATCATCCAAAGTTAATGGATCGCAATCATCGTCAATACTATTGTAAGGCACTTCTATTTGCCCAGGAAAAACATTTGGATCATTATCATCGCAGTCCTCGTCTGCATTAAACCCGTCTCCATCTAAATCTACAACATTGCTATTGTCACCCAAATCAAACTTATAGATCTCTGATACATAATTATTTTCAAAATTCACATAATCTGTACCATTGATTATATATACTTCATCATCGACTACAAAGGAAGCAGGTGCCCAACGAGAGACACTAGGGTGAGCAGGCAATTCCTCCCAGGAATCCGCTGCAGGATCATAAACCCAAAACTCACCAGTTGCCATAGAGTTATGGTCATCACCCTCACCACTCAAAGCATATCCCAAACCATTATGAGAAAATTGTGTTCCTGCTACTCGACCTTCCGCAGGTAAAGACTGAACCTGAGTCCAGGTCTCCCCTTCGATATCATATCTATACCAATCATTAAAAATGCCGTTTCCGTGTCCGAAACCTGCATATACATAACCTCCTATACCAAATTGATATGGATGATGTCTTGGAACTGATGGTAAATCATCTTTTTGAGACCAAGTATTTGAAGCAATATCATACTCCCACCAATCCTTCATATTACCTGTAACACTGCTACCTAAGCCCATGAATACTTTTCCATTCTGTGCGATTAAGGCTGGATGCGTTCTTGCCAAACAGGGGCATGATGCTAATTCAGTCCAAGTCATATCCGATGGATCAAATACCCATAAATCATTTAAATTGAAAACACCATCGTTCCCAAATCCAAAGTAAGCTTTTCCATCCCAGGTATCACCGATTGCAAAGCCACGAGCGGCTCCAGGAAAATCATCCAAAGATATCCATGCATCGTTTCCAGCATCATACTGATAAAAATCATCTCTTACACCAGTATTAGAACTACCCGTCACAACGTAGCCCGTATTATCCAGACTAAACGCAAATGTGTGATGTGTTTTACTAAACCCATCTGGCAAAGAAGATACCTGTTCCCATTCCTGTGCTTGAATCTGCAAGGACATACCTATTAAAAAAATAAAACTGTAAATTAATTTCATAATAAACTAGTGAATTAGAATCAAGACACCTGTTTTTGAAAGGACTATCAATAATTTCTTAGCCCCATTATTTACAGGTCTCGATAGGGTAAAATATATTTTAACTTAAAAAA
>JAQXAY010000084.1 GCA_029252685.1 Saprospiraceae bacterium | reverse complement strand
GAAGGAACCATTGGAAATACATTATCTTCCTTACCTACACGAACCTCTAAAAAATAGGAGCCTTCAGCTTGAACAAACCGGTCCATGGCAGCACTTAAATCTGCTCGTTTATCTACAAGCTCTGCAGGAATATGGTACCCTTTTACAATTGTTTGAAAGTCCGGATTAACCATTTCGGTAGAGGCATATCTTTTATCAAAGAACAACTGTTGCCATTGTCTAACCATTCCGAGGAATTCATTATTCAACACAAGGATCTTTACGGGTATCTTATATTGAAAAATTGTTCCCAATTCTTGTATTGTCATTTGAAATCCACCATCGCCAATAATAGCTACTACCTCTCTGCTAGGTTGAGCAAGTTTTGCTCCTAGTGCAGCTGGCAATGCGAAACCCATCGTTCCAAGGCCCCCAGATGTCACATTAGACTTCCAAGCACTGTATTGATAATATCGGTGAGCTACCATCTGATGTTGGCCGACATCTGTCACTACAATTGCCTGCCCTTTTGTCTTTACAGAAAGAGCGTCTATGACCTCCGCCATAGTTATCATTTTTTCAGCTGGTGGGATCAATTCATTTTGTTGAACAACGCGATATTCTTCCGTATCTAGTTCCTTAAATCTAGCTAGCCAAGCGGAGTGATCAGCCTTATCAACCTGTTCGGTCAGTAATTGAAGACTCTTCTTACAATCTCCTACTACAGCGACATCAGTTTTTATGATCTTATCAATCTCAGCTGGGTCAATTTCTAGATGAATAACCTTGGCTTGTGCAGCAAAGGTTGAAACCTTTCCAGTTACTCTATCGTCAAAACGCATTCCCACTGCAATCAAAACATCACACTCAGCGGTCATCTTATTGGGACCATAATTACCGTGCATACCCAACATTCCAACATTCAAGGGATGTTCATTAGAAATAGATGAAACGCCTAGAATTGTCCAAGCGGAAGGAATATCTGCTTTTTCAATAAATGCTTTAAACTCTTCTTTCGCATCTCCAAGGATTACACCCTGACCGAAAAGAACCATTGGCCTTTTAGCCTTATTAATTAGATCAGCCGCTTCCTTGATACGCTCCGGATTCAAAATTGGTCTAGGTCGGTAGGATCTGATCTCATTACATTTGTTATACTTAAAATTGAAGCTTGCAAATTGAGCATCTTTAGTTATGTCAATTAATACAGGGCCAGGTCTTCCTGATTGAGCGATGAAAAAAGCTTTTGCTATTGCTTCTGGTATTTCCTCTGCTTTAGTTACCTGGAAATTCCACTTGGTAACTGGCGTAGAAACTCCTAATACATCTGTTTCTTGAAATGCATCTGTGCCGAGCAAATGACTAGAAACTTGTCCAGTAATACAGACTAGCGGTGTAGAATCAATATATGCATCTGCTAGACCTGTGATTAGATTCGTTGCTCCTGGACCTGAGGTAGCCAAGCAGACACCTACTTTTTTTGAAACTCTTGCATATCCCTGTGCTGCGTGAATTGCACCTTGCTCATGTCTTGTAAGAATGTGCTTTAGTTGATCTTCATAGTCATACAAACTATCGTAAACGGGCATAATAGCACCGCCTGGATAACCGAATATAGTATCAACCCCTTCTTTCAACAAGCACTCCACGATTGCGTCACAGCCTTTCATTACTTTTGTTTTACCTGTTACCATAACCTAAAAAATTTGTGGTTTTATTTATCTGTTATACAACCTTCAGAGGCTGATGAAACTAGTTTTGCATATTTATATAAAGCACCTGAATCCACCTTTAAATCGGGTGCTTTCCATAGCGCTTTTCGTTCTTTTAAAATAGCATCAGACACCATAAGGTCTATTGTATTAAGCTCTGCATCAATCCGGATCTCATCTCCATTTTCCACTAAAGCAAGCAATCCACCTTCCTGAGCTTCTGGAGTAATATGCCCCACTACAAAACCATGTGTTCCACCCGAGAATCGCCCATCAGTAATCAAGGCAACTGATTTCCCTAAACCGGCACCCATAATTGCTGCTGTAGGTTTAAGCATTTCAGGCATTCCTGGACCACCCTTCGGACCTTCATATCTTATTACAATAACTTCACCAGACTGCACAAGTCCCATACTAATGCCATCATTGGCTGCCTGTTCACTATCAAATACTCGAGCTTTACCAGTAAATAAAAGCCCTTCTTTTCCTGTTATTTTAGCTACACAGCCATCTTCTGCTAGGTTTCCCCGCAGTATTCGTATATGTCCACTCTCTTTGATGGGATTATCTAGATCTTTTACAACATCCTGTCCCACTTCAAAAGCAGGTAAATCTGTTAAGTTTTCTGCTAAGGTCTTACCTGTTACAGTCATACAATCTCCATGTAAAAAGCCATGCTCAAGCAAGTACTTTAACACTGCTGGAGTGCCACCCACTTTGGACAAATCTTCCATAAGGTATTTGCCACTAGGTTTTAAATCTGCTAAAAATGGCGTTCGGTCACTTATCCGTTGAAAATCATCTAAGCCCCATTCCACTCCAGCTGCATCTGCAATAGCTAGAAAATGCAACACAGCATTGGTAGATCCCCCAAGAACTGTGATTAAGGTTATTGCGTTCTCCAAAGCTTTCTTGGTCACAATATCTTTTGGTTTAAGATCCAGCTCGATCAATCGACGAATTGCAGGACCTTGATCATGAGATTCGTTTTGCTTAGCAGAGCCAATGGCTGGATTTGAGGAATTATATGGAAGAGACATACCCAAGGCTTCAATTGCCGAGGCCATTGTATTTGCAGTATACATTCCTCCGCAAGCACCAGGTCCAGGACAAGCTTTCTCTACTACATTCTGAAACTTTTCTTCACTAATATTACCACTTACTTTTGCACCCCAAGCTTCGAAAGCTGAGACGATATCCAGTTTTTGATCATCGAGTTTTCCCGATTCTATTGTACCACCATACATCAATATTGATGGCCGGTTCAATCTTAACATTGCTATCAATGCTCCTGGCATATTCTTATCGCAACCAACAACAGTTATTAAACCGTCATAGGACATAGCCTGAACAACAGTCTCCATGGAGTCGGCAATAATATCTCGTGAAGGCAGGGAAAATCGCATTCCTGGCGTTCCCATTGAAATACCGTCACTTACACCTATAGTATTAAAAATAAGTCCAACTAGCTCTTGTTTGTTGACACTCTTTTTTACATCTGCTGCAAGTGCATTCAAATGCATATTGCAAGGATTGCCATCATACCCTGTACTGGCAATTCCAATAAAGGGTTTTTTCAGATCGGCTCTGCTTAGACCCAAAGCATGCAGCATAGCTTGAGCAGCAGGTTGGCTGTCATCCTGTGTTACGCGCTTACTAAACTTATTCAATTCCATAAAGATGTTTTAACGTATAAATAAAAAAAGAGCACTTTTCTTAGAAAGGTGCTCTTCAGTGTTTGACACTATATATAACCTTTCCCTTTCATCAACTACCGTTAATGATTGCAATAATAATTTCAGTGATAAATAGGTTAGTATACATCATAAGTACCCTAATGTATTGAGTTGGCAAAAAAAAAGAGTCACCCTAAGGGATGACTCTTTTTAGTATTATACTATCACCCTATTACAGACTATATCTTTACAGATACGACGATAATAATAATTGATAATATAATGACTAGACTTTTCATATATGCAATACTATACGGAATTTCAGATAATTACAAGTTTTTATCCGTCAAAGTCTAAAAAAAACAAAACTTATTTACCGAATAGTAATTTCATCCAAAAAGATCCAGCAAGGATTCCCCTCACTTTTATGACCTTTTGGACAGTTTATCCTATTTTTTGCAAGAACCTTTACAAACTTAGCTTTAATATTTCCGTCCCACTCAAAAGACTCTATTTGAGTCCCCTCCTTACTTATCGGAGTTATAGGTTTGAGTTCTATCAAATCCAAATAATTTAATCCATCTTCTGATATCCAAATCTGAATCTGTTCTGGCATGAATATCCATGAATTCTCATCTTGCAAGGCATTTATAGAAATATGGCGAACGTCTTGAAGCTCACCTAAATTTATAGTAGCTTCCATACTTTCTCCCTGATACCCCTGCCATTCGCCAGTCCTAAAATCATTCCCACCATATAAAAAGTCAATCATAGCTTGATCGCCTCCAGCAGCATATTGATTTGAATAATTACCTGTAATGGATATACTCCTATTACCTGGAATCTTGCGAAAGATGGCTTCAATAAGCTTACTTTTCAAGCCCGCATTATTTTCACAATATGCCTCTATAGTTGTGGTCTTATCTATGCTAAAGGTTTTATCATACTTTATGAACTCTGTATCGATGCCTTTTCTTTTGTAATGAATGGAGGCATCGGTTGCCGAATTGATAGAAACCATAGTTTTGTCCTGGAAAGCTCTGCCTCCAGCAGAAAAAGCGGGAGAGGGCAAGATTTTAAAATCGCTAATAGTTGACTCAAGTGGAATCAAAGCTGAGGCTTTGTCTAAAGACAGGGGCTTAGATCCCATATAGAACTCCAAAACACCTCCTTCCTCTAATGCACTATGCTCGATAAAGAGTTTATTATGCGTTTCACCATTCCAGACAACTCGCTGGACATATTTATTAGAGGG
>JAQXAY010000064.1 GCA_029252685.1 Saprospiraceae bacterium | reverse complement strand
AAAGGACAATGATTAGATGAGATTGAAGAAGTTGGATAAGTTGTTGTTGGTCTCTTTTTGGCCGCCTTTCATAGCTACATTTTTTATAGCTCTATTTGTATTGGTAATGCAGAGTCTTTTTCTTGCATTAGATGATATCGCAGGAAAGGGTGTTAGCTTTCTCTTTATTATGGAAATGCTAGGCTATATGTCTGTTGCCCTCTTTCCTATGGCACTGCCAATAGCTATTCTAATATCCACCGTTATGGTCTTTGGTAACCTTGGCGAATCTTATGAGCTTTCAAGCATAAAATCGGCGGGGGTCTCTCTTTTAAAAACTATGCGTTCAATTGTATGGGTAGGCTTATTTATCTCTGTTTTCTCGTATATAAGTTCTGATATAATCTCACCGAGGGCTACTCTTCAATTTAAAAGTCGATTGTATGATTTGCAACATCAAAAGCCAACACTTTCATTGACTGAAGGAGTCTTTAATGATGATTTTAGTGGTTATTCTATTCGGATTGGATCAAAGAATGAGAGAACTGGAGACCTCGAGGATGTGCTTTTAGTTGATTTTACTGATGCAAATATAGGTTCCATGATGGAGGTGCTTGCTAAGCACGGTACTATGAATGTTACAGAAGATGGGCGCTATCTTGTTATGGAGCTGTATGATGGCTGGCAATACAACAAAGATGGCCGAGATAACAAGGGCATGCCGTTTACGCGGACTTCTTTCGAGAAATTTCGAAAAGTATTTAATCTTGGAGAGTTTGATCTTGATCAAACAGATCAAGACCTATTTAGGAATCATCATAGTATGCTTTCTGTGGGAGACTTAATGGAAAAAGTTGATACGACTGCAGTGGCTGTCGAGAAACGCAGAAGTACCTTGTCAGAGACAGTTCGTGGAACTGTTTTTAGACTTAAAAGTAAAGAGGATTCAAAAAAAGAATCAGAAGTAATTGATCCAGATGGTGTGCCACTTCCCGTCGGAGATAAGGAAAATGAGAAGCGACTTGCCGAGCGTACTAAAAGAGAAAAGGAGCGTAAAAATAGTTCTGATGATTCCACTTCATTAAAGCAATCTACTATTCGAGGAATTTCGATGAAAAATAGAGTTTCAAGTGTTGAGAAGCAAAAGAATTTCCGAAAGAATCTAGAACAGATTAATGACATACCCTACATAATGACTTTTCAGGAAGAGGAAGCAGAAAAAATACTCTTGAAGGCAAAAACTATGATTAGGTCCACACACTCACAGATCAAGGCAGGACAAAAACAGGTTGTGAGAAGAAAAGATAAGTTGGTAGATTATGAATTTCAGCTACACCATAAGTTTTGTCTAGCACTTGCTTGTTTTATCTTTGTATTTATAGGCGTTCCAATGGGTGCCATAGTGCAGAAAGGCGGTTTTGGCTATCCTTTATTAGTATCAATAACCTTCTTTATATTATTCAATATGGCCATCATTTATGGCAAAAAGATTGCGGAGAAATTTGTAGTAGATGTTGTTTTTGCCGCTTGGCTGCCTTGTTTGGTAATGCTTCCATTTTGTGTGTTGCTTACTTGGATGGCTATGCATGATCGAAAGATTAGTATTAATTTGAAGGGTTTATGGGAAAAGTTGATACAGGGGTTTAAAAAGGTATAAAAGGTTACAGATAACATGAAGTTTTTAAAAGCAAACAAAATATTTACACTTGCCTGGGTCATATATCTGCTGGTGTGTATTTTACTCCTTGTGAATAGTAAGCAAGGTGATTCAATTCGATTCTTTAGTGAAAATCGTATTGGCTTTTTTGATTTACTGTTTAAGCACGGAACAAAACTCGGAGAGGAGTTTGCGTATTTGATAGTGGTTATTATATTGTTGTTTGTAGGTTATGGGAAAGCCATTATAACTGGATTGACAGGCTTTGTGGTGATGATGCTTTCGTTTCCTATGAAGCAGTTTTTTAGTCATCCAAGGCCCAAAATGTTTTTCAAAAACTTAGGAGAACTAAGTGATTTAAATCTTGTAGAAGGGGTGGAGTTGCACTCTCATTTTACCAGCTTTCCCTCAGGACATACTATGTCAGCGTTTGCGCTTTATGGCTTGTTGAGTTTTATGTTTTGCAAGTCTCGTCCTAGAGTAGCAATGTTCTTGTTTATTCCCGCCTTATTGGTTGCACTTTCAAGAGTATATTTAGCTCAACACTTTGTGAAAGACATACTTTTTGGTGGCTTTTTAGGCTATATTATTGCCCTGTTGATGTATTTGATTCTTTTACGGATTGAAAAATATTCAAATATGCGCAAGCATTTATCTATTTCTTAGAGCGTCTTTTCTTTACGGACCACGTTACTCGGGACTCTGAAATGATTTCATTAGCGGCATTGTAGCCGGTGCTAATCATTGTAAAAGTTTGTCCTTCGCCAGTTTTGATGGTTTCATTTATTTTTTCTTGTGCTAATCTATTATCCTCGCAGATGAAGGTCGAAATAGAATCGGCTTTCTTTAAGAATTTAGTTTCTATACCCACTAATAACATGGAAGTTGAAGGTTTTCCTGTGATAGCCACTGCAGTGGGTAGGCCGGTTGATAATTCTGCAGCTGCACATTGTGCAGCGAAATAAATTGATCGAAATGGGTTTTTACTAGACCAACGATATGGCAGTCGGATTACGCACCTTTGCTCATCTATTTCGTCTACAGCACAGCCAATGAACCATGCAGCAGGAAGGTTTTTGAGAAGATAAAGGTTGAATTTTATTCTTGATTTTAAAGCGGTCATTTGATCGTGACCTTTTTCTGTAACTGCAGGCAACTCCATTTAAATTTATTTTGTTGTCATTAAAAACTTGCTCAGATTATACTTTTTTTGAATCAATGGCAAATATGAGTCGATCAGTTTCAAATTTTAATTAAAAAAAAGTACTTTTGGGCATCATTATCTGGATGCATCGCATTCTATTAGATGACCAAAACAAATCATTTCTAATGAATCTTCACGAATTTCAAGGGAAAGAACTTCTGAAAAGCTATGGCGTAGCCATTCAGGAAGGTATAGTTGCAAATACAACGGATGAAGCGCTAAGCGCTTTCAAACAACTTCAAGATAGTACAGGGACTGAGTTCGCTGTAATCAAAGCTCAAATACACGCCGGTGGCCGAGGTAAAGGTGGCGGTGTGAAATTGGCTAAGAATGAGGCAGAAATTAAGGAGCATGCAGGAAATATCCTAGGCATGATGCTTAAGACTCCTCAAACTCCAGGAGGTATGGATGGCGAAGGTAAACTTGTTCGCAAGATACTAGTAGCTGAAGATGCATATCGCCCAGATTTCGAGGCTTGCTCAGAGATGTACGTTTCTATCCTTATGGATCGTCAGCGTAAATGTAATGTGATCATTTACTCGACAGAAGGTGGTATGGATATCGAGACTGTTGCTGAGGAAACTCCGCATCTAGTACACAAAGAATATATAGATCCTACTCTAGGTCTTCAAGGATTCCAGGCACGTAAGGTGGCTTTCAATCTTGGTCTAGAAGGTAAGGCAATGAAGGAAATGGTTAAATTCATTTCTAAATTGTACAATGCATTTGTAGGATCTGATTCTGCAATGTTCGAGATTAATCCTTGTTTGAAAACTGCTGATGATCGTATCGTAGCAGTAGATTGTAAGGTGACACTTGATGATAATGCACTTTATCGTCATGCAGATCTTGCAGCAATGAGAGATACTGACGAAGAAGATCCAACGGAAGTAGAAGCTAGAAGTTATGGCTTAAACTATGTAAACCTAGATGGAAATGTAGGTTGTATGGTGAATGGTGCAGGTCTAGCGATGGCAACGATGGATATCATCAAACTATCAGGTGGTGAGCCCGCGAATTTCCTTGATGTAGGTGGTACTGCAGATGCTGCTCGTGTTGAGCAAGCTTTCAGAATCATCCTTCGTGATTCTGCTGTAAAGGCAATTCTTATCAATATCTTCGGTGGTATTGTAAGATGTGATCGAGTTGCTCAAGGTGTTGTAGATGCGTATAAAAATATGGGCGATATTAACGTTCCTATTATTGTTCGTCTTCAAGGTACAAATGCAGATCTTGCCAAAACGATTATTGACGAGTCAGGACTTGCAGTAAAATCAGCTATACTTCTTCAAGAGGCTGCTGATCGAGTAAAAGAAGTATTAGAAGCATAATCGCTTTTCAGTCGATATAATAAAAAAAGCCCACAGAATTTCTGTGGGCTTTTCTAATTTAAAAAAGCGAAAGAACCTGTTGCCAGGTTCCTTCAGTATGTTCATTGGATTATTACTTTCTTAGTAGCAACAGTTTGTTCTAAAGCATCTGAAATGGTCAATGTGTATATACCCATAGCAAGAGTGCTAATGTCTATTGTTGTTATTTCATTTTCTATGAATTCCTTTACAATAGAATTTCCAAGAATGTCGAATAGGTTGACCGAGTAATCAGTAGCCTCCTGATATTCATCGATTCGCACAGACAAAATATCATTGGCAGGGTTGGGGAATACCTTGACCTCAGTTTCAATTGGATTAGTGGGGATTCCAACAGTCATATTGATCAGTAAAGTATCAGTAACCGTAACACTTTCGTATACGACTACATTATTTATGACTTCAACAAATTGTGTGTCAACAGTTAGATAAGTAGTAATTGTATCATATATTAGAACAGGATCTATTCCTGTATCTATGCAGTTGTCAATTTTTGAGATTGTGAACTCTAGTAAGCCACTGTTATCTTGATATTCATCATCCTCAAAACTAAATACCTCTCCAGTTCCTGTCCCTACAAATGGATAATTATACACTCTATTAGGGCTGATCATGTCTGGAATAGGTCTTCTGAAGCTTAAGCCAGACCATTGCCAACCTGTTTCTGGGTATACATCCGGGAATCCACTTTTAATAAAGCGATAGGCCGCATCATGTTTAGTAAAGCAACAATCATATTCATACTCACCTTTTACCTCAATAATATAAACAGACCCTACTTCAGTTTCAGGTGTTGTATATTGAAAGGCCTCATCAAAGGTCATCGTGAATGTATCGAATAAAGTCGTGTCGCATTGACTGAATAGGGAATTTGTAAAGCTCGTTAGAGCAATTACGCTTAAGATTAAGTTTTTCATTAAATTCTTTGTTTGGGTGAACGCTGTTAATCTTAAGTATTGGTGTTCGTTGTTTGCTTTGGCAATTTGTATTTAATTTTTATATATTTCAACACCAAAGATGTATGTCATTTTGCAATTTTAATCTATTTAAAAAAATATAATATATCTAGTCTGATTTCTAGCTTGATTTAAAGTGCTGTAGGATACTTTCCTCGAAAATTTGTGCATTAAAAAAATATAAAAGCTACTTTTGTTGCGATCACTGAAAGGGTGATTTAAAAAAGAAAGTTTTTCTATATATGGAATTAATAATTGGATTGCTCATAATTATTCTTTGCTGCTTAGTGATTTGGAGAGCATCCCACGGATTTGATATTGCATCTGTTTATTTAGGTAGGAATCTATCTGATGGCGTAAGGGGTGCCACAATTAATGCTATTGGAAGTTCGATACCAGAACTTTTCACTACACTTTTCTTTCTATTTGCAGCTGGAGAGGTAGATAAATTCTCTGGAGGTATTGCAACCACTGCAGGCTCTGCTATTTTCAATGCGATGATTATTCCTGCCGTAATTATACTTGCTGTATTAGGGGCCGGTCTTACAAAGAAAATAGAGGTGTCGAAGAAGGTTATTCTTCGAGATGGAATTTCCCTGATAGTTGCTGAATTGATTCTTATTTATTTAATCTCTGGCGATACCTTGCATTGGTGGCATGGTGTAATCCTCATGAGTTCATATGTAGCTTATGTAGCTGTCCTGTTATTTTCGATGAGAAACGTGGAGGAATCAGAAGGAGAGGAGCTCTACAAGAATGAAGGTAAGTCTAATCGCTTCATTAATTTTGTAACTTTTGAGTGGACTAATTTAATCATACGAAAGGAAATCAATCAGAGAAATGCCCTTTCCCTGTTGTTGGTCACTATGGGTATAATTGGTGTGGCCTGCTTCTTTCTTGTGCATTCTTGTGAAATGGTTGCGCATGGCTTAGGCGTTAATACTTTTTTTGTTGCTGTTATTCTTGCCTCTGCTGCAACTTCTGTTCCAGATACCATCCTTTCTTACAAGGACGCACTTGCTGGCAATTATGATGATGCACTCGCAAATGCAATTGGAAGTAATATTTTTGATGTATGTTTTGCATTGGGATTTCCCTTGTTCCTGTATACGATAATTTATGGTCCGATAGGAATGTCGGTGGAAGTGATAGATGATATTGCAGAATTAAGAATTACATTGTTGATTCTCACCATAGTGGCTTTTCTTGTCTTTTACATAGGACGATTTATGGGCAAAACAAAGGCATTCTTATTAATTGCAGCTTACTTATCGTTTACATTTTTTATTGTGTCAAAGGCCATGGAGCTAGATTGGGCAGTACAACTTGGCGAAATATTGCGCTCGGCATTCTAATTCTAGATGATTCAGAAAAATAGGCCTTGTACGACTAAAGTACAAGGCCTATTTTTTGTTTATCAATATAGCCTAATTAAAAAATCAGCTTCTGAATTAAAATCAGCTTAATTAGTTCTTATTTTACGCTATCTTTTCAATCTGTTGAGCCAGTAATTAGTCTACTGGACGGTTCAGACCTATATTATTGTACAAGAGAATTAAAAACATTTTCATGGATACATTACGCATCAACGGACATTCACATTTATTGCCTTATCCCGAGCAAATTCCAGATTACCTGAGAGAGAAGGAAATCTTCTGGATTGATGAGGATCGAAAATACATGCTACAGAAAGGATGGAAGCGTCCAGTTACAGATTCTAGTTTTTTCTTAAATGAAAAGCTAGAATGGATGGATCGTAATAAATTGGATCATGCCGTAGTTCTTAATCTTTCTCAATTGTATGGTAATGGCCTATCGCATTCTGATATGAAATATGCACTTCGTTTTCAGAACGACTTTAATGCCAAAGTCCAGCACGATAATCCTTCTAAGTTTACTTGTGGCTTTGTTGTACATGCCGGTTTTATAGAGGGTGCCTGCTGGGAGATTGAGCGATGCGTAGAAGAACTAGGGCTTCAATTGTTGTGTTTACCGACTCAATATATGGATACAACAGGCAAGTGGAAAGGTATTTTTGATAAAGAAACAGCACCTATATTTGAATTGGCTAATAAATACAAATTGGCCATAGAGGTGCATCCATATGATGGTGAAAAGATTGTTCAACTCGAAAATAAAGCTTGGCGGTTTCATTTGGTCTGGATGATTGCTCAGTGCGCTGATGCTTATCATTTTTACACCCTGGAGGGGCTTTATGAAAAATATCCAGATATCCGAGTTTGCTTCGCACATGGTGGGCAGTTAAATCACCTGAATATTGGAAGGAGAACGCAGGGTTTCGATGGTAGACCAGACCTTTTTGAAGGTATGGAGCGTCCTAGGAAAGCAGTTGGACATCCAAATATATTCTTTGATACACTCGTTCACGATACCTTATCTCTGGAATTGATGGTACGCAGGCAACAAGGAACAGACCAGATCCTTTTAGGCTTGGATGATCCATATCCATTAGGGGAGATGGAGAGTGATCGTCAATCTTCTTATCCTGGTAAAATACTTGACCTTGCAGTAGAAGAAGGTGTGATTACTAAAGAACAACATCAGGAGATCAGTTGTGATAATGTTATCCGATGGTTGTGTGGGACGGATAATTCTGAGTTTTTAAAACGAGTAAAGGGCTAACAAAAAAGCAGCATGAATCTTCATGCTGCTTTTTTTATAAACGCTCAGGATTTATAAATTTGGATAATGAATCATAATGTGGAATTTGTTCTTGACTTAGATAGTAACTTCTAAGCTCAGGATCGTATACATATGATATCTCTTCAAAGTGATAGTAATTTCTTTTTATATAATCTTTATATTTGTCATCATCTAAATCCATAGTGTGAAAGTCTATAACTCCATCATATTCTTTATAGTCTGAATAATGGATACATCGCATTCTCAAGTCATCGTAACCATCTTGGTTGACGTCTGTAATCTTTAGGTGTCTGTCACTTGGCCAAGGAGATATACTTCGCCCTTGGTGTACCGTCAGATAGAGTTCAAGCTCGTGATTGGGATTGTTGTGTGGCGAAACAAAGGCCATCTTACCTTCATCTATTTGCATTAAGAAATAGGTGCCACTATATCCAGGAGTGATAAAATGAACCAGAAGGGTGTAGGCATCCTGATCATTCAAATGGATGAAATCAATATGATCTGCTTCAAAAAAGTATACGATTTCTCCAGATTCATTGAGTACAATTTGTGCTCTAAATGGTAAACTTATGTTAGGCATGTAAATAGCATTGTCAAAATCCACATCCATAAAGTAATACCATTCATCAGATCCGGTGATTTTTATTTTTCTGAAATCGTCTAATTTTGGGTTTGTATCTTCAATTTTTTCGTCAAAGTTTCCTGTGTAGATATCATAGATGATATCATGTTTGATCATAACATCTATTAAAGCCTTGTCGTCTGTAGAGTCTTTGTAGGTGAAAACCATTTCTGCAAATTCCGGAATGTAATAATTGTCCAGCGCATTGAAATTTTCTAAGTCATAGGGGATAGGGCCATTTGCTTGGAGCAGATTATATTCAATTTCAACTGCCGTTTTTGTTTTAATTTCAGCTGTTGTTTCTATTTCTTTTTTGGGGACACCTAGAAGGTCAGTCTCTGGTTTATATTCGTTTGTAACAGATGTTTCAATCGATGTCTGTTTGGTGTTCTCTGAATAAGTTTTAGATGTGTTACTACTCTTTTCTTTATTGCAGGCAAAGAGTATTAGGCAGATTGCTAAATAAAGTAATTTACTTTTCACTAGTTTTGATTTTGGGGTAAAATAAGGCCACGAATATATCTAAAAATCATATTTATAGGCAAAAAAAAAGGATGTAATTTCTATTACATCCTTTCTAGTTTTAACAACAGCCTCCACCATCATAATGAA
>JAQXAY010000030.1 GCA_029252685.1 Saprospiraceae bacterium | reverse complement strand
GATGTATTTATTTTTGATTCCGTTAGAACGCCAAGAGGAAAAGGTAAACGTACGGGCTCGCTTTATGAAAGAAGACCAATCGATCTTTTATCTACCATGTTGGGTGCAATTAAGGGTCGCAATGACTTAGATACCGCTAAAGTCGATGATGTGATCATTGGCTGTGTTACCCCTGTTGATGACCAAGGATATAATATCGCAAAAGCAGGTGTTATGTATGCAGGGTGGGACAATAGTGTGCCCGGCATTCAGATCAATCGCTATTGTGCAAGTGGACTGGAAGCAGTAAACATGGGTGCAGCAAAAATAATTGCTGGAATGGCTGATCTTATTGTTGCAGGAGGTGTGGAAAGTATGAGCAGAGTGCCTATGGGTACAGATGGAGGAGCATTGTTGAATGATCCAGAGTTGATTAATAATACGTCCTATGTGCAGCAAGGAGTTTCAGCGGATTTGATCGCTACCTTAGAAGGGTTCTCAAGGAAGCAATTGGATGAATACGCCCTTGGCTCCCATCAAAAAGCTGCGCTTGCATCATCGCAAGATTATTTTTCTAAGTCACTGATTCCTGTTGTCGATTGCAATGGACTCACCATTCTTGAGAAGGATGAGGCAATTCGTCCGAATACTTCTTTTGAAGCATTATCAAGATTAGATGCCTCCTTTGAGGCCCTCGGTGAGGCAGGGTTTGCTACCATGGCATTGCTTAAATATCCATTGGCAGAATGCCTGGAATATGTCCATACAGCAGGTAATTCTAGTGGTATAGTAGATGGAG
Source organism: Saprospiraceae bacterium (assembly GCA_029252685.1). GTDB lineage: Bacteria > Bacteroidota > Bacteroidia > Chitinophagales > Saprospiraceae > AM-2324. The sequence continues at coordinate 37,184 of JAQXAY010000030.1, read as the reverse complement.
CTTCACTTGTTTTGATCGGCAATCACAGTATTGGTGAAAAATTGGGTTTGGAGAAACGAGCAAGGTTGGTTTCCACAGCACTTGTTAGCACAGAACCAACTATAATGCTTACTGGGATTACTCCAGCGGTACAAAAGGCATTAGCCAAGGCTGGTTTATCCATAGCTGATATAGATTTATGGGAGATTAATGAAGCTTTTGCTTCAGTTGTCTTAAAAGCAGTTGAAGATCTTGGCGTTGATTTAGATCGCGTAAATGTTAATGGTGGAGCTATAGCAATGGGACATCCGTTGGGAGCGACAGGCACAATTCTATTAGGCACCTTGCTCGATGAGTTAGAGCGAAGGAATCTTAGATACGGATGTGTTACTTTATGTGCTGGAGCAGGTATAGGTACTGCTACAATTATTGAAAGACTTTAATAGCTTGACTTCATGATAAGATATTTAAAAGATAAAGATGGTATAGTTGTTTTGACACTCGATATGGATGGCAGACAACATAATGTACTTAATCATAAAATTATTGAAGCTTTCGTTCCAGTTGTGGTACAACTTAAAAACGATGCCGAAAAAGGGCTGTTGAAGGGCGTTATTATTACCTCTGCAAAAAGAACCTTTCTCAATGGGGGCGATTTGGATTATCTGTATGAAGCAGAAGATCCAAAGGAGATCTTTGATTTTACAGAGAAGGTTAAGAAGTTGCTTAGAGATATGGAACGTCCTGGACTTCCCGTAGTCGCAGCTATGAACGGTTCAACTCTTGGATTGGGCTTTGAGTTTGCCTTAGCCGCACACTATAGACTAACTGTAGATAATGCAGAGATAAAAATGGGACTTCCCCAAACGAAATTAGGTTTGATTCCTGGTAATGGTGGGATGATCCGATTGATGTGGACCTTAGGATTGGAACAGGCATTTCGAGTAGCAGAAAAGGCAAAGTACTATACTGTGCATGAGGCTAAAAAGGAAGGCTTAGTTGATAAAATCCTAGATTCTGAGGCTGAAATGATGGAATATGCCAAAAAATGGATTTTAGAGAATCCTAAAGGGATTCAGGTATGGGATGAAAAAGGGGGACAAATTCCTGGAGGTTCAGCGCATCATCCTAGAATTGCAGAAAAGATTAGTTTACTAGCTGCCGAAGTTGCGAAAAAGTACAAACAAAAATATCCTGCCGTTCAAGTGTTACTAAATGTACTTTCAGAAGGTTCAAAAGTTGATTTTGATACAGCCTCCAAAATAGAGACACGTTATTTTACTGAATTGTTGGTTTCAAAGACCTGCAAGAATATGATGAAGACGCTTTGGTTTGATGCGCATGAAATCTTTAGAGGGTGCAATAGACCCCAAGGATTTGGTAAGTTCAGATCAAGGAGAATAGGTATTATTGGTGCTGGTGTCATGGGAACTGCTATTGCTGTCGAATGTCTGATCAATGGTATGGAGGTTGTACTTAAAGATGTATCAAGTTTGATAGCAGAACGTGGCGTTGATCTTGTAAAAGATCGTTTGATAGAAATGGAGGAGGAGGGTTTAATTACGGCTTCGCTGCGCGGTGACTTAGAGCAAGGCATCATCGCTACGGAAGATAGTGCCTCTTTTAAGCAATGTGACCTAGTCATAGAGGCTGTATTCGAAAATCAGCATCTTAAAAGTCAAGTTGTTCAGGAAGCAGCAGCACAACTTGATGACTACGCTGTAATAGCTTCAAATACAATATCCATTCCTATTACTAAATTGTCTAATAGTATAGAAATGTCAGATCGATTTGTAGGTTTACATTTCTTTGCACCAGTAGATAAGACAGAAATGGTTGAGATTGTCAAGGGGAAGCATACCAGCGATGAGACGGTCGCTAAAGCTTTTGATTTTGTAAAATCAATTAAAAAGTATCCAATCATTGTAAAGGATGGTTGGGGTTTTTATGTCTCAAGAGTCAGAAATACCTATTTATTGGAGGGGATGAGTTTATTGATGGAAGGCTGTCCTCCCTCCATGATTGAAAATGTTGCCAAAGGTACTGGTATGCCTTTTGGTCCTTTATCTTTGGCAGATCGATTGTCTCTTGAACTTGTCTTGAAGTTTGAGAAGCAAGCTGCTGAGCTTTACGGACCAAAATATATTCAGCATCCTGCTGTAAATGTTATCGAGCAAATGCTTGAAATGGGAAGGAAAGGCGGAAAGACTGAGCTGGGCTTTTATGAAATGAATGATAATAAGGACCTTAGGCTTTGGACTGGGCTAAAAGAATATTTTAAGCCTGATCTTGCTTTTGATCCAATTGATATAGAGGAAAGATTAATGATTGCACAAGTTATAGAGGTACTTTGGTGTCTCCAAGAGAAAGTGATATCCTCTGTAGAAGAAGCGAATTTAGGGTCCATTTATGGTTGGGGATTTCCAGCATTTAAAGGGGGCGCTGTGCAGTATATTAATGATTTTGGTAAAGATGCCTTTGTGGATCGATGCAAAGAACTAGAAGAAAAATATGGACCAAGGTTCTCTATTCCTTCTATACTGTATAAATTACAGCTTGAAAAAGTAGAAAAAGTAGACTAAATAGACAAACTGAACAATCACTAGTAATATGGAATTTTTAAAGTATCAGAAGGTTTTTGCGGATAACTTGCATGGAACTGACTTCAATGCCTTTCCGGCAAACTTATATGAACCGGTTGATTACATAATGAAACTTGGTGGCAAGCGCCTAAGACCTACTGCTCTTTTGATGAGTACAGATACATTTAATGGAGATTTAGACTACGCAAAAGATGCTGCAATGGCATTAGAGGTTTTTCATAATTTCACATTGGTTCACGATGATATTATGGATGAAGCCCCTCTTAGGAGAGGTAAGGATACTGTGCATAAACGCTACGATCTCAATACAGGAATCTTGTCTGGTGATGTAATGCTTATCCAGAGCTATGGACTCTTATTTAAATATTCTGACCATAAGTATTTTGCAGAAATTATTAAGAGTTTCAATGATGCTGCAAAGTTGGTTTGTCATGGTCAACAATTAGATGTAGATTTTGAGGAGCGCCTTGATGTTACAGAAACGGAGTATTTGAAGATGATTGAGTGGAAGACCGCTGTATTGTTTGCCGCGGGATTGAAAATAGGAGCTCTGCTTGCAGATGCGAGTCCAGAGCAAGCAAAGGCCATGTATACCTATGGGATTAATGTTGGACTTGCTTTTCAGGTACAGGATGATATCTTAGATAGTTTTGGTGATCCCGAGAAGTTTGGTAAAAAGGTAGGTGGCGATATTGTTCAAGGGAAGAAAACTTTGTTAGTCTTAAAAACCCTAGAAAATCTTAGTAAAGACCTAGCAGCAGATTTCTTAGCACTGATTAATGATCGTAGTTTAGATGAGTCTACAAAGATCGAACTTGTGAAATCTAAATTTATTGAATACGGTGCTCTTGAATATGCCGAAGAAGTTAAAAATTCATACAGAGCAAAGGCTACTGCAGCACTAAATGATATGCTTGAAGGATTTCCAAAAATCAACATGTTTAACGATCTTTCTGAATACCTTTTGGGCAGAGAAGCTTAGCTATAAAAATATTTTGCAACTCAGCCACTCGTCTTCGATAGTGGCATTGTTCTTTTTGTAAAAATTTATGGCAGGTTCATTCCAGTCTAATACCTGCCATTTGACTAGCTTGCAATCTTGTGTTTTTGCTTCTTCTAAAAAGGCATCAAATAATAATTGGCCCACTCCGCTTTTTCGGAAGGCTTCCTGGACTACAAAATCTTCTAGATACATCATTTTTCCTTTCCAGGTGGAGAATGTAGGGTAGTATAATGCCATTCCTATTATAGAAGAATTATGTTCTGCAACAAGTATATCAAAAAGCTGTTCCTCAAACTGTTTGTTATATTCCTCAAGGCCAATAGTCAAAGATTCCTCCGCTTTTTCGTAAATAGCTAATTCTCTAACCAGTTCATAGGCCTTTCGCATTTCTGAGGCTTTGATCTTTCTGATTTTTATGTTTGTCATATAGATTGAGTCGTTTGTTTAAATAATGTAAAGAAACGTTTTGATTCATGCCAAAATAGACTATTTTTGTGGTCTTTAGAAATTCAGTGAACTGAAGTCAAAAGTCTTTTTGCGGGGGCATAGAATATTGATGCACATTTTTTTACATCATTATTTGTCAATCTAAGATATAAATTATACCTTTGCACCTGCAAAAATACATGGTTTATTCTATGAATTATGCTGAAGCCCTTGGAGACAGGGGTGAAAAGAAACTGATTAATTGAAATAAAATAAGTGTAACAGATGCCAACTATTAACCAATTAGTTCGCAAAGGGAGAAAGAAAGTCGTAGTGACGAGTAATTCTAGAGCTTTGGATTCTTGTCCGCAAAAACGCGGAGTATGTACTCGTGTTTATACCACGACGCCAAAGAAGCCAAACTCCGCTTTGCGTAAGGTTGCTAAGGTGCGCTTGACGAACGGTATTGAGGTGATTGCCTACATTCCGGGAGAAGGTCACAATCTTCAAGAGCACTCAATTGTGCTTGTTCGTGGAGGTCGTGTAAAAGATCTACCGGGTGTACGTTATACCATCGTACGTGGTGCTTTGGATACAGCAGGAGTTGCTGATAGACTTCAGAGTCGTTCGAAGTATGGTGCAAAACGTCCTAAAAAATAGTTTAGGAAGTAGTAACTAATTAATGAATTATGTTTCAAATAGAAACCGCTAATCTTAAAAAGTAATGAGAAAAAGAAAACCTAAAATGCGAGTTATCACACCAGATCCTATATATAAGGATACTATGGTGACTCAGTTTGTAAATAACATGATGCTTGATGGAAAAAAATCCACAGCATTCAAGGTGTTTTATGATGCAATGGCAATCGTTAAAGAACGTACTGACCAGCCGGAACATGAAATTTGGAAGAAAGGATTGAACAATGTAATACCACAAGTTGAGGTTCGCTCAAGAAGAATTGGTGGTGCTACATTCCAGATTCCTACTGAAATTCGTGCTACCCGCAAGATTTCAATCGGTATGAAGTGGATGATCAAATTTGCACGTCAGCGAAGTGGTAAAGGTATGGCTGAGAGATTAGCTGCTGAAGTCATTGCTGCAAGCAAAAATGAAGGTGCAGCTGTTAAGCGTAAAGAAGATACGCATAAGATGGCTGAATCAAATAGAGCATTTGCTCACTTCAGAGTTTAATTAATAGATTAATAAATTCCTTTAAGGGTTAAGTTATGGCTAAGGATCTAAGATTCACCAGAAACATTGGTATTGCCGCTCACATTGATGCTGGTAAGACAACAACAACAGAGCGTATTCTGTACTACACAGGTATGTCTCACAAGATTGGTGAGGTGCACGATGGTGCTGCAACAATGGACTGGATGGAGCAAGAGCAGGAGCGTGGTATTACTATTACGTCTGCTGCAACAAAAACGAGCTGGAAGTGGAAAGATGATGAATATTCAATTAATATCATTGATACTCCAGGGCACGTTGACTTTACTGTTGAAGTAGAGCGTTCTTTGCGCGTACTTGATGGTGTTGTTGCTCTTTTTTGTGCGGTTTCTGGTGTTGAGCCTCAATCTGAGACTGTATGGCGTCAAGCTGATAGATATAAAGTTCCAAGAATTGGTTTCGTTAATAAAATGGACCGTTCTGGTGCAGACTTCTTTAATGTTGTTAAAGACGTTAGAGAGAAATTAGGTGCTAACGCAATTCCAATGCAGGTGCCTATTGGTGCGGAAGAAACTTATCGTGGTGTTGTTGATCTTGTTACGAATGAAGCAATCATTTGGAATGAGGAAGACAGAGGTATGACTTACGAAGTAATTCCAATTCCTGAAGATTTAAAGGAAACTGTTGAGGAAAAAAGAGAGCTTTTATTAGAATCAGTTGCTGATTATGATGAGACGCTTATGGAGAAATTCTTCGATGATCCGGATTCAATTTCTGCTGAAGAGATTCGTGCAGCAATTCGTAAAGCGGTAATCGACATGAGTATTACTCCAATGTACTGTGGAACTGCCTTTAAAAATAAAGGTGTACAAGCTGTACTTGATGCTGTTTGTTGTTTCCAACCTTCTCCAATGGATGTTGAGGCAATCGAAGGTATCAATCCTAAAACAGAGGAAGCTGAAACAAGAAAGCCATCTGTAGAAGATCCATTTGCAGCACTTGCATTTAAGATTGCAACAGATCCATTTGTTGGTCGTTTGGCATTCTTCAGAGTTTATTCTGGCGCATTAAACGCTGGATCTTACATTTACAATTCACGTTCAGGCAAGAAAGAGCGTATCTCGAGATTATTCCAGATGCACTCTAACAAGCAGAACGCTATTGATAGAGTAGAAGCGGGTGATATTGCTGCAGGTGTAGGTTTCAAAGACCTAAGAACTGGTGATACACTTTGTGACCTTGACAATCCTATCGCTCTTGAATCAATGACTTTCCCTGATCCAGTTATCGGTATCGCTATCGAGCCTAAGACTCAGAAAGATGTTGACAAATTGGGTATGGCATTAGCTAAACTTTCAGAGGAGGATCCAACGTTCAAGGTTCGTTACGACGAAGAAACAAACCAAACTGTAATTTCTGGTATGGGTGAGCTTCACCTTGAGATTATTGTTGATCGTCTTAGAAGAGAGTTCAAGGTTGAATGTAACCAAGGACAACCTCAGGTGAATTACAAAGAGGCACTTACAAACACTGTAGATCACAGAGAGCGCTTGAAAAAGCAGTCTGGTGGTTCAGGTCTATTTGCCGATATGCAATTCGAATTAGGACCTGCTGATCAAGAGTTCTTAGACTCAGATGATTTCAAAGATGGTAAAGTTAGACTTCAGTTTGTAAACAAGATTGTTGGTGGTTCAATTCCAAAAGAATTCTTCCCATCAATAGTTAAGGGTTTCCAAGCGATGATGGATAACGGAGTACTTGCAGGATATGCGATGGATTCAATGAAAGTTCGTCTTTATGATGGATCTACGCACGCAGTCGATTCTAAGCCAATTGCCTTTGAGCTTTGTGCTAAGGAAGGTTTCAAGTCTGCAGCTTCTCAATGTAAACCAGTTATTCTTGAGCCGATCATGAAGCTTGAGGTAACAACTCCTGATGATTATGTAGGTAGTGTAATTGGTGACCTTAACCGTCGTCGTGGATTACCTCAAGGTCAGGATACACGTCCGGGTGGAGCTATTTCTATCCAGGCAGAAGTTCCTTTATCTGAAATGTTCGGATATGTAACGGCACTTCGTACAATTACTTCTGGTCGTGCAAACTCTACTATGGAGTTCTCACACTTCGCACCAGCTCCGGCTAGTGTGTCAAAAGATGTAATTGAAAAAGCAAAAGGTATTGAAGCGTAAGCTTTAAATATAAGATAGACAGGGTTGGGGCAAATGAGTCCCAATCCTTCATTTAATGTAAATTTTTTTTAAAAGTTTGATAAAAGGGTTATGAATCAAAAAATCCGTATTAAACTTCGTTCTTATGACCATAATTTGGTTGATAAGTCAACGGAGAAAATTGTAAAAACAGTTCGTAACAGCGGTGCTGTTGTAACAGGACCGATTCCGCTGCCCACTAAGAAAGAGATTTTCACCGTTTTGCGTTCTCCGCACGTAAACAAGAAATCTCGTGAGCAGTTCCAATTGCGAACACACAAGCGTTTGATTGAAATATTCACTCCTACGCAAAAAACTGTGGACGCACTTTCAAAATTGGAACTTCCTAGTGGAGTGGATATCCAGGTTAAGTTAACTTAATCTGACGGGCAACGCTTAAAATTTTATTTTAAACGAATCACGGGTACCATTCTTGAACTTACGAGATATATATAGACGGTCAGCCTTCCTTATAAATCTCTTTAGACAAATTCTGGATCAAATCTGATCCAACATGTTTTAAAAGTTCAAAAATCAGGTGTTCTCGGTTCAAAAAAAATGATGTCGTGAACGGTATTATTGGTAGAAAAATCGGAATGACTAGCATCTTCGACAATAAAGGTCGAAATGTGGCTTGTACTGTAGTTCAGGCAGGTCCATGCACAGTTACTCAGGTAAAGACAGAAGATACTGACGGGTACAACTCTATGCAGTTGGGCTTCGATGACGCCAAAGAAAAGCGCACTACCAAGGCGATGATGGGACATTTCAACAATGCAAAATCTACACCAAAAAGAAAAATTGTGGAATTCCGCAATTTTGATTTAGTAGAAAAGCAGTTGGGTGACATCGTAGCCTTGGAAGAGGTTTTGCAAGATGGTGATATAGTTAATGCTGTAGGTACTACAAAAGGTAAAGGATTCCAGGGTGTTGTAAAACGTCATGGTTTCAAAGGTGTTAACGATGCTACACATGGTCAGCATAACAGACAACGTGCTCCGGGTTCAATCGGTGCAGCTTCATATCCTGCGAAAGTATTCAAAGGTATGCGAATGGCTGGACGTATGGGTGGAAGCCGCGTTAAAGTTAAGAACCTTGAAGTATTAAAGGTATTCCCAGATCAAAATATTGTCCTTTTAAAAGGAGCAGTACCAGGTCACAAGGGATCTTATGTGATTATTGAGAAATAAATTGTAAGGGAACCTTATTCCTTAACTATTTAAAGTGACAGCGATGAAACTTGATGTTTTAAATATTCAGGGAGAAAAAACCGGAAAGTCGGTTACACTTCCTAAGAACATCTTTGGTGTTGAGCCCAATGAGCATGCTGTGTATTTAGCAGTAAAGCAGTATTTGGCTAATCAACGTCAAGGAACGCACAAAGCGAAAGAACGCGGCGAGATCGTTGGTTCTACGCGAAAAATTAAGAAACAGAAGGGTACGGGTACTGCTCGTGCTGGTAGCATCAAATCTGGTGTATTCAGAGGTGGAGGTCGTATGTTCGGTCCTAGGCCTCGTAACTATGGATTTGACCTTAACAAAAAGGTTAAAAACCTAGCTCGTCTTTCAGCTCTTTCAGCTAAGGCAAGTAGTGGTAGTATCATAGTTCTTGAAGACGCTGCTTTTGAAGCACCTAAGACATCTGTTTATAACTCTATGCTGAAGGCGTTGGGTTTGAATGGGAAAAAGACACTTCACGTTATTCCTGAGCACGATGTAAATTTACTTCGTTCTAGTGGGAATATCCAGAAGGCATCTGTAATGCGTGCAGCAGACTTGAATACATATGTAATTATGAATTCAAATACGCTGATCATTTCTGAAGCTTCAGTGAAGGTGATTAAAAAAGATTTTGCATAAGCTTTTATAAAGCTATAAATCGAAAAAAATGGCAAAGGATATCTTAATCAAACCGTGGATTACGGAAAAGACCGAGAGAACTTCAGAGCGATTGAATCAGTACACTTTTATTGTAAACAAAAAAGTGAACAAGATTGAGATCAAGAAGGCCGTTGAAGAAAAATATGGCGTGAACGTCGAATCGGTTAATACAATAATCATGCCTGCAAAGGCTAAATCGCGTAATACGCGAAGCGGTATCCTGAAAGGACGTAAACCTAGCTTCAAGAAAGCATTGGTTACTCTTGGTTCAGGAGAGGAAATTGACTTTTATGGTGATGTTTAATGAATTGTGTGGGTTTAGTCAATGCCCGCGATAGTTCATAACAATTAATAACTGAAAAATTATGCCAGTTAAGAAGTTTAAACCCGTTTCCCCCGGTCTAAGACACAAGGTAGGAAACGCGTTTACAGAGATTACGGCGAGTAAGCCTGAGAAGAGTTTGTTGGCACCGCTTCATAAAAGTGGAGGTCGTAACAACTCAGGACGTATGACAATGCGCCAAAGAGGTGGTGGACACAAGCGTCGCTACAGAATGATTGATTTTAAGCGTAATACTGAAGGAGTCAATGCAACAGTTACTACTATTGAGTATGATCCTAACAGAACGGCTTATATCGCATTGTTGAAGTATGAAGATGGTGAGAAGCGTTATATGTTAGCTCCAGATGGTCTTCAGGTAGGTGATGTGGTTACTTCTGGAAAGGGAGCAGCTCCGAATATCGGAAATGCACTTTATCTTTCTGAAATTCCACTAGGTTCTACTATTCACGCAATCGAAATGCGCCCAGGCGCAGGTGCAGCTCTTGCTCGTTCTGCGGGTACTTATGCTACATTAATGAGTCGCGAGGGTAAGTATGCGATTATTAAGTTGCCTTCTTCTGAGGTAAGAAGAATTCTTCTTACGTGTAAAGCGACTATGGGATCGACTTCAAATCCTGATCATGGATTGACTGTATCTGGTAAAGCAGGTCGTTCAAGATGGCAAGGACGTCGTCCACATGTTCGTGGTGTTGCAATGAACCCGGTTGATCACCCAATGGGTGGTGGTGAAGGCCGTGCTTCAGGTGGTCACCCACGTTCAAGAACGGGAATCATGGCTAAAGGTCAGAAAACGAGAAATACTCGTAAGGCATCTTCTAAGCTTATCGTTTCTCGTCGTAAGAATAAGAAGAGGTAATTTGTAAATAAGTAAATAAATTTGCTTTATGGCAAGATCGATAAAAAAAGGACCTTACGTATTCTTCAAGCTACTCAAGAAACTTGCAGCAGCTAAAGAAAGCACAAAAAAGACCACGATCAAAACTTGGTCGAGATCTTCAGTTATTATTCCAGATATGGTTGGACAAACTATAGCTGTACATAACGGAAAAATTTTCGTGCCTGTTTACGTAACAGAGAATATGGTTGGACACAAGTTGGGAGAATTTTCTCCAACGCGTTCATTCAGAGGTCACGGCGGTAAGAAATAAGAAGACCGCTTATATTCCGAGTCTTTTTGACTTGGGGAGAAGTGGATTTTTGAATATTCAAATTGATTGAATACAATGGAAGCAGTAGCTAAACTTAGAAACTGTCCGATGTCAGCACGCAAGATGCGATTGGTAGTAGACCTCATCAGAGGAAAGGAAGTAGAGGAAGCTTTAGATATTCTTCGCTTTACTAAAAAGGAAGCAGCAGTGTGGTTGGAAAAATTAGTCCTTTCTGCAGTTGCTAACTGGGAAAACAAATTAGATAGTGCCGATAGTGCAGATAATTATGGTCTTGTTATTAAGACTGCATTTTCTGACCAAGGAACAATGCTAAAACGTTTTCGTCCTGCTCCTCACGGTCGTGCGCACCGTATTCGCAAGCATACTAATCACGTTACAATCGTGGTTGAGAACAGTATGCCTTTAGCGTCTGAGCAAGGAGAGACTGTAGAATAAAATTATTAACAGTTGAATAAACTGGGTCCACGGCTTAGCCGAGGTCTCAATTGATCAAACAATTAAATTGGAACAATGGGTCAAAAGACGAATCCAATTGGTAATCGTTTGGGTATCATCCGAGGATGGGAGTCCAACTGGTACGGAGGTAAAAACTTCGGTGATAAGGTAGTTGAAGATGAAAAAATCAGAAAATACCTTAAAGCACGTATCCGTAAGGGTGGTATCGCTCGCATAGTAATCGAGCGTACTCTTAAACGCGTTACCGTTACTATCCAGACGTCTCGTCCGGGTATTATCATCGGTAAAGGCGGTCAAGAAGTTGATCGTATCCGCGAAGAGCTTAAAAAGCTTTCAGGAATGGATGTTCAAATTAACATCCTAGAAATCCGTAAGCCGGAGCTTGATGCAACGATTGTGGGCGAAAGTATCGCTCAACAAATTGAAGGTAGAATTAATTATCGTAGAGCTATTAAAATGGCTATTCAGTCATCAATACGCGCAGGTGCCGAAGGTATCAAAGTTCGTATCGGTGGTCGTTTGAATGGCGCTGAGATGGCTCGTTCTGAAGAGTACAAAGAAGGTAGAACACCTTTGCATACATTCAGAGCTGACATCGATTACGCTTTAGTTGAAGCTCAAACGGTATACGGTAAGATCGGTATCAAAGTGTGGATCTGTAAAGGAGAAATACTTGGTAAGAGAGATCTTTCTCCAAATGCTGGCTTTGATCTTAAGAAAGATAAAGGCGGTCGTAGAGGCGGCGGTGGTCGTAGAGATGCTCGTCGTGGCGGTGGTAATAGAAGAACTGGGAGACAGCAGAATAACTCTTAATAGCTTTTAGTTTCACTGTCAATATTTTAGGCAAAGGAAATTGTTTATTTCCGAAAAAATAATGTACCTTTGCCTCGCTTTTTAGGATAGGTGTGTAAGCACTGACTGAAGAGTGTTGTTGATTGTTAACAACTGGTGGTACCTGTTTTGGGTGCTACTTACAAATAGTTTTAATAATGTTACAGCCGAAAAGGACGAAATATCGTAAGCAACATAAAGGAAGAAACACTGGACTTGCATATAAAGGAAGTAAGGTGTCTTTCGGTAGCTTTGGATTGAAGGCCACTACGCAAGGACGTATCACAAGTCGTCAGCTAGAGTCTGCTCGTATCGCGATGACCCGTTATATGAAGAGGGAAGGAAAGGTTTGGATCCGAATTTTCCCAGATAAGCCGATCACATCGAAGCCCGCAGAGGTTCGTATGGGTAAAGGTAAGGGTGCATTGGATCATTGGGTAGCGCTTGTAAAGCCAGGACGTGTTATGTTTGAGCTTGATGGTGTGCCAAAAGAAGTAGCAATGGAGGCATTGCGTTTGGCCGCGCAAAAGTTACCTGTAATGACGAAGGTTTCTGTGCGACCTGACTACGTAGAACAATAATTTTTTAACCATTAACGTCGAAAGGTAATGGCAAGCAAGAAATCTTTAGAGTACAAGGATTTTTCAAGCGAAGACTTGAAGAACGAGTTGGTGAACAAGGAAAATGAGTATAAGCAGCTTTGTTTTGACCACGCGGTAACTGGTCTTGAGAATCCTCTTTCACTGAAGGAGCTTAGACATGACATAGCTCGTTTAAACACAGAAATCCGTGGTCGTGAGATCGCGCAGATGACTGCAGAAGAACTGGCAGGTCGTTCAAAGATCCGTTTTAGAAGAAAGAAAGGCAAATAAATAAAATTATCAGAGCTGGCCTAGTCCAGTTCTTAAACCATTTATGATGGAAGTACAAAGAAATTTGCGTAAAACTCGTGTAGGTACTGTGGTGAGCAATGCTATGGAGAAGTCGATCAGCGTGCAAGTTGAGCGTCGTCTTCGTCACCCTATCTATGGTAAGTTTGTAAAGAAGACCAAAAAATTCATGGCGCACGACGCTAACAACGATTGTAATGTTGGCGATCTAGTTCGTATCATGGAAACACGTCCAATGTCTAAGAACAAGCGTTGGAGATTGGTTGAAATCATAGAAAGAGCTAAATAATCATATTCTATTGCTGGTTTGCCAGCGATCGATAAATTGAAAAGTTATGATCCAGCAGGAATCAAGATTAAAAGTAGCAGACAACTCTGGGGCAAAAGAAGTCCTTTGTATCAAAGTTTTGGGAGGTAGTAAGCGTCGTTACGCGTCTATCGGTGATCAAATCGTTGTAACAGTAAAGGAAGCTTCTCCTGGCGGTAACGTTAAGAAAGGAACAGTTACCAAAGCAGTTGTAGTGCGTACTAAAAAAGAAATTCGTCGTAAGGATGGTACTTACATCCGATTCGATGATAATGCAGTGGTGCTATTGAATGCAAGTGAAGAGCCTAGAGGGTCTCGTATTTTCGGACCTGTAGCTCGTGAGCTACGTGACCGCGATTACATGAGAATCGTTTCATTAGCTCCTGAAGTATTGTAATTATTAACTTGGACCTAAGTTCAGGTTGTAAAGAACTATAGCTATGTCGAAAAAAAGCAGATTCGCACCAAAATTGCACATTAAAAAGGGTGACCAAGTCATCGTTGTAACGGGTGCAAGTAAGGGAGACACCGTTCGTGAGGTGTTAGAAGTATTCACTTCTGAAAATCGCGCAATTGTAGCAGATACAAATATGGTGAAGAAGCACCTAAAGGCGACAAATGATAACCCAGGTGGTATCACAGAAACGCCAGCTCCTATTCATATTTCAAATCTGATGCTTGTTGATCCTAAATCTGGTAAACCAACTCGTGTTGGTCGCAGAGAAGAAGACGGCAAGATGGTACGTTATTCTAAAAAATCTGGAGAAATTATTAAGTAATGAGTAATCAACCAAGACTTAGAGTCAAATATGAAGAAGAGGTAAAGAAGGCTTTGATGGAGAAATTCCAGTATAAGTCTGTAATGCAGATTCCTCGTATTGAGAAAGTTTGCTTGAACCAAGGAGTTGGAGCAGCTACTCAAGATAAGAAGTTAGCGGAGCATGCTTTGAACGAGATGTCTATGATCACTGGTCAGAAGGCTGTGCCTACTAAGGCTAAGAAATCAGTATCGAACTTCAAACTTCGTGATGGTATGACCATCGGTGCTCGTGTTACCTTGAGAAATGAGCGTATGTGGGAATTCTTGGATCGTTTGATCTCAGTATCTCTTCCACGAGTACGTGACTTTAGAGGTATCAATGATAAAAGTTTTGATGGAAGAGGTAATTACTCTATGGGTGTTACTGAGCAGATCATTTTCCCTGAAATCAATATTGATAAGGTGAATAAGATCACAGGTATGGATATTACCTTTGTTACTTCCGCTAATACTGATGCTGAAGCACTTGAATTGTTGAAGGCTATTGGTCTTCCATTCAAGAATCAACGATAATTTTAATCTTTAAATAAGCTAACAATGGCTAGAAAATCAGTTATTGCACGTGAAGTTAAGCGTGCCAAGATGGTTGCCAAGTATGCTGAAAAGCGTAAAGCACTAAAAGAAGCTGGTGATTATGATGGTTTGGATAAACTTCCAAAGAATTCATCACCAGTTCGTTTGCATAACCGTTGTAAATTAACGGGTCGTCCTAAAGGATATATGCGAAGATTTGGAATCTGTAGAGTTCAATTCAGAGATTTGGCTCTTGCAGGAAAAATTCCAGGTATTACCAAGGCAAGTTGGTAATTATTAATTAGATAAGTTGGGTGTTTAGGGTTATCGATTACGGTACCTGTTTCACACATAATGTCTGAACTCTAAACTAATTAAGATGATTGTAACAGATCCAATTGCAGATTTTCTGACTCGTATCAGAAATGCACAAATGGCTAGCCATAAGATGGTAGTCATTCCTTCCTCAAAATTAAAAAAAGCGATCACAGAGATTCTCTATGATCAGGGTTACATTCTCAAGTACAAATTTGATACTAATGAGAATGCTCAACACGTGATCAGAATCGCTCTTAAGTACGATTCCAATAATACGCCTGTTATTCGCAAATTAGAGCGTGTTTCAAAGCCTGGTTTGCGTCAGTATAGAAAAGCAAATGATTTACCTCGCGTTATCAATGGTTTGGGTATTGCACTTGTCTCTACATCTAGAGGTGTAATGACAGAAAAACAAGCTCGGTCTCTTAACGTAGGAGGTGAAGTACTTTGTTACGTATATTAATAGCTTTTTTGTTTGCGCAAGAAAGCTGATTTTTGTTTAAATAATAAAATAATAGGTCATGTCTCGTATTGGAAAAGCACCTATCAATATACCAGCAGGAGTTGAGATTACAGTTTCAGATCGTAATCTGGTAACTGTAAAAGGAAAGAATGCAACTTTAACACAGCAGATTAATGTTGATCTATCTGTGGAAATTGCAGAAGGTGTATTGACAGTAAAACGCCCTACAGAACAAAAACGCCACAAAGCAATGCACGGTCTTTACCGTTCATTGATCGCCAACATGGTGGAAGGTGTTTATTCTGGGTTTAAAAAAGAATTAGAACTTGTCGGTGTCGGTTATCGTGCATCAAATCAGGGTCAACTTCTAGAACTTACACTTGGATATTCTCACCCTATCTTCTTTGCTGTACCAGCAGAAGTAAAGGTTGTAACGGTCTCTGAAAGAGGTCAAAATCCAAAAGTAATTCTTGAAAGTGCTGACAAAGAACTGATTGGTGAAATTGCTGCAAAGATCAGAGCATTTAGAAGCCCTGAACCTTATAAAGGTAAAGGTATTCGCTTTGTTGGTGAGCAAGTACGTCGTAAAGCAGGTAAGACTGCTGCCAAGTAATTATAAATTAATTAAGATTTCATTTAGTAGGGCCTTGGGTTTGGTTTTGTTCAAAACTCTTTCACTAAGGCCAAAACTTAAATATTATGAAATTAACTAAAGGAGCAAGAAGGAAGAAAATTCACTTGCGCGTTAAAAAGAATATCAAAGGGACAGAAACTTGTCCTCGTATTAGTGTTTTTCGTAGCAACAAAGCTATCTATTGCCAGTTGATAGATGACTTAAATGGTACAACTTTAGCTTCAGCTTCTTCAAAAGAAGGAACTGTTGATGCTAAAATTAAGACTGATGCTGCAGCTCAGGTAGGTAAACTTATCGCTGAGCGCGCTATTGCAAAAAATATTACTAAAGTTAAATTCGATCGTAGCGGTTACCTTTACCACGGTCGAGTTAAAGCTTTGGCTGACGGGGCGCGTGAAGGTGGTCTTCAGTTCTAATTCATAAATCGAGTCGAAAATGGCAAAGAAAACGAATAATAGAGTAAAATCCACTGAGTCTGAGCTGAAGGAAAAGCTAGTAAAGCTTAACCGTGTAGCTAAAGTGACAAAGGGTGGTCGTACCTTCAGCTTCGCAGCAATCGTTGTTGTTGGTGATGGTAAAGGATCTGTAGGTCACGGTCTTGGAAAAGCTAGAGATGTATCTGAAGCTATTTCTAAAGCAGTTGATGAAGCAAAGAAGAATCTTGTAAAGTTCCCTCTTATCAATGGTACTATTCCTCATGAGCAGTTAGGTAAATACGACGCAGGTCGCGTATTGATCAAGCCAGCTTCTGATGGTACAGGTGTTATCGCTGGTGGTGGTATGCGTGCAGTTCTAGAAATCGCAGGTGTACAGAATGTTTTGGCAAAGTCTCAAGGGTCTTCAAACCCACACAATGTAGTGAAGGCTACAATTGATGCTTTGAAAAAACTACGTAGTCCAAGAGATATTGCTAAGCAAAGAGGAATTTCTATGGATAAACTTTTCAATGGTTAAAAATTACTGCTATTTTGAGCGGTCAAAATTTATAAGAAATGGGAAAAGTTCGCGTAACTAAAATAAAAAGTGTCATCGGTCGCCCTGCTAAGCAAAAGGCAACCATTCAAGCACTAGGTCTTCGCAAGATGAATCAAACTGTCGAGCACGAAGCCACTCCTCAAATTATGGGGATGATTAATAAAATAAGCCATTTAGTGAAAGTTGAAGAGGCTTAACATTTTTTCAATTATTTGAATTTGAAAATTTTGTAGATATGGAACTGCATAATTTAAAACCAGCTAAAGGTTCAGTGAAATCTGGAAAGAGAATTGCTCGAGGGCAAGGATCTACTAGAGGTGGTACTGCCACTCGTGGACATAAGGGACAAAAATCCCGTTCTGGATATAGCCGTAAGCGCCACTTTGAAGGTGGACAGATGGCTCTTCAAATGCGTTTGCCTAAGAGAGGTTTCAAAAACCCAACACGTGTAGAGTATGTTGCTCTAAACATTGGGAGACTTGAGACTCTTGCAGCAAAGCATAATATTACAAACTTCGATATAGAGAAGCTTGTTGAACTTAATGTAGTGAGAAAAACCGATAGAGTGAAGTTGTTGGCTACGGGGGAATTGAATACGGCTCTTACGATCAGTGTTCACGCTGCCTCTAATTCAGCAAAAGAAGCCGTTGAAGCAAAAGGCGGTAGTGTTAACCTAGTATAACTGACCTCTAATGAAACGATTTTTAAGTACATTAAATAACATATGGAAGATTGAAGAATTACGTAAGCGTATTCTTCTGACCATTGGCTTACTAGCAGTTTACAGATTTGGAGCTTTTATCGTACTACCTGGTGTAGATGCGTCTAAGATTCAAACGCAGGATGCTGCAGAAGGTGCAAAAGACCTTCTCGATTTGATCAACACCTTTACAGGTGGTGCATTCAACTCTGCATCTGTATTCGCTCTTGGTATAATGCCTTACATTACTGCATCCATCATCATTCAGTTGTTGGGATTTGCAGTGCCTTATTTCCAGCGTCTTCAAAAAGATGGTGAAACTGGACGTAAGAAGTTAACGCAGATTACTAGAGCACTGACATTAGCTATTACATTCCTTCAAGGTTCTGCGTATCTTAGTATGATCCGCAATGATGGACTCGTAATGGATACTATTAGTATGCCTATCTTTACAATCTGTAATCTAATCATACTTTCTGCAGGTACAATATTTGCAATGTGGTTGGGTGAGCGAATCACAGACAGAGGAATTGGTAATGGTGTGTCTCTACTTATTACAGTAGGTATCATCGCCTCTTTACCGCAGTCCTTTGCTGCTGAGATTGGTGCTCAGTCAGGTACATTCCTAGTACTGATTCTTGAATTAGCTGCTTTATTTGGTATCGTTATGGTGACTGTACTTATTGTACAAGGTATCCGTAGGATTCCAGTTCAGTATGCAAAGCAAGTCTCTGGTCGTGGATCAAATATTGCAGGCATGAAAATGCAAAATGAAAGAGATTTCATTCCACTAAAAGTGAATGCTGCTGGTGTAATGCCAATTATCTTTGCTCAAGCTATATTATTCCTTCCGGCTACTATCGGACAGTATTTTATTAGCAATGGGTCTGAGTTAGGAGGTTTATACACACAGTTGTCAAATCCTTTCTCAGCTATTTCAAGTGTACTTGCTTTCCTTTTGGTTGTAGGATTCACATATATCTATACAGCCTTAATGGTAAACCCTAAGGATTATGCCGATTATTTGAAAAATATGAACGCATTTATTCCGGGTGTTAAACCAGGTCAGCCTACAGCTGATTTGATTGATACGATTACATCAAGAATTACACTTCCAGGTTCAGTTTTCCTTGGACTTATTGCTATCCTTCCTGCTTTTGCAGTGGCGGCTGGTGTAAACCAAGGTTTTGCGATCTTCTTCGGAGGAACGTCTCTATTGATCCTTGTTGCAGTAGTACTTGATACCTTGGCTCAAATTGAATCTTACTTGCTTCTTAAGCACTATGATGGTCTTATGAAGTCAGGAAGAATTCAAGGAAAGCAATCAAGAATGCAGAATATAGGAGCAGGAATGTAATTACATTCTTTTCCGTTCAGCAATATATTTTATCCGTGTCAGAGAGCAAGTGTTTACACTTCTTTGTGACGCGGTTATTTTTGAATGAAATGTTTTATGGTATACTACAAAACCAAGGAAGAAATTGAATTGATTCGACAAAGTTGCTTGCTAGTTTGCAAGGCTCTGTCTGAAGTGGGTAGTATATTAAAGCCAGGCATTACCGGTTTAGAGATTGATCAAGTAGCAGAAACTGTTATTAGAGATCATGGAGCCGTTCCAGGGTTTAAAGGATATAATGGTTTTCCAGCAACACTTTGTGTATCTGTCAATGAACAAGTTGTTCATGGTATTCCAACCGAGACAGTATTTAAAGATGGAGATATTGTATCTGTAGATTGTGGGGTCTTTATGAATGATTTCTTCGGCGA
The DNA here is from genome assembly GCA_029252685.1 of Saprospiraceae bacterium. GTDB lineage: Bacteria > Bacteroidota > Bacteroidia > Chitinophagales > Saprospiraceae > AM-2324. Next base: position 17,728 of record JAQXAY010000030.1, on the reverse strand, counting down.
TAGTGCCTATACATTTCCGATAGGAGAGGTAAGTGATGATGTACTTCAGTTATTAAAAACTACCAATACCTCCCTTTATAAAGCCATTGAAATGGCTGTTGAGGGAAATCGTATCGGAGATATCGGGCATGCTGTCCAAGCTTATGCAGAGCGTGAGCGAAATTATGGCGTTGTGCGAGAGCTTGTAGGACATGGTATTGGTCGGTCATTACATGAAGCACCAGAAGTGCCAAATTATGGCCGTAAAGGTAATGGACCAAAGATCAAAGAAGGACTTGTTATAGCGATTGAACCTATGATTAATATGGGTAAGCGCACAATAGGTCATGCTGAAGATGGATGGACTATTATTACTAAGGATCTTAAACCATCCGCCCACTTTGAACACACAGTTGCTGTAGGTCGTGAGAAGGCAGATATTCTGTCTGATCATACACTTATAGAGAATGCGTTGAAGAAGAATCCTAATGTACAGGCTGTAGGAGTCTTTTAGGAAATTCATTTTATTAGTAAAAAAATGGCGTGAAACTTTAATCTTATTTAAAAATTGGTTAATTTCGCACACCGAAAATAAATGTATGGCAAAGAAAGATCTAATTAAACAAGACGGTACAATTGTAGAAGCATTGTCTAATGCTATGTTCAAAGTACGTTTGGGTAATGATCACCAGATTGTTGCTACTATTTCAGGTAAAATGAGAATGCACTATATTCGTATTCTCCCTGGAGACAAGGTAGCAGTTGAAATGTCTCCATACGATTTGACGAGAGGTAGAATAATCTATCGCTACAAATAGAGTAATTTAAAAGCTTAGCATAATGAAAGTTAAAGCGTCGGTTAAGAAACGTTCTGCAGATTGCAAGATCGTTAAGAGAAAAGGAAAGATTTATATTATCAATAAGAAGAACCCTAAGTTTAAGCAACGCCAGGGTTAATATTGATAGCTAATTGTATAAAACAGTAAGATAATGGCTCGGATAGCAGGAAACGATCTTCCAAAAAACAAGCGTGGTATTATCGCATTGACATACATCTATGGTGTTGGAGCGACTCGCTCAGCTGAGATCCTAGAAAAGTGTGGAATCGATGAGAATACTAAGGTTGGAGATTGGAATGATGACAACATTCGTAGTATCACAACTCTTATACAGAATGATTACACCGTTGAAGGTGAACTAAGATCAGAGGTTCAGATGAACATCAAGCGTCTTATGGATATCGGATGTTACAGAGGTTTGAGACACAGAAAAGGTCTTCCTCTTCGTGGACAGCGTACAAAGACAAACGCTCGTACTCGTAAAGGAAAACGTAAGACTGTGGCGAACAAGAAGAAAGCGACTAAATAATTTTAAATTATGAGGTAATAATCAAAGTGACTTTGATTATAGGACCTCGTAAATCTAGAGGTAAATGGCACAAAATAGAAGTTCTCGTGGAAAGAGAAATGTAAAAGTTGACCCAGAAGGTTTGGTATACATCAAGGCTTCTTTCAATAATATCATTATCTCTATCACGAATAAGAAAGGAGAAGTAATCTCATGGGCATCTGCTGGTAAGGCAGGTTTCAGAGGTTCTAAGAAGAATACTCCTTATGCTGCTCAAATCGCTGCATCGGACGCAGCCAGGGTTGCTAACGAAGCTGGTATGCGTTCTGCTACAGTTTACGTTAAAGGACCTGGTGCTGGACGTGAAGCTGCAATTCGTGCGGTAGACTCTACAGGTATTAAGATCTCACGCATTTTTGACGTGACGCCTGTTCCACACAACGGATGTCGTCCTCCTAAGAAGAGACGCGTATAATTCCTTGGTTGGATATTATTTAACTTTATTTTAGAAGAAAAATGGCAAGATATACTGGTCCTAAGGCCAAAAAAGCTCGCGCACTTGGAGAGGCGATTTTCGGCCCGAGCAAAGCCTTTGATAAAAAGAAATACCCTCCGGGTATGCATGGTAATGGCAGACGTAGAAAGAACAAGTCTGATTATGCCAAACAATTGATGGAAAAGCAAAAAGCGAAGTACACTTATGGTGTTCTTGAGAAGCAATTCCGCAATTTATTTGAAAAAGCAAGCCGTAAAGGTGGTGTTACAGGTGAAGTTTTACTAAAACTTCTTGAGTCTCGTTTAGACAACACTGTATACCGTCTAGGTATTGCCCCTACACGTAGAGCAGCTCGTCAGTTGGTTACACATAAACACATTGTTCTTAATGGTGTGATTACAAATGTACCTTCTGTAACACTTCGTTCAGGCGATGTTGTAACTGTGCGTGGTAAATCTCAAGCAAATACAGTAATTGTGGATTCAGTTAAATCTAAATCAGACGTGCGTAAGTTCGGTTGGTTAGAGTTTAATGCTGATAAGATGGAAGGGAAATATCTTTCTATGCCAGAAAGAGATCAGATTCCTGAGAATATTAACGAACAGCTTATTGTCGAATTGTACTCTAAGTAATTTCGACTTGTTGTTTTTTTTATATATATTAGGCAGATAGAGATGTGATAAGCAATTCTATCTGCTTATGCTATATTGAGGAAAACCTGTTCTACCCCCTCTATTAGTTGAATTTAACTGGTCAATAATATAAAGTCTAGCATATTTAATATGAGCATATTAAACTTTCAGAAGCCTGACAAGATTGTAATGCAAAAAGCTGATGAATTCGAAGGAGTCTTCGAATTTAAGCCGCTTGAGCCAGGTTTTGGGCAAACAGTAGGTAACTCTCTTAGAAGAGTTCTTTTATCATCACTTGAAGGATACGCTATCTCAGCGGTACGTATTGCTGGTGTAAGTCACGAATTCGCCACCATTAAAGGTGTTGTTGAGGATGTAGTAGATATTATCCTTAACCTTAAGCAAGTTCGTATCAAGCAAGTTCTTCAAGAAGATAGTTTGACAAACGAGAAAATCTATCTTACCATCAGTGGTAAGGAGGCCTTCACTGCAGGTGATATCGAGGGGTTCACAAATGTTTTCAAGATCATGAATCCTGATTTACACATTTGTTCAATGGAGCCGTCTGTAAACCTTGAGCTTGAACTTACAGTTTCTCACGGACGTGGATACGTTCCAGCCGATGAGAATCTTCCTAAAGATGCACCTATTGGCGTTATTCCGATCGATTCGATCTACACGCCGATTAAGAATGTATCTTACAAAATTGAAAATACTCGTGTTGGTCAGCGTACCGATTATGAGAAGCTTACGATTACAGTTAAGACGGATGGTACTATCCACCCTGAAGACGCGATCAAAGAGGCTTCACGTATCATGATCAAGCATCTTATGCTTATCACGGATGAAAATATTACTTTCGATACAGGTAAGGAGCGTAAAGACGATGTTGTAGATGAACACATCTTACACATGCGTAAACTGCTTAAGACCTCATTGGAAGATCTTGATTTGTCTGTTCGTGCATACAACTGTCTAAAAGCAGCTAAGATCAATTCACTTGCTGAGTTGGTTAAGTATGATACACATGAACTATTGAAGTTCAGAAACTTCGGTAAGAAATCCCTTGTAGAAATCGAGGAGTTACTTACAGAAAAGGGTCTGACTTTCGGTATGGACTTGTCAAAATATAAGATTGACGAAGACTAAGCCTCTGGCTTGGTCTTTTCTTTATTGTAGTAATGCACCTGCTTAACTGCGGTGAGCATGCTTCGATGTTATTTATTTTTTAAAACAAATTTGTTATGCGTCACGGTAAGAAATTCAACCACTTAGGTAGAAAAACTGCGCACAGAAAAGCGCTTTTAAGGAACCTTGGAATCTCTCTAATAGAGCACAAGCGTATCGAAACTACACTTGCTAAGGCTAAGGCACTTAGAAAGTTTATTGAGCCTATCGTTACTAAAGGTAAAGTAAATACAATGCACTCTCGTCGTGTTGTGTTCTCATACCTTCAGAATAAAGAGGCTGTTAAAGAATTGTTTAGCACTGTTGCTGATAAGATAGGGGACAGACCTGGTGGTTACGTTCGTGTAATCAAAACTGGATTCCGTCGTTCTGATGGAGCAGAAATGGCTATGATTGAGTTTGTTGATTTCAATGAAGTTTACAACCTTAAAGATGCTAAGAAGCCAAGTCGTCGTCGTCGTTCAAAGGCGAAGAAGTCTGATTCTACAGCTACAGCCGAGACAACTGCTACTACTGAAACAGTAAACGAAGAAACTGCAGCAGAAGAAACTGCAGCAGAAGATACTGCAACAGAAGATACTAAAGAAGAAGAAAAGGACGCTTAGTTCTTATCTTTCTATATAAATAAAAAAAAGGTTCAAACGATTTCGTTTGAGCCTTTTTTTATGTCCCTGTTTGAATCCAATTCAAATTTGCAAGGCTTCCCAGACTTTTCATTTTATGTCTACTATCGGGGCATAAAAAAAGCCTTGACAACAAATGATCGTCAAGGCTTTTTTACCATAAATAGTATTGCTTAATTTTCTCCAAAGTTGAAGATAAGAGCAAAACGCATTGTATTGGCTAGAGGATTATTTTGTTGGTTTATAGAAATCAAATAGGATAAGTTGATTTCAAAAACATTGTATTTTAATCCTGTACCGATTGTAGCAAACCTTCTGTTTCCTTTGGTTGCACTTTCATGGAAATAACCACCTCTCAGCGCAAATTGGTTATTATACCAATATTCCACACCCGTCGAAACTTGAATTTCTGCAATTTCTTCACTAAAGCCATTTGGTGCATCTCCAAAGCTAGAGAACATTGCTGCAATTGGATTTAGTTCTAAGTGATCAGAAATTCCATTTCCGTCTTGGTCACAGTCCGGTCCAAAACATGTCGTCGGAACCATTAATTTATTGAAATCGGCAACAAGTGCTACTTTGTTGAATTCATCAATTTTAAAATTTAATGCAGCTCCAAGTCCCAAATTTGTAGGTAAATAATCCTTGGCATTATTTGCTGCATTTAGATAGGTGATCTTTGAACCTATATTCGTTGCTGATAGGGCAACGGTTAGTTCTGCATCAGTATTACCGATTTCTATGTCATCCATATAGGTTGCCGAAATATCAACAGCACCTGCAAGTCCAGCGCTTATCGTTTGTCCTGCAACAACCTGGTTAGATGCAAGATCAGAGTAAATAAATTTACCTCCGATACCAAAACCCAACTTGTCTCCCAACTTTCTAGCATAGGCTAGCTTTATTTCCGCTTCCTGTGGATTTCCTTCTCCTACTTGTTGACCATTTTCATCCGTGAAAATAATATTACCAAAGGAGAAGAATCGGATACTTCCGCCAAAAGCTTGAAGGTTATCTATTTTTTTATAACCGGAGAGATATGCTATATACATATCCGTAATATTGATGTTTCGGAACCATGGCGTATAGGACATACTAACTCCCATATCCTCTTCTGCAAACACTAACTTGGAGTCATTGAAACCTAGACTGTTTGCATCAGCACTCAATGCAATACCTGCATCACCTAGACCGGATGCTCTTGCATCTGCTGAAATTCTTAGGAATGGAACTGCTGTGATAATAGCATTTGGACAAGGTTCTCCTGATCCAGGAAGTACCCAATCGCCATTTGAGTTCTGAATGCACTGTGCAGATGATTCTGTAGTAGATAATGTTATAAGGAGCAAAGTAAATAATGCTCCGTAAAAATACTTTTTCATGTAGTCATGCTTGATTTGGTGCAAATATAATGTCTTGTCACCATAATAAATTAGTAATTGATCCAATAAATAGGGTAAAGCCCTTATATTTTCAATCGGTCTAAGGAAATAACAAAATAGAATACTTTTTATTGAAGATCTTGTATTCTTAACATTTTGTCTTTTGTAATTGTCTGCTTGGGGTCTTTCGGCAAAGGATTATTTTAGAATAACTAATTTCTCAAATGCACTTTCGCCACTTATAAGGCCTGATGCACTTTGAGTCTGCGCTTTAATTTTGTAAACATAAACGCCCTTAGCCAAGTCAGAGCCAAAATCATCTCTACCATCCCATTGTATACAATCTCCTAATCCTAAACGACTTCCGTTAGATAATATTTGAGTTTCTATTGTTTTAACCAACCTGCCAGATATACTGAATATCTGAATTTGAATATCCAAGTTCTGACCTTCCATATTGTGCTCAAACTGAAAACAGGTGCTGTTGATGAAAGGATTTGGGTAGTTTAAAACTTGCTGCAATGCTATAGCACCAGATGAGCTTACTACAAATTCTGTGTAGCCTTCGCTAGAGTTATTTGCAATATCCCAAGCTTTGACCTTGACTTGATGTCTTCCCTCACTAACATCAGAAAGTGGGTAACGGATGATACCACTTTTATAGTTATCAAGTTCTGATTGATAATATTCGTTGAGTAAGAATGAGTTCTGCGTGTTTTCGTCAAGTGTTCCTGTTAGATCGTGACCAATGCTGTTCCCAACTATGTTGATGCCATTGTCATCTTTTAACTTGACATATAAAATTGGGTTGGAACTGGTTATACCACCAAATACGAAGTTCTCATTATTCATGTACACTTCTACCTCTGGCCCTTGATCATCGACAATTGCATTATCAGACGACCCTCCAATTATAATATTCTCTGTACTTCCTTTAGCCTCCTTATTCCCATTGCTTTCGATGGCATAATAGCTGATCTTTCCATTTCCAAATTCAAACGAAATATCTTTTGGTACAACGAATTCAAATTGAAACTGACCATCAATAACACTGCTTAAACCTTTAAAAATGATATTCTTTTGAATGTCATAATTGAAAATGGGAGAGCCTGAATCTTGTCCAAGCGTTTGGTTAGTTACTTTTTTATCAAATACTGTGATGTATAATTTTCCATTGAAGGTGTTAAGATCAGAACCATCGAAATCTAATATCTTACCTTTAACTTGCACTAGTTCTAGTGATGAGATGGTATCTATTTCATTTTGAGCTACATCATTTCCGTTTATCTCTGTAGTCAACACCTCATAGCTTGGGATTGATATCTTTTGGCTTGGATCACCCAAAAGCGTGAACTTCCTATGATTACTAGCACTTATTGATGGATTGTTTTTTGCGGCATTCATTGCATCTCCAAATCGCATAGATCCACTTGGGGAATTCGTGTAAAGTGTATCAACGATCGCTCTTGATAAGTCATAATTGTCATTAGCGAGTACTGCTCGAACAGTTGTAAACATAGAAATAGCTCCTCCATTTGGATTCAAAATAGTTTCCTCTCCGCCAGAAGTAAATTTTGGATCATCATATCCCGCGAAAGAGCAAGTCGCAGTTAGGAATACAGGGAGTTTATTTGTGTTATTGAAGGATATAATATCTTGCATTTGAAGGATTCGCTCCTGTGCCCAGCCAATAGAGCCACCATGCCCTAAGTATGTTACACTCAAAGCTCCTTTGAATAGACTATTGGTTATTGCCTCCCTAGCGCCTGGAACTCTTGTTCCAAAAGAGGTAGACTCTTGTTCAAAGGCATCAATATAGATTTTGTCTTGATTGATCCATGGGAATTTCTCTGCTGTTTGTTTGGCAAGCTTGTCCGAATCTTTTGAATGTTTTGATGAATCCTCATCATCTCCAACAAAAACTGCCCAGTTTTTCCAATCTCCCTCTGTAACAAGTTTATCATCATATCGGATGATTTTATTCACTACAGCAGAAGCTTCTGCTGTATTTTTAACAGGGAGTCGTCCTATGGCAATATTCATTAAACTATTCTGTGTAATTATACCCTCATCATCATCAATTAATCCAAAGTAATCATCAGAAGGATAGGCATAAATTGGCGCTAGAGACTGTTCCGTTTCGTAGGTGATAATATAGTTGTTACCAAGTCCAAGTATGTTTCTGTTGTCAAATGACCCGTCACCAAGTAAAAGGACATATTTTAATTTTGCTGGATTCTTTTCATAAATATGTTTCAGGAAATTTCTAATGGCAGCGGCATCAGGTTTACCAGAAGAAAACTCATTGAAAATATGGGCAGGTTGGACAATGCTTATGCTAAGGTCATCATTGTTCGATCGGTGCTCAGCCAATCGGTTTGCTTGACTCATAAATACCTCAGGGCTTATGATAATCATATCAGTTGGCTGCATACCGTGCAGATTCTGATTGGCGACTATTCCAGCATAGCTTATATCTGAATAGGCCTCACTTGTGTTAAATGCAATAAAACGCTTGAATACATCTGATTGTGATCCAAATGTCTTGGTTGAACCTGAACCATCAATACTTTTATTACTTGGTAAGCAGGGGTTTGAAATATCCCATACTAACAAAGGTTCTGAGGAATTGATTCTATAGTTTACTGCGCTGTAATCCAATGATTTATAGGATTGAAAAGTAAGTTGGCCATTTCCTTTTGTTAGATTGGCTTTTCCTCGTGCCTCAATATAGTCTAACCAACCAGTGCTATTTGCAACCTCAGGATAATTTACCTCAACCGTGAAATTACTACCGGTTACTAGGAATTTTTCCTGAAGTGTTTTAGCCTTGGCACCAGATGAATTTGAATTACTTAGTGTGGTGGATGAAAAGGTTCCAGTACTTGCTGTTTGGCCATTCGTCCTGAGTTCAAAAGTTGTATTACTCGTTGATGCTCGAGATGCAAATCGGGCTTCAAGCTATATGGAATCAGCTAATACAAGATTTGGTATGCTAAATAAATAACTAGCTGTTCTAAGGTTTTTGAATAAATCGCCGAACCAATCTTGTCCAGAACCCTGATTTAGACTTACATAATCTAATATGTTGTACTGGTCGGATTCTAATCTTGAAACTACATCATATGAAGTGATATCTGTTTCTCCATCGACTGCACCATCAATATTAATTCTTAGACCATTTGTAGAGTCATCAAATTGAATGAAATAGTAATTTTTATTTGAATAGGTATTCATTTCAAATTGTAACTCCATATCGTCTTCGTCGTATCTCCATGAGTTAGGACCTTCCGCATAGAAGTAAATGTTATCATTGCTATCAAAAATATTATCTGATTCACCTGGAATCCAGATTGGGATTTCGGGCAAGTCTTCTTTAGTATATTCTCCTGCTCGAAGAGGTAGGCGTCCTCCTCCGTGACCATAAATTTTTATTTTTTTAGGATCAATTGTAGTGAGGTCTAGATTTAATTCAGTTTGAAGGAATTCTGCACTTATTTTGAATATGCCGGATTTAGCTACGGAAATCTTGTGATAGGTTCCACTGGCTAATTTTGAATCGATTGTTGTGGGACCTCTGCGCATTTCAGCTACTCCTGGTGTAAAGCTTGCCTTTAATGTCCCACTTGCTAATCCAATGATTGAAGTTCCATTTAATTTTGCTGGCAATATACTTATCCGTGCAAAATATTTATCGCCATTTTTTTCAATGGATTTATTGATTATAAAATCATTATCTAGTTTATTAAGGTTTTCTTTGAGGTCAATATCTAGAACCTGAGTCTCATTTTCAGTGATATACGCAGTGATTTTTCCAGGACCCTGAACTTGAAAGGTGTAGTTGAGATAGGGTATTTGGATTAGCATAGGTTCTCTACATCCATTTTCAAAAGAATATACATTTTCAAGCATAGTTCCTGATTCGTCAAGTTCTAAGTCCTTCTTTTCCCAGCTAATGCTAAGAGCCTCATTTAAAACTTCTTGAGCTTTAAGATGGTTTACTTGAAAGGAAAGGCAAAAAAGGAATGAAAAAAATAGTTTTATATAAACCTTATGCATAATCAAACTTTAGGTATAGTGTTAGTGGTATGATGAATCCAAAACGCATGTACAATAGGTAAAGTTTTTGAATTCCAATTTTAACAAACCGAATGCTCTTAATGGGCAAATATTAAAATTAGATTGTCGAGTACTGTGTTTTATTAATTTGCATTTATATATTAACCGATCAAGTTATCTGACTTGAATATTCACAAATATAGGCATACTATGATTCGTTCTATACTCTCGTTTGTTTTAATCCTAGTTTTTTGTTCTACTGCAAAAGCACAAGATCCTGTTTTTTCGCAGTTTTATGCGTCCCCGACTTTACTCAATCCTGCCTTCACTGGTAGTGTTGGTGCTCCTAGGATTAATCTTCAAAGCAGGTTTCAGTGGCCATCATTTGATGCTTATCAAACTTATGCAGCTAGTTTTGATACTTATTTCAGAAGTGCCAAAAGTGGTCTAGGCTTATTTGTATTATCTGATATTCAAGGGGAAGGGTTTATTTCAACTTCTGAGATTAAAGGGCTTTATTCTTATCAATTGAATATGCGAAACGATTGGACGGTTCGTTTTGGTACAGAATTGGGCTTTGGACAGAAATTCTACGATTGGGATAAATATGTTTTCTTGGACCAAATTGATCCAATCACAGGAGATGTATCCGACCAAAGTTTTTCTGAGGAAGCACGCCCTGAAAGTTTGCAAGCTAACTATTTTGATATTTCTTCTGGAATCTTATTTGCCTCTAAGGCTGTATACGCAGGCTTGTCTTTACGACATATGAACCGTGGGAATGACGGGATTATTCTCCTCAACGAAAATCGATTAAGTAATGGTGTGCCATTGATGGTTTCTATGCAATTTGGGACACAAATCGATCTTAACAGAGGCAATAAAAGAAATTCAACCGCGTTTATTTCACCAAATGTTCTGATAGTAAAGCAAGGAGATTTTGGTCAAGTGAATGCTGGTGCTTATATTAGTTCATCATTTGTCTTCGGAGGAGCCTGGTACAGGTACTCTTGGACGAATGCGGACGCCGCTGTTTTGATGGTAGGAGTGCAAAGTGGAATCTTTAAACTTGGCTATTCTTATGACTTTACAGTGTCGGCTTTACAGGCATACTCAAGCGGAGGTGCCCACGAAATTGCTGTTTCTTTTAGGTTTGATCAAAGTGATTATTTTAAAAGTAGAGCAAAAAAATACAATTCGATTGATTGTTTGCAATTATTCCGATAAATATAATTAGCTGTAATCGAGTACTTGCAAGAATTATTTTCTGTATTTTTTTGACTTTTGCTTATGAAATATTTTGTGGGATCAAAAAATCACTATATTTGTTTCGTCTTTTAATAGTAAAAAAGCTTTTTAGCAATGAAGAATCTGTTGAAGTTAAGCCCATTATTTCTGTTTGCTGTGGTTGCATTATCATCATGTGGCCCTAAAGAACGTTCTGCCACTACTGGTTGGGCGTATAATGATCAGGAATGGGGTGGTTTTGAAAAACTCGATTACCAAGGACAAGCTACAGGTCCGAACCTAGTATTGATTGAAGGTGGTACCTTCACAATGGGTCTAACTGAGCAAGATGTAACTTACGAATGGAACAATGTTCCACGTAGAGTAACAGTATCATCATTCTATATGGATGAAACGGAGGTTACAAACTCCGCATACCGGGAATATCTATTTTGGCTAAAGCGTGTATTTGGCGAAAATTATCCTGATGTATGGAAAGGTGCACACCCGGATACACTTGTATGGCGTGAAGAACTAGCATTCAACGAACCTTTTGTTGAGACTTATTTCCGTCACCCTGCATATGATAATTATCCAGTAGTTGGTGTTAATTGGTTGCAAGCTAGTGAATACTGTAACTGGAGAACAGATCGTACAAACGAGATGATTCTTGTAGAAAAAGGTATTCTTAATTTGAATCCTGAGCAAAGAGATGCGGATAACTTTAATACGGAGTCTTACTTGTTAGGACAGTATGATGGTTCTGTTCGTAAAAATCTTGAAGATAAAGCTACTGGTGGAGAACGTTCTGTTCGTTTCGAAGATGGTATTCTATTGCCTTCTTACAGACTTCCAACTGAAGCAGAGTGGGAATATGCTGCTCTTGCACTTATTGGAAAGATGGAATCTGAACTGCACGAAAATATCACTGACAGAAGACTTTATCCTTGGGATGGAAATACTGTAAGGTACCAAAGAAGAGATAAGTCTCAAGGTAAGATCCTTGCTAACTTTAAGAAAGGTCGAGGTGATTATATGGGTATGTCAGGTCGTCTTAATGACCGTGCACATATCACTGCTCCTGCAAGAACATCAATGCCGAATGATTTTGGTCTATACCACATGGCGGGTAATGTTTCTGAGTGGGTTGCTGATATTTATCGTCCAATGACTTCTGCATCACTTTCTGATGTTGACAACCAGGATTTGAATTCTTACCGTGGAAACCGTTTCAAAACGAAAGTTATGGAAGATGGTGAAATCGTTGAAAAAGATTCATTAGGAAAAATCCAATATAGATATGTAACGGACGAAGAAGCTTCAGATCGTGAGAATTACCGTAAAGGTATGGTACATGATTACCTAGATGGTGATGAGCAATCTAAGTCTATCTACGAATATGGAGTAGCAACACTTATTTCCAACAAATCACGTGTAATCAAAGGTGGATCATGGGCTGATAGAGCTTACTGGTTGTCTCCTGGCGCACGTAGATTTAAAGAGGAAGACAAAGCTGACCGTACAATTGGTTTCCGTTGTGCTATGACAAGAACTGGTTCACCGGATGTTACATCTGAAAAAGGTGGAAACGAGTTTGATGTTAAAAAATCAAAAGTTAAGAGAAGATATAAATAATCCGATCTAGCTTTTAAAAAGTCCTTTCGTTTGTCGGAAGGACTTTTTTTTTGAATTTTCCGAAGTATATTTATATTCGGAATGTTGAAATTGCCAATACATTATGAACCAAGCTAACCGTAATTTAATCCTAAATACATTTCTAGAACTTCGAAAGGTGTCAACCGACAGTCGCAACATTATTCCAGGTTCTATTTTTTTTGCACTAAAAGGCGCTAGCTTTAATGGTAATACATACGCACAAGAAGCTTTGAAAAAAGGGGCTACTTTTGCCGTAGTGGATGAGGAGCAATATGCAATTCCTGAAAATTGTATCCTTGTAAAGGATGGTTTGACTGCTCTTCAGAATTTGGCTCGAGATTATCGACAACGATTTCACATACCCGTCATTGGTCTAACAGGATCAAATGGAAAGACTACAAGTAAAGAGCTTATAGCAAAAACCCTCTCTAAAAGGTATCAAACTCATTTTACGAAGGGTAACTTTAATAATCATATCGGTGTACCTTTGACCCTTTTGGATTTAGAAGAAAAGCATGAGGTTGCTGTGATTGAGATGGGGGCTAATCATCAGAAGGAGATTGAATTTTTGTGTTCGATTGCTCAGCCTAGCCATGGCCTTATCACTAATATTGGCAAAGCTCACCTTGAGGGCTTTGGCGGGATAGAAGGCGTTAAAAAAGGAAAAGGAGAGTTGTTAGATTATCTACTTGAGAACAATGGTACATTTTTCTATAACATTGGTGATGCGAACTTAGTGGAATTAGCTGCTAAGATCAATCGAAAGATTGGATATGGACTGAAGGATTCGCTTCAAGATGATTTTTATAATATTAAGTTAAATAGCTCTGCTCCATTTATAAACATTGATCTTTTAGATGAAAACTATAAGATATATAATTTAAGGACGAATATTCAGGGTAAGTATAATGCTGAAAATATAGCAGCAGCTATCGCGATTGGCCATTACTTTAAGGTAAGTATAGACAGTATTCTAGATGCTGTAGGTACTTATATTCCTTCTGATAACAGATCTCAGTTAGTAGAGTATAAAGGTGCTAGGATCTTTAAGGATGCCTATAATGCAAATCCAGATAGTATGTTAGTTTCTATTCAATCCTTTTTAAAGAGTTTGAAAGGAAAAAAGCTATTGATTCTCGGAGATATGAAGGAGTTAGGTGATTTCTCAAAAAAGGCACATCAGGATATTGTTGATTTGATTCGAAATCTAGAAGCTCAATGTGTGCTTGTAGGGGAGGAGTTCGGCAAAGTCTCCTTACCAAAAGAAATGCTTCACTTTGAGGATGTTCAAGCAACGAAATCTTGGTTTGATTTACAGGATTTAAATGGATTAGTAATTCTATTAAAAGGATCGAGGGGCATAGGTTTAGAGCGATTATTGGATTGATTAGAATAACTCTAGCAACTCTACAAGGTTGTCGCTCAGAATTCCTGCTGCACAACTTTCATATTCCTTTTGACTACATGGCATAAGTACTGACTTCCCTTTAGTTCTTGGTACTTCAACCCACCATCTACCTGACTTTTTTGATTTCCAGAAACTAATATTAAGGTTATCGTATTTGAGATCTACTACATATGACTTCAATTTTCGCTTATCAACTGGATAATCTCCTTTTTGATCAAAGAAACCGTCTAGGAAATACCAAATTAATTGAGCTACTGCATGAGCGGTTGTAGGGTTTGGAGCAAACCTATCATCGAATCCATAAATATTTACAAATTGCATTTGCTCATTGATGCCCGCATAGCGCATTAGCTGACAGGCCTGATCAATGCTTAGACCCGATGGTGAGTGATTTTCTTTGTCTTGTGTTTCACTGGATTTTAGAACCCTACCATTGAACCCTAGGACATTCGTATCTCTTAAGAGAGGTTCTGCCATCGTAAGATCCGTTTTTAGACCGCCTAGTCTAAATAAGCGTAGATTGTTTTTTTCCGCTTCTTGTATTTGTTTTGCGGCTACTTGATGCTTTTGAATCCCTAGTATCTTGAACTGATTGGGCCATTGTATTTTATTTGTAGCTATTGGGAATAATAATCGTTGATCTATTGGCCCTTGCGCTTTAGTAGGGACAGTCTCGTCGATAAGGCTACAATGTATTTTTTTCTTGTTCTTTATTGAAGAGACAAGGTGAGAATGCAGTTGACTCGCTGTTGCAGATACCACTATAGGAGTTATTCCTGCATCTACCAGATCCTGCATTAATTGAGGGTTGTGATCTGCGTCTAGGTTTTTAAGGTTTCCTAAATCTGCGATATTGTTTTCACCAAAATTGCCAGCAAAAGCATATAGGATTGGACGTACGGCATCTAGTAGACCATCATTGCAGCCAATCAGTGCAATACGTTCTTTCTTGAGCTTGAATTTTGGCTTTTGGAAGATTGAAATATTTTGTTTTAAACTGAAGTCCGAATAGGATCTTTCCAAGATTTTTTTAGAAACCACTGATGTCCAACTTTCTAGCATATTTTATTATTTCCGGCCAAAATCAGCAGGTATCTCTCCCCAAGATTTTGTGTCCCATTTTAATATTTCTGTGTTGTAAGTATTTTGCTTGAGCCAAATTTCTGCACGCTCGATCAATTTATATAACTCTTCAGTCTGTGTATTTCGTTCAAGTGTTGTTTTACATTTTTTGTTTCTAACCCAACTCATTGCACTTTTTGAGTCCGTATAGATCGCTCGTTTAGAGTTTTGTTTCTTTAAAAACGATAGTCCATGGACTATAGCAAGAAACTCACCAATGTTGTTGGTGCCAAGTTTTGAAGCAAAATGAAAATATTGTTTGCCGGATTTGGTGTCCACTCCTTGATATTCCATTTTTCCAGGATTACCGCTGCAAGCTGCATCTACTGATATAGTTATGTAATTTATATTGGACCGAGGATTTGATGTCGATGATTTTTGTTTTGAAGATTTGGAGGAGATACTATAGCCTTTTTTTAGAGCAAGTTCTGCTTCCAGCTTAGATTCAAAGGATTTATACCGGGCTTTAGGAAAGCCAGCAACTTGTTTTTGACAGTCAGGCCAAGAATTGTAAATACCAGGTTTCGCACCTACCCAAACAACGTAATACTTTTGTTTTTTAGCCATTTATAAGTTTATGATATTTTATTTCCTCTTCTTTTGAATAAACAACAAAATTGTGAATATTTTTGTGCCAACAAAGCAAAGTGCTTAAAAATATAAAATATGTTGATCGATACACATACGCATTTATATGCCAATCAATTTGAAGAAGATAGAACAGAGATGATTCAACGGGCATTGGATGTGGGCGTAGAGCATTTTTTTCTCCCCAATATAGACTTGGATTCAATAGATGGGATGTATGCTTTGGAAGCGGCTTATCCAGGGCAAATGCACCCTATGATGGGTTTGCATCCCTGTTCAGTTGCTGCGGACTACAAGCAAGTCCTGGAACAAATCAAATCCGAGTTAGATAAACGTTCTTTTGTTGCTATTGGAGAGATTGGTATGGATTTGTATTGGGATAAGACATACAAGAAAGAACAGGAGGCGGCATTCCTTATGCAAGTTGAATGGGCTGAAAAACTGGATATTCCAATTATAATTCATTCTAGAGAGACCACTCAGCTATTGATTGATGTTTTGAAAGATTACGGCTCAGGGAGGTCCAGAGGAATATTTCATTGTTTTGGTGGGAGCTACGAAGAAGCAAAGCAAATTATTGATCTTGGATTCAATCTTGGAATAGGAGGGGTACTTACTTTTAAAAAAAGTGGACTTTCTGAAGTTTTGGAAAAAATTCCTCTAAAGCACCTTGTTCTTGAAACTGATTCTCCTTATTTATCACCTACTCCCAAAAGAGGAAAGCGAAATGAATCTGCCTTTATTGCCTATATTGCTCAGAAGTTGGCTGATATTAAGCAAGTTCCATTAGAAGAGCTTGCAAGGATTACCAGCGAAAATGCTTCAAGAATTTTTAAAATATGAGCACAACCAAATTGTTATTTATTGCATCTGATATGTGAACATTGAATAAAAGAGTGAACTGAGTTTATATTTAATTAATTATTCTTTTGATAATTCAGTTCTTTTTTCAATTTTTACGCTATTGTTGGATGCAAGCACGATTGCGTCACAAATTCAAGATAGTCTTGTAGAGCGAACTTTTGAAGTTGGAGAGGTGGCCGAGTGGCTTAAGGCGCACGCTTGGAAAGCGTGTATACTCCAAAAGGGTATCGCGGGTTCGAATCCCGCTCTCTCCGCCATATTGTTTTCTTAGCTCAAGGCATATCACATTTTATTTATAACCACTAATTGTAAAAACAATTCGTTAAACTATCTAGCTATGCGAAAGTTATTTGCGTTACTTTTTGTATTAGGGCTTGTGACAATGACTGCTCAAGCGTCTTTTGCTCAGGACGGAGAACAAGAGAACACTGATTTGGAAACCGCTGCTGAAGCTGTTGATTCCACTATGGAAGATGCTGCTATGGATACTACAGCGGCAATGGCTGAGGAAGCTGCTCCTGCTGAAGAGATGTCTGTAGATGCTACTGAAGAAGTAGTTGAAGAGCCAGGAGGATTTCAGGTTTTGAAAGAAAAATTCATCGAAGGTGGATACGAGTTTATGTCACTTGTATTGATTGCCTTGATTTTAGGTCTTGCGTTCTGTATTGAGCGTATTATTACACTAAATATTGCTTCAGTTAATACTGATAAACTTTTAGGAAAAATTGATGATCGTCTTAAGGCTGATGACCTTGAAGGTGCTATGGAGGTTTGTAAGTCCACACAAGGACCTACTGCATCTATCCTTTACGAAGGTTTGAAAAATGCTGGAAGCGGTCCTGAAGCTGTTGAAAAAGCGATCGTTGCTTACGGTGGTGTTCAGATGGGACTTTTAGAAAAAGGTTTGATTTGGATTTCACTATTTATCGCTGTGGCTCCAATGCTTGGTTTCATGGGTACGGTAATTGGTATGATCGGTGCATTCGATGATATTGAAGCGGCTGGAGATATCTCACCTACAGTAGTAGCGGGTGGTATTAAAGTTGCCCTATTGACTACAGTATTTGGTCTTATCGTAGCAATTATTCTTCAGATCTTTTATAATTATATCGTATCAAAAGTTGATGGTATCGTGAACAAGATGGAAGATGCTTCTA
>JAQXAY010000019.1 GCA_029252685.1 Saprospiraceae bacterium | reverse complement strand
TATTCTTTTGATTACCAAGGAGAAGAGTAAGGCAAAGAACTAGTCCAATAACAAAGATCATTGGTACGAAATGTCTGAGGGATAAAGCTTCAAATTTACCGGTAATTTTAGCTGTTTTAACAACCCATTCGCCATTTCCAAAGTTATTTTTCCACAAACCACCGAATTTTGAACGGGCAAAATAGGTGCAATTTGTTTCTGGATCTAGCAAGATTTTTCCACCATTATTTACGATTCTTTTATTGAGTTCTATGTCTTGATTTCTAATTAGAGCAGGATTGAATAGGCCAAATTTCTCAAAGGTTTCTTTTTTGTAGCATCCAAATGCAACAGTATCAACTTCTTGTATTGATTTAGTGCCTGTTCTAAAGCTGGCATTTCCTACGCCAAGCGGGTGCTGAAGAACTTCCGCGATAGCGCTGCCCTTAGCTGTTTTTTCTCTTGCTTCGGTGATGCAAACCGCTCCCACACATGCTGCATTACTTTTAAGTGCAAGCTGTATCATGTTCTTTATAAAATTCGGGGGATAGGATGCGTGGGCGCCCCAAATAAAGATATACGATCCAGTGGCTGCTTGTATACCACGATTCATTGCTACTGGAGCTATTCTCTCTGGATTGTCTAAAAGTCTGCATGAATAATTGACCTCGGATTGAGCTGCTTCAAATTCAGACCTCGTATTATCTGTGCTTCTTCCATCCACCACAAATACTTCAATCTGTTCTTTTGGGTATAGTTGTTTTTCGATATCCAATAGTACGCGTTTAATGAATGCTTCTTCATTATAGCAAGGGATTACAAGGCTGACTTTAGGAAGATTCATGGTCTATCGTTGAAATGAATTATAAAGTGCTATCAATTTTTGTTCTTCACTTTCCCAGCAGAAGTCAGACTTAGCTGCAGATTTTCCATTGGACCCTAGAAGTGAGGCATGTTTTTCATTAGTAAGCAGTTCTTGTATTCCTTCCTTCAGGCCTTTGTGATCTTTAGGGGTGCAGGATATACCACAATTGGTTTGATCTAAAAGACCTTTCCATAGATCAAAGTCTGAGACTATTACGGGAACCCCAGCTGCCATATACTCAAACATTTTACCAGTATACGCGCGAACATAATTAGGTAGAGGATGGAGCATAGATAATCCTGCCTTTACCTTTCCAAGGATTTCATAAATCTTTTCTTGATCAATATAGCCAAGAAACTCTACTTTATTCCAGGAAGGATGTATCCTACATTTTTTCTCAAATGACGGTTCATGCCAATTGCCTGCTAAGTAAAATTTTACATCTAAATCGCGGATGGATTCAAGAATATCATAGATACCACGAGTTTCTGTAAGTGTACCTATATAGCATATAGCTTGCTCCCGCTCTGACCAGATAACTTCATTTGCTCGTCTCCATTGTGGGAAATTGAAAATTCCTATCGTTTTAGTGTAGGATTCAAAGCGTTCAATCATGGAAGGACTTGCAACTAGACAAGCATCTAATTTACGACATATTCTAGCCTCAAACTGTTTGTAAACTGCTGCGGCAGTTTTTCTAAAAGCTTTTGGTATATACGCCTTGTTTAGCATCTGAATAGGAACATCCTCATGGGCATCATATATAACAACCTTTCCTCTTTTTTTGAGTTGTTTGGCGAGGAGTAAAAGCTCAGGATCATGCAGATGATAAATGTCTGCATCTAATTCTACAGCTTTGGTTAGGCAGTACGTAAGGGCCTTTTTTATTCGATTGAGTCGATCACTATATTTGAAAGTTAGATTATGAACTTGAACTCCAAATTCATTAGATGCTTCTCTATTACAAAGTATTAAATGCGTGTCGAATCCTTGTTTTGCAAGAGAAACACATTCTTTAAAATATATGCGATGGTCCTTTGCAGGATGCAGTGAACTTATATGGCAAACCTTCATGCTATGCATTTTCGTAAATGTTCAAAAGTTTCTGTTGCTCTCTATCCCAATTGGCAGTTTCTGCGAAATCCTTTATGTCTTTACTCAAGGTACTTTGATCTAAGCTATTAAAATGTTCTATTGCATTTTCTAGATTATCTTTATTGATCGCATCAATAAAGACAGTAAATGCTTCTTTTAAAAAAGATTTTGGTCCTTTGAGATTTGTAGAAATTATAGGTAAACCAGCCATAATATATTCGAAAATCTTATTCCCTAGTGCATAATCATGGCTTTGGTTGGTGTTGATTATTGAGTAAATGCCATAATCAGCAGAGGCTGTGTGTTTTAATAATTCTTTTCTACCCACCGCCTCGTGCATAAAGACATTATTCATATCTGAAGACATAGCTTTTATTGAATTCCAGAGCGATCCATAGCCGAGAAGAACCAAAACAAATTGATCTGGCATATCTTTGAAGGCTTCAACTAATTGCTCACAGCCTCTATTCGGCGCTATAACACCTTGATATAATAGAATCTTTTGATCCGGTCTGATTTCAAACTTTTGGCGAAATTTATCCTGATGTCCAAGGGTCTGTTTGTAGGGGAAATTATGAATTACATTAGGTTTTTTAATGTTGTAATGTTCTTTGTATAATTCAGCAATTAGGTCAGTAACTGTAATCATTGCATCTGCCGCTCTTAGGTGTTTTGCTTCCAGCCATGCGATCAATTGACCATATCTCTTTGAGGAGGTGTTTTTCTGAAACTCTAATTCGTGTGCATCGTAGACTATTTTTATGGATCTATTGAAAAGTCGTTTTGTCCATACAGCCATAGGCAATGGGAGGACATCGCAAACATGAAAAAAATCGGTCTTTCGGTAGTGCTTTGCTATTAAAAGAAATAACTCCATCCATTTGAAGATCTGGAAGAAGATGCTTTTTGGAAGTTTTCGGCTGAGCAGTGAAAGTCTATGGATCTGCAATCCCTCTTTGATTTCTCTTTTTGGAAGATCACCCTCATGTAGGGCAACCACCTGAACTTCATAGCCAGCATTTTTAAGACTTAATCCTTCCCTAAGCACGCGATTGTCATGAGTGAAATTGTTGAAAACCAAAATTGTCACTTTCTTCATAAAGGCCTTTTTAATAGAACTACCAAAGCAATAATTTTGCAAAGATAGGCTATTGAATAAGCAATAGATAAGCTTAGTATTAAAAATATTGCTTCAGCTTGGATAAAATAAGAATAGGAAAAAGCTAGGACTATTAGTGAAAGCTGGACGAATTCCAAAATGGAAACCAACTTATTCCTTGACATAAGGTAGAAGGTGGAACTGAGCGGTGAGCTTACAAATTGCAAGAACAACGGAATAGCAAAATACTGGGCATAGATACCTGATTCTAGCCACTTTTCTCCTAGGAAAACTGAAAAGGCCCAGGGTGCTACAAAAAATAGCACTGTAAAAGGTAATAATCCAATTAGGAAAAGCTTTTTAAGTGTACTGTAGAAGATTGGTCTACAATGTCCCAGTTCGTGAATTTCTTCACTGGCCTTTTGTCTGTAAACCTCTTCGAATGCTTTGCCAAGTATAGCTAGTGGTTTTTTTAGTAAACCGGTCATTTGTCCATACCAACCTGCTGCTTTTCCGGAGAAAAGTGATTTAATAAGAATAGGAGGTAGGTCATTGGAAGATTTATTCAATAAAGTGGCTGGAACCATTGCTTTTGGAAAGTTCGCATATTCAGTGAAAAGCTGCTTCCTTTTTCTTTTGTCAGAAATGATTTGGAGATCTTTGATTTTTAGATGTCTAAGGAAATAAGCAGCCTGAGAAATATAGCCAAAGACTAAACTGACCATAAGACCTACTGTTCCCAATTGTGCAAGACCTAAGCCCAGCCTTGAAAAGTTTGTGACAGTACTCAATATGATTTTGCCTTTGGTTAATTTACCGAATGCTTTTTCTCTATTCAGCAGGAAACTCAAGGAAAGTGATGCCGATAGGGAGAATGCTGCAATTGGGGCAATCCAAAGCAGATGGGCAATACTTTCCATATTTATCAATCGAGCAATATCTTCACTAAACAACAAGAGTATTGCAAGGACACTGGCGTTTACCGTGAAACTAATTAGAATTGCGCCTTGACAGAGTGCGATGGCTTCTTTAGCGGATTTTGGATTCAGGATAGCTAGTTCATATTTCCCACTACTTACGGCTCCTAAAATGGAAACTATCGCCGCAAAAGAATAGTAGTCACCATAATCTTCAACAGAGTATATACGAGCCAATATTGCTGCTAGAGCAAAGGGTAATAGCTGTGCAAAAAATGTTCCTGAAAGTACTTTGGCAACATTTTTATTGAACTCGTTAAATTTTATCATAGAACGAATTTAATCTTAAATTATCTTTTTTGAAGGAATAGTTTAATTAGATTTGTTAGGTAAAATTTAAAATATGAATACTCTTGCAAAAGATTTGTCCTTATTTGGTATGCGTTTGATTTTTGGTGGGCTTATGCTTGTAAATCACGGCATCTCAAAATTTAATCGATTAGTGGATTATTTTAATGGGGAAGATGTTGGCTTTAGAAGCGTACTAGGTTTGGGAGAGATACCCTCTTTATTTCTTGCTGTATTTGCTGAAGTAGGTTGTGCCATTTTATTGATACTTGGTGTTTACACTAAAAAGTCTAGTTGGCCGCTAATTGCGACAATGTTTATCGCAGCTTTTGTAGTACACGGACCAGATCCCCTCAAGAAAAAAGAAATGGCCTTATTATATCTAATGGCTTATGTTTTGTTAGCTGTGTTTGGAGGTGGTAAGTTTTCTTTAGATCGTGTTTTATTTAAAAAAAGATAGCATGAGAAAGCTGCTTTTTCTATTGGTTGTTGGTCTATTCTTTTGGGGATGTGAGCAAGAAGAACCATCAGATTTAGTTAATTATTCAACCATTCGGGGGAATACTATGGGGACAACGTACTCCATTGTTTTTAAAGACGCAGATAAGCAGGCTGAAGCAATAAAAAATGATATAGATTCGATTTTGGTCGCTTTGAACCAAGAGGTATCTACCTATATTCCAGCTTCGGTGATCTCTAGAATCAATCAGGATGAGTCTTTGACTATTGATCTTTTAGCCTTAGTTGAAAATGATAGTTCCTTGTGCGAACATTTTATAAACAACTTTCAGAAAGCTAAGGCTCTTTATCAGCGAACGGAGATGTTTTTAGATCCAACAGTGATGCCACTAGTTAATTATTGGGGGTTTGGTTATCAAGGGCGCGCAAAGATTGAATCGGTAGACAGCCTTAGAATTAAAGAATTACTAGAACTTGTAGATTTTTCTAAGTTCAAGCTAAATGACTACGAGCTTAAACGCTCAAATGGAGCAATGCAATTGGATTTCTCAGCTGTTGCAAAAGGTTATGGTGTAGACCTTGTTGGCATCTATCTTGAAAGTATAGGAATCAAAGATTACTTGATTGAAATAGGAGGGGAGATGCTAGGATCTGGAAAAAACACAACGGATGTGTTTTGGAAAGTAGGTATAAACACACCCAAGGAAGGCGCTCCAACAAATGCCTATGATGTAATAGTTTCTTTGGAGAACAAAGCCTTAGCAACCTCCGGAAATTACAGGATCTTTTACGAGAATAAGGCTGGAGCTAGATTTGCCCATATCATAAATCCAATGTCTGGATATTCCGAGCAAAGTAGACTGTTGAGTGTTTCTGTATTTGCTCCAGATTGTGCTACTGCAGATGGCTTTGCAACGGGTTTTATGACAATGGGATTGGATAGATCATTAGAAAAAGTAGAGCAGGTAGCTTCTATTGAAGCTGCGTTTATATATGTCAATGATAAAGAACAGTTGGAGGTGGCTTATAGCTCGGGCCTTAAGGAAGAGATTTTAATGGATAAAACAAAAACTATAGAATAAATGAAACTCAATCTTACAAAGGATATCTGTTTTTTTGATGTAGAGGCGACGGGTTTAAATATACTAAGAGACCGTATTGTTCAACTTGGCGTTATCAAGATAAAGGCAGATGGTAGTCCTGATGAAACACTGAATCTATTGATAAACCCTGGTATGGTTTTTATCTCTCAGGAAGCCTATGAGGTACATGGAATATCAGCCAAAGATGTATCTAACAAACCAACCTTTGATAAGCTTGCCCAACAGATTTATGATTTTTTTGGTGATGCTGACCTTGCTGGTTATAATTCAAATAGGTTTGATATTCCAATGCTTATGGAGGAATTTGCACGAGCAGGAGTAGACTTCGATATAGAGTCAAGGCGTTTGATTGATGTTCAGCGTATCTTTTATAAGATGGAGCCTCGAACACTAGCGGCAGCTGTGAAATTCTATTGTAATAAAGAGATTGTGAATGCCCATGATGCTATGGCAGATGTCCAGGCCACGATAGATGTTTTCAAAGGTCAGATTGAGCGATATAAGGATATGGATTTTGAGGAAAAGGACGGTACCCTTGTGGAGAAACCTTTGCGCAATGACATGGATTCTATTTATAAATTCACCAACGATCTCAGTCTAATTGATGTTACAAATCGATTGAAATACAATAATGAAGGAGAAGTTGTGTTTAATTTTGGTAAATATCAGAACCAACGGGTTATTGATGTCATAACTAAGGTAGATCCTAACTATTATCGTTGGATACTTGAAAAAGATTTTTCTGTTCAAGTAAAGAGAACTATAAAGCAGATTAAAGAAACATATGAAAAGCAAAAGGCATAGTTTATTGTTTTTACTGGCGTTATCATTATGTCTTTTTGCCTGTGCAGAAAAGGAGGAAGGCTGCCTAGACGTATATTCAACCAATTTCGATTTTGATGCGGATAAACCCTGCGAAGATTGTTGTGAATCTCCCGTATTCAGTCTTAAAGTTAGTCACTATTGGGATTCCTTGAATGTGTTCCGATACAGTAATCTCGTTTTTGAGAATCAGGATAGCATGGACACAATCAGAATACACCAATTAGGTTTCTTTATATCAGATGTAAGACTTCATACAATGGATGATTCTTTAGGTATGGATACTTACGTTGAAGTAGCAAATACATTCGGCAGTAATCTTTTTCTCGAGTCAAGTATAAATTGGATAGATCAAAAGAGCCTTAGCAGCGAAGCATTAGGAATCTTACTCCACAGTGGGGAACAGATTGAAGCTGTATCTTTCTGGGTAGGTTTTAATTCTGAGTATGGAATACCAGATCCAATAGGTTTGGATCCTGTTCATCCGATTTCTATTGAATCCGATAGCTTAAATTGGTCTGAAGATCAAGGACTGTTGTATGGATACATGAATTTTAGTAGACAAGGTAATCTTGCTGTTGATAGCATGGGTATTGAACTTCTAGCTCCTTCATATGTTAAGCTTAATCTTGAATCAGCTGTGACACTTGGTGTCGGAGAAGATGTTTCCTTAGACCTTAGATTATATTATTCTGAGTTGTTGGAGCCCTGTAGTTTGATTTCTGCCAATTCCATGCAATTACGAACTTGTTTGGAAGAAAATTTTGGAAATTCATTCCAGGTATTTAGTTTGAATTAAATTAGATTAGATTATGAAAAATATTTCCCTTTATACTTTATTCATTGTGTTGATCTTTGGAGCCTGCACGCCGGATGAGAGTAGCATGCCTGATTCAGATTTAACAGTGAAGTTCAAAAGCTTCTATGGAAGTGAATTGTTAGTACTTGGGAAAACGTACAATTATCTAAATTATGAGGTTAATTTCGATAAATTCAAATATATAATCTCGAATGTTGAATTAATTGACGAAAACAATGCGTCACATGCTTTGTCAGATGTTGAATTGATAGATTTTAAAGATTCTAGTTCAGAGGATGAGGCAGCTAAAGGTATTACTTTCTCTTATTCAGGAGTCCCTTCTGGTGCTTATAAGGCGGTTCGTTTTGATTTTGGCTTAGGATCAGAATATTTAGGAAAAACGCCTGCTGATTATTCTTCAGACGAAGTTCTTGCCCAGTCTGAATTGTTTTGGGATTCTTGGGGGAATTATATCATTGGGAAGCTTGAAGCTCGATTTGATTCTAACAATGATGGGAATTTTCTAGATGAAACCTTTCAATATCATTTGGGAGGAGATGATGCATTTAGAACTGTTGAAGTACCCATTGAATTGAATTTGTTAGGAGATGGACTCACTGAACTTGTGCTATCACTCGATATTAGCGATATAGTTAAGCTAGACAATAGTCTTATTGATCCTGCTGTTTATTCTGAAACACATTCACCTGAATACAACTGGCTAATAGATGAATTATTAGATAATATCCAAACCTTATTTACAGCTAATTGATGAAGAAATTTTATTTTTTAGGATTTTTTGCCATGATTTTTATTCTATCCTGTGGTACAGATGATGAACCTATAGTTATAGTAGATGGGGAATTCTCTAGTATAATTTATGATCCTCAGACTTATGAAATACCGCAACCAGTAGGATTTTCGAAGATGGCTCAACCTGCGGATAATATAGCTACAATAGAAGGTGTTGATCTTGGACATCTATTGTTTTTTGATCCTATTCTATCTGCAGATAGTACTTTATCTTGTTCTGGATGTCATTTACCGGAATTTGGCTTTACAGATGGAAATGCAGTAAGCTCAGGTATAACAAATATAGCGGGATCTAGAAGTTCAATGTCTCTAATCAATATAGGATATGTCTCTAATGGTTTGTTTTGGGATGGAGGTATAAATAACCTAGAGGCCCAAGCATTGATGCCTGTGGAAGATCCAATTGAAATGGCAGCCTCATGGCCTAATATAGTCGAGCGGATAAGAAATCATGATGTTTATCCTGAATTATTTAGAAAGGCTTTTGGTATTGAAAGTCGATCTGACATCGATAAGTTTATGGTCGCTAAAGCAATTGCTCAATATGAACGATCTATTGTTTCTGCCAATTCAAGGTATGATCAATTTCTAAATAATGATTCTAATTTTGAATTTGAGGATGAAGAGTTTGAGGGTTTGCTTATGTTCTTCGACGAACCAACTGCTTCTGCTGATGCTGAATGTTTTCATTGTCATGGTGGAGCTAATTTTAGCAGTAATGAGTTTTTCAATAATGGCTTAGATGCACCAGAAGATTTAGTAGATTTTGGGCGAGAGAATGTTACGGGGAACGAAGTTGATAGGGGGAAGTTTAGGGCGATAAGCCTGCGTAACCTAGAGCTTACTGGACCTTACATGCATGATGGAAGAATTCTTGACTTAGAGTCAGTGGTTGACTTTTATAGTGATTCAATTCACATATCTGGTAATTTAGACGTTAACCTGTCTGAACCTATCAATCTAAACGAGGAAGAAAAAGGATATTTATTAGCATTTCTTAAAATGCTTACGGATACTAGTTACTTGTCAGATCCTCATTTTCTAAATCCTTTTGAATAAAAGTAAACGAGTATTATATAATATAAATATATATATTGTAGCTGTGTAATTGGATTACTTAATATTCAATTTTACAGTTCAAATTAATTAGGAATATTGAAGGCAT
>JAQXAY010000069.1 GCA_029252685.1 Saprospiraceae bacterium | reverse complement strand
AGACGAAAACGGAGACAATTTTGAAAAATACGATCTGAACGATGCCGAATCCCTCCATTTCCTAAATGGCTATGGAAAGATGGTGTTGATCAGATAAATACTTTAGGGGTTTATTGCTCCTTCCTGTTGCGTAATAAGTCCCTAAAGTATTTTCTTCGTTTTTCAACTTTTTGTCGTTTGCGATTTTGCTGTTCTATTCCTTTGCTCCTTTTTAAGATTCTGTCTCTTTCAATTTGTATCCATTCCCAAGGTGTAAAACGTTCCAAAGTATCTACTGGAGTATCTCTAAAGAATATACAATCTAGACGAGATGCTAAGGTGCTGTCTATCTCAGGGAATTGACCCTGAACATATTTCTTTGAACTACTTTGCTCTATTTTCTTTGTGTAATTAGCCCAAATTGGTAAAGCTGTATTTGCGCCTTGACCCTCAGATATTGTCCTCCATCGGATAGACGGATTTTCTCCACCTACCCACACAGATGTTACTAAACCAGGTGTGAAGCCAACAAACCATCCATCAGCTTGATCTGAAGTTGTTCCTGTTTTACCAGCCGCTGCAGATTGTACATTATACTTAAATCGAGCCCGTTGAGCTGTGCCTTTATCCACAACATTTTTCAACATTTCTCGCATCAACTGCGCATTTTCCACAGAAACAACCTGTTCTTTTACTTGATTCGTTTTTCGAGCATATATAAGCCTTCCCTCTGCATCTTCAACGCGCTCAATAAAATACGGCTCTGTTTTTTGACCATTATTCAATATACTTCCATACACTCCAGCCATCTCTTGTACAGAAGCTTCTACAGCACCCAATGCAATAGATGGAACAGGATCGATTACTCCCTCTAAACCAAAATCTTTGGCATAATCCACAACGGTATCTATACCCGACTTGAATAAATACTCAACAGCCATTGTGTTTACTGAATTAGCTAATGCTCCAGGCATAGAATAATAGCCTCCATATTTGTTATCAGCATTCTTTGGAGTCCAATTTTCGTAATCCACATAGGTCGTTTGCTCATTAAGAATAAACTCACAAGGTTCTACACCGTTTTCTAAAGCTGCTAAATAAACGATGGGTTTAAACACCGAGCCGACCTGCCTTCTGGATTTAATATGATCATATTGAAAAGAGGCATAATCAATTCCTCCCACCCATGCGCGAACTGCACCAGTTTCGGCTTCTAAAGAAAGTAATCCACAATGCAGGGTTGTTAATGCACGAGCTATAGAATCCAAGGGACTTCTTGTAATACTGCGCCATTTTCCTGCTGTAGGGGAATAATATCTGTATTCAATATCTTCTTTGAATTTTTTACTTGCTTCCTTATCGGATAAGCCAGCTTCTAAATATTGTTTATATCGATTAGATTTTCGCATCGCTCTATAAAGCATGTCGTTCGTAATCCTACTCTTCCCCTTCCAATGTTTATCGAAGGCTTTTTGTATTTGGACCATCTCCTGTTTGACAGCTGCCTCTGCCATCGATTGAAGCTTGGCATCTAAAGAAGTGTATATCTTTAATCCACTGGTATACAGATCTAATCCTTGCTGATTTTCTGCATTGTTAAGTATGGCTTTTAATTCTTGTTCTAGATGTGCCTTAAAGTATGCTGCCCGCTGTTTTTCATCGGTGATATCTATATAATCCACTTTTAAATCAAGGGCTCTTAATGAATCTAATAAGTCTGGTGATAAGAAAGAGTTTTTTGCCATCTGTCCCAACACGATGTTTCTACGTGACCTTGAAGCTTCTGGGTTTTTAACAGGATCGTAATACGAATTTGCTTTCAACATTCCTACAAGTACAGCTGCCTCCTCTACTTTTAGTTGATCTACATTTTTATTAAAAAAACGATTGGAAGCAACTTTGACACCATATATATCACGCCCAAAAGGAACAGTGTTTAAGTAAAACAAAACCAGGTCTTCCTTAGAATATATGCGTTCTAATCTTCTGGCAACAATCATCTCTTTAGACTTAACTACAGGAATACTTAAGAAGCCATGATTGGTCCTTGGATAAAGGTTTTTAGCTAATTGTTGAGAAAGTGTTGATCCTCCACCTCCACTGCGATCCCTTAATATAATTGTTCGTAATAATACACGGACCAAAGCTCTTGGATCCACACCACTATGTTCAAAAAATCGCTCATCCTCAGTAGCAACTAGGGCCTCTAACATAAACTGAGGAACCTCTTCAGAATCCGCAATGATTCTATTTTCTTTGTAATAACGCCCTATTAGTTGTCCATCTTTTGCATAAATCTCTGAGGCTTCATTGTTTCTAATAGATGAAAGTGCTGCATAATCAGGAACTGGGCCAAATGCTTCAAAATAAACAGCTGCAAACAAACCTATAACAGACAGAAATCCGAGTATTCCGGTTATGAAAATTGCAATTAGTCCGATATATATACGTCTGTATCTTTTTTTGAAAAAATAATATCGAACAACGGTCAACCTTTTTAGTCTAAATATCTTTTGTTTTAGCAGTTTAGAGTTGTTTATCATACGATTCTAAGTAAATTTACTTCTGCGAATAAAAATAATAGGATGTTAAGATCAATCATAATAAGGTTTTTACTTTTACCATTTTCTTTGCTCTATGGCCTTGTTGTAACCATCCGAAATTATTTCTACGACAAAAATATAATGAGCAGTACTAATTTTAGTTTGCCCGTTATATCTGTAGGTAATCTTTCAGTTGGTGGTTCTGGTAAGACACCCCATATCGAATATTTAATTCGTCTACTGAAGAATCACATCAATATAGGGACATTATCCAGAGGATATAAACGTAAAACGTCGGGATATCTTCAAATATTTCAACAAACAAAACCTAAGGACTCTGGAGATGAACCTTTACAGTTCAAACGAAAGTTTCCTGACATTATGGTTGCCGTATCTGAAAGCAGGGATATTGGTATAATTTCAATGGTTCGAGATCAACCGAATCTTCAAACCATTCTTCTTGATGATGCCTTTCAACATAGAGCTGTTAATCCACATTTGAACATCTTACTAACAGAGTATAATAGGCCATTTTATGATGATTTCTATTTACCGTCAGGAAGACTCAGAGAATCAAAGTCTGGTTATAAAAGGGCTGATCTCATAGTTGTTACTAAATGCCCTGAACTCATAACACCAATCGAACGTGAGGAAATAATCAAAAAAATAGACCCACATCAGGGACAACAAGTCTTTTTTTCAAAGTTCAAATACGCCAAACCTTATTATCTGTTTGATCCTAAGTACACTTTTAATATTAACACTGAATTTCAGGTACTACTGTTGTCTGCTATCGCAAACACAGATTACCTTATTCAATACCTAGAACCGAAAGTATCAGAAATTGTTCAGATGGAATTTCCAGATCATTATGATTTTACACCAAATGACATAGGAAATATGCTAACATACTTCAACAGAATGCACAAACAAAAGAAGGTTATTATTACTACTGAAAAAAAGA
>JAQXAY010000006.1 GCA_029252685.1 Saprospiraceae bacterium | reverse complement strand
AAAAAACACCTGATAATCAATAAAATAAGGGTTCATTTTATAAAATGAACCCTTATTTTATTGATTATCAGGTGTTTTTTGTTTTAGTTTAAATGGATATTGTTAAAGAAATCACTTGGGGTTTGGCCTGTGATTCGCTTAAAGGATCGATTAAATGATGTTTTAGAATTGAATCCTACCATATATCCATAAGAAAGAAGGGTTAGATTAGGGTGTTCTCCTTCAAGTATGATTTTTTTGAATTCTTTTATACGATAGCCATTGACGAAATCATTGAAGTTCTTTCCGAATTCTTCGTTGATAATCTTGGATAAGATATGGCTACTAATATTCATTTTTTCAGAAAGTCCAGATAGTGTTAGTTTAGAATCAAGATATGGTTTATTTGTATCCATAAATGAAAGTATCTGTTCAAGTTTTTCTTTGTTTTTGGGTTGGCTAGGATTGATAGGGCTTTCATCAACTGGTATTTTAATTGCAGCTTTACTTAACTCTGTAATAGTAAATACCTTGGGTAAATAAAGTGTCATTACACCAATAGTTAATCCTCCAAAAGCAATGATAAACCAAATACTATCCGAGAGGAAGTGTAGGACAAAGCGGTAATCTTCTAAAGCATCTAAACTTCCAAAATAGATACCTAATAATATGATAGTTCCCCATAGTGCAATAGCAATCAGTAAAAAGACTAATAGAACATTAATTACTCCTTTTTTCTGTTTGATTAGTTCTTTATCCTTTGAGGTGGATCTCTTACCGGATATTTTTCCAATGATATAGAACATACACGCATTGAATATAAACCCTGCTATTGTAGATATAGTCTGTATTTTTTCAAACTTAAAATCTTGGATGTAAAATATGAAGACGTCTTTCTCCATAGGAGCGTAGCTGAAGAAAAGAAATAGTGAATATGAAACTCCAGGTATGAAGAGAATATATTTTACATAAGGTTTCCAGGCTAATTTTAATTCTAACAGCGATTTGGTAAAAAGGATGTAGATGGGAATACAATAGTACATAAGCGTTCCAGGAATCACAAATAACTTTGGCATCGCTTGGAAAGCAGCCCTATTGAAGACTATCGCTCGTGCAAATACTTCCACACCAAGTATTATTAGCCAAAACGCCATCAGTCGACTTGCCTGATTGGTTCTTCCGGATTTTATAAATAATATGATTCCTACTATTAGTGCAAAAATTGCAGCAATAATTAGGATCATGGTATAGGGGGTCGTTAGGTTACCATCTATGTCTTCCCAACTATCAATCTTGTCCTTTTGTACATAAATATTTGTCCACTTATTGGTAATGATTTTTCGATTGGCTTTCGCTCTTCCGTTTGGCTTAGCCTCGACCATGATCCAATTGCCTCTATGGTATTTATATTCAAGTGTATCTCTACTAAAAGATACATCTACTTGCCAAAGATCAGTTTCTGCTCGAATTAACCTATACGTAGTGTCTTTTTCATTCCAGTTGTTGAAATTTCCAACTGCATAAATTGGAAGGTCTTGTGGAAGGTCATCAGGGATTTCACTAATTCGAAGTTTGGCGGTATATTTTTTCTTTGTTTCTGGTTTGTCTTCCCAATTAGGGATGGTGAAATTATAATTTCCTTCTTCTTTAATCTTTCTAGGGTGAATCGGCTCACCTATTGAATTAGATTCTGCTTTGAATGTAGATCCTCTATTGAATTTAAACTCGATTGGAAGTATAAGAGAGCTGGGTATACTAATTCTATGAATTTTTGGATTTATTGGGTCTTGAGAAAGAGCAAATGCGGTATCTTTTGGCGTCCAATTGTTAAAAGAGCCGTAAATATATATTTGAGCATCTGTTGTATCTGCTAATTCTAAGGTTTGAATACTTATATCAACCTGAGACTTACCTGGTAAGGCAAATGCTAAACAGCTTAATAGGTATAAATATCTTTTTAACATATGACAAAAATAATTTTTTTGTTCAACATTAAAAATAATTCTTGAATAGTTTAATCTCAATTCATCTAATTTAATTGTGCAGGATTGTATATTTGTGCCCGCACGAAATATATATGAATGATTACTGCTTCTAATATCTTAGTTAAGTACGGTGACCGTACACTTTTGAATGAGGTTAACTTAGTTGTTAATGTAAAGGATAAGATTGGTTTAGTTGGCCGCAATGGTGCTGGAAAGTCCACCATGCTTAAGATTTTGTCTTCTACAATCTCTCCAACTTCAGGTAAAGTTGCTTTGCCATCAAATGCAACGATGTCTTATTTGCATCAAGACATTAATATCCCTTTGGGTAAGACTATTATGGAGGAAGCTCTGACTGCATTTGAACGTTTTCATAAGATGGAGGCCGAACTTGCTGAGCTTGATAAGCAAATCCAAACAAGGACGGATTACGAATCAGATTCCTATATGGATCTAATCCAGGCGTTCACAGATCTAACGGATCAGATACAGGTTATGGGAGGTGATTCCATTGAAGCAGAGACGGAAAAGATACTCAAAGGTCTTGGTTTTAAGCAGAAAGATTTTAACCGTCAGATTGGGGAGTTTAGTGGTGGATGGCAAATGCGAGTTGAATTAGCAAAAATGCTTTTGGTCAAGCCTGATTATTTATTACTGGATGAGCCGACTAACCACCTAGATATAGAATCCATAGTCTGGTTAGAAAAATTCCTTAAAAACTATCACAAATCAGTAATCGTAATTTCGCACGATAAACAGTTTCTTGATAATGTAACAAATAGAACCGTAGAGATTTCTATGGGGAATGTATATGACTATAAAGCACCTTATACTCAATATTTAGCGCTGAGGTTGGATCGAAGAGAAAAAATGCAATCTGCTTATGAGAACCAGCAAAAGGTAATTGCTCAAAAGGAAAGAACCATTAATCGATTTATGGCCAAGGCCAATAAGACTAAAATGGCTCAAT
Organism: Saprospiraceae bacterium; assembly: GCA_029252685.1. Lineage (GTDB taxonomy): Bacteria > Bacteroidota > Bacteroidia > Chitinophagales > Saprospiraceae > AM-2324. The sequence goes on along the minus strand of JAQXAY010000006.1, from coordinate 13,696 downwards.
CCATGAAAAAGCAATTAGATAAAATGGATAAGATCGAATTGGATGTTGAAGATACTTCGGCAATGAATCTGAGGTTCCCTCCAGCCAGTCGATCTGGACAAATTGTTGTAGATGCCTTGGCTGTCTCAAAGACATATAAAGATTTACAAGTCTTAAGATCCGTAGATTTTAGAATTGAACGTGGAGAGCGTGTTGCTTTTGTGGGACAAAATGGTCAAGGTAAAACCACTTTAGCAAAAATGTTAATCAACGATATTACTGCAAGTGCTGGTGATATTAAATTAGGCCATAATGTGGAAGTTGGATATTATGCACAGAATCAATCCGAATCACTTGATTCAAGTATTACACTCCTGGAGACTATGGAAATGGGCTGTCCTCCTGAAAAAAGAACTCAGTTAAGGAATATACTTGGTGCTTTTATGTTTTCAGGGGAGGATGTAGACAAGAAAGTCTCTGTTCTTTCTGGTGGAGAGCGTGCTCGTTTGGCTTTGGCATGTATGTTGCTTCGATCATTCAATTTGTTGTTATTAGATGAACCTACGAACCACCTGGATATTCAATCTAAAGAAGTATTAAAAAAGGCCTTGATGGCCTACGATGGAGCTATGATTGTAGTAAGTCACGATAGAGATTTCCTGAAGGGCTTGACAGATAAAACAGTTGAGTTTAGAGATGGAAAGCTACATGATTATTTAGGTGATGTTGAGTTTTTCTTAGAAAAGAGGGACTTGGATAATATGCGTGATGTCGAAAAGACTACTAAAACCAAGAAGATACAGGAAGTAGAAAAAACTATTCTTCCAAAGATTGAGTTGTCTTATGATGAACGCAAGAAATTGGTACGAACAGTTTCGAATTCAGAAAAGAAGATTGAGCGTATAGAATCTGACATCAAAAAACTTAATGAGCGCCTGTTTGATCCTGCAGTTGCCATGTCTGAAGAGGCTGCCTCGATAGGGAAAGATATAAAGCTAAAAGAGACCGAGCTTGTGCGTGTTATGGAGGAATGGGAAAAGGCGCAAGAAATACTGGATCAGGCTGACTGATCCAGTTGCTTGAATTTTAGGTCTTTAAATTTCTTCTTTCCGCTTAGGAAATAAGTCAATAAAACACTGCCTTTTATTCTGCCCGTATCCACTTGCGTCCCAGCTATCCGAATTTTTTCTATAAGCTCTTCATCGTGCTTTCTAAGGCGCAATCGTTCTCTGATTTGTGGGAATACCTCCCAGTGCGCCTTTATGATAGCTCGAATTTGTTTGAAGTCTAGTTTGAAAAAGAAATAGACTCCAGCTAAACCATCAAGCAGTAATCGGGCAATAAAAATTCCTGGTAGTTCTCTCCTTGATTCATTCTTTAGCAAGGTAAAAAGCGAATTTCGAACATTCAGATAGGTTTTTCTTGTAGAACCATAAGCAAGGGTGCCTCCACCTAAATGGTAGACCTTTGCGCTAGGTATCGCTACGACTCGGTAGCCAGCTCTTTTTACTCGCCAACAGAGGTCAATCTCCTCCATATGTGCAAAATAGGATGCATCAAAACCTTCAAAATGGTCAAACAACTTTTTTCGAATAAAGCATGCTGCACCACTTGCCCAAAATATATCTGCATTCTCTTCATACTGCCCCCAATCTTCTTCAACAGAAGTGAATATACGTCCTCTACAAAAAGGATAACCTAATCGGTCCATATATCCTCCTGCCGCTCCAGCATATTCAAATTTTTTAGGTTCTTTTAGTGAAAGTATTTTTGGTTGTGCTATAGCTATTTCTGGATTTTGGTCCATTTCATATAATACTGGCTCTAACCATCCTTTTTCAACTTTTACATCTGAGTTTAGTAAAACCAGAATTTCTGTATCGATTTTTTTTATGGCTTCATTATAGCCCCCAGCAAAACCAAAATTTTTCTGATTTATAATTAGACGAATATCAGGGAATTCAGTTTTCATGCATTCCACAGAATCATCAGTAGATCCATTATCAACAACAATAATCTCCACACTTTCTGGTGTGTTTGCAATGATACTTGGCAAGTAACTTCTCAATTGATTGGAGGTGTTGTAATTCAGTATAACAACAGATGTCTTTGGTAATTCTTTCTTTAATTCTTCTTCAATAAGGGACAAGCTATTATTCTGCAATTGCATAATGCGAATTGTTTCCTCTTTATCCTTGGCTAACTGAGCCTTGAGTTCCTCAAGATTATCAAATTTGATATCGCCACGAATTTGACTTATGAACTCAATATTGATGCGTTCTGAATATATATTAGCATCAAAATTAAAGATATTGACCTCGATTCTTTTTTCAGGAACTGAACTCTCCAAGGTTGGCCTATTACCAATATATAGCATACTATCGTACATGTGGCCTTTTACGAAAACTTTGGTAGCGTAAACACCTTCTGACGGTATGATTTTCCGTTTATCTTGAACTTCTATATTTGCAGTGGGATATCCTATGTCTCTTCCTATCTTATTTCCTGCTATGACTTGACCGGAGAGTTGAAAATTATGTCCAAGTAGGTCATTTGCTTTATCAATTTCTCCAAGGCTTATTGCTTTTCGAATTTTAGTTGAACTTACACCAATATCATTTACCTCGTGTTTGGGGATTTCAATAATCTCGAATCCTAATGAATTACTGTGCCACTTTAGGTATTCTATATCACCTTTTCGTTTATGACCGAATCTATGGTCGTAACCAATAACAACAAAAGAAGGCCTGATTTTTTCATAAAGGAATTTAAGAATATAATCATCAGCACTTTGCTCAGCAAATTCTTGATTAAAAGGCACAATAACTAAATTGTCAATTTTGAATTGCTGTAGTAAGTTCTTTTTTTCTTCAATGGTGGTGATCAATTTTAGATCATCTTGTTCTGGAAATAAGAAATGCCTCGGATGAGGATAAAATGTAACAAGAACAGACTCTCCGCCACAATCCATAGCTAGATTTCGAACCTTGTTCAAAATATTTTGATGACCACTATGCACACCGTCAAATGAACCTATTGTTACTACAGCTCTCTTGAATGGTGTAAGCTCATTAAGGTTATGAAATACCTTCATTAAATTTTCGAAATTAGCTATTAAGAAATAAACTGATATTAAACTTCCAATTAATTCAATCAAATATACAGTAATGGAGAAATTATTTTGATATAAGTTTTGGTTCTTCTAATAAGATTTTTTCTTTTAAGTGTTTGGGAAATCCTTATGCTCTGAATATATTGTAGATTATCCATAGAATTGATCGGTACTTTCACTGTATACAAAAACCATATAAATTGGCTAAATCTTCTTCCAAAACTAAGGCACCAACTCCATTAATGAAACAATATTTTCAGGTTAAAGGAAAATATCCAGAATCTATTCTGCTATTTAGAGTGGGTGATTTTTATGAAACATTTGGAGAGGATGCAATCACTGCATCAAAAGTGCTAGGTATAGTGCTAACAAATAGAAATAATGGGGGTAGTAAGATAGAATTGGCTGGTTTTCCCTATCATTCTTTAGATTTGTATCTGCCTCGTCTGGTTCGTGCAGGGTTTAGAGTAGCGATTTGTGAGCAATTAGAAAAACCTTCTAAGGAGAAAAAGATTGTAAAACGCGGAGTTACTGAGGTTGTTACGCCTGGTGTTGCTACAGAGTCTAACCTACTTAATCACGATAAGAACAACTTTTTAGCATCTGTTTCCTTTGGTAAAAAAGGAAGGATGGGAATTGCATTTCTTGATATTTCTACTGGAGAATTTTTTATTAGTGAAGGTGTAGAATCTTATATCAAAATGTTGATTCAATCTTTTCAACCAGCTGAAATCATCTTTTCTAAAGACAAGAAAAAGAATATTGAGAGTATAAGCATAAATGGTGCTCATCCATTTCATTTGGATGAATGGGTGTACTCTTTTGATTATTGCCGGGAGAAATTACTTGATCATTTTAAGGTAAAATCATTGAAGGGCTTTGGGGTAGAGTCCCAAGAACTTGGACAGATTGCAGCTGGAGCTGTTCTGCATTATCTGGCTTTTACTGAAAACACAGAACTTGCTCATATTAATAATATTAGCTCTATTCCCTATCAAGATTATGTTTGGATGGATCAGTTTACCATCAGAAATCTAGAGCTTTTAGGGTCAAACGGTCAAGGAGGGATGTCTTTAATTGAGGTGCTCGACAAGACGCTGTGTCCGATGGGGGCAAGAATGCTTAGGAAGTGGGTCGCTTTGCCCCTTATCAATAAGGATGAAATAGTATCGCGCCATAATTCAGTAGAATACTTTTTGGAAAACCCTTCTGTAAGTGAAAAGCTATCAAAGCTTATTAAACTCGTTGGAGATCTTGAACGATTGAGCTCAAAGATTCCTATGCAGAAAATCACACCAAGAGAGCTATTGGTTTTAAATCAGGGACTCACTTGCATAGAGCCGCTAAAAGGAATTCTGAATCAGACGAATGTTAAGGCTTTAGAAAGTCTTGGTAATAAACTAAATTCCTGTGAGACCTTACAGGAAACAATCAAGGCACAAATCCATCCAGAAGCTGTACATAACACCTTAAAGGGTGGATATATAGCTGATGGTTTCAATGATGAGCTGGATGAGTTTAGGCACCTTATCAAAAACAGTAAAGATATACTTGTAGAGATTCAAAAGCGTGAAGCAGAACGCACCGGTATAGATAATCTTAAAATCGGTTTCAATAATGTTTTTGGATATTACCTTGAGGTTACCAACAAGCATAAAGGTAAAGGCCTGGTTCCAGACGATTGGATAAGAAAGCAAACACTTACTAATGCAGAAAGGTATATAACGCCCGAATTAAAAGAACTAGAACAAAAGATATTAGGGGCAGAAGAAAAAGTTTTTGCTCTAGAACAAGGTATCTACAGACAGCTTGTGATTGATTTAGTAGAGTATATTCCTCCGATTCAAATCAATGCACGGGCTATTGCCACCTTAGATTGCTTGTATGCATTTGCAGCGGTTGCAGAGCGAAATGATTATAAAAAGCCAGTCATGGACGATAGCTTTGATCTTGAGATTAAGGCAGGTCGACACCCTGTAATTGAGGCACAGTTGTCTATTGATGAATCATACATTCCCAATGATGTGTTTTTGTCAAATGAGGCGGACCAAATTTTGATGATCACAGGTCCCAATATGGCTGGTAAGTCGGCCTTGCTAAGGCAAACAGCACTTATGGCTCTCATGGCCCAAATGGGGTCCTTCGTTCCTGCCGATAAATTAAGGATGGGTATTGTTGATAAGGTTTTTACAAGGGTAGGAGCTTCTGATAATATTTCTACTGGAGAATCTACATTTATGATTGAAATGAATGAAACGGCTTCAATTATGAATAATATATCTGAACGTAGTTTGATACTGTTGGACGAGATAGGAAGGGGTACAAGCACATATGATGGGATTTCTATCGCTTGGTCTATAGCAGAATTTTTGCATTCTAACAATATAGCTCGCCCAAAAACATTGTTTGCAACTCACTATCATGAACTGAATGATTTGGCAGCTCGATTTGAGCGTATTCGCAACTTCCACATATCAACAAAAGAAATTGGCCAACAGGTGATTTTCTTGAGAAAAATGGTCGAAGGTGGTGCTCACCACAGTTTCGGTATTCATGTTGCTAAGATGGCTGGTATGCCAAATGCAATTGTAGAACGGGCAAATCACATTCTTAGTCAACTTGAACAAAAATCAATAGATGGCGAATCTGGGCTTGATTCTACTGTTCAAGTGAAGGAGGTCAATCCTGAGCAAATTAATCAAGCTGCAGCACTGCAATTGAGTATATTTGAAAAGTCTGATCCAGTCGTTGGTCAGATTAGGGCTTTTTTATCCGATATGGAGTTGAATGCTATGACTCCAATTGAATGTATGATGAAATTAAATGAATTAAAAAAGTTGGCAGAAGCAAAAGTAGAGGCATAAAAAAAGGAGGTTTTTACCTCCTCCTGTTTTTCGACATTTTCTTGCCCATGCCTGGCATATTTCCACCGCCTTTACTGAGTTTATTCATCATTTTCTTCATTTGATCAAATTGTTTCATGAACATATTGATCTCATTTAGATCACGACCACATCCTTTGGAGATTCTTTTTTTGCGATTAAGATTTATCAACTCTGGATTTGCTCTTTCTATTGGAGTCATTGAAAATATGATCGATTCAACCTTTACGAAGGCTTTCTCATCGATATCAAGATTCTTTGTCATTTTTGCCATACCTGGGATCATATTCATAAGTGACTTGATATCACCCATTTTCTTGATCTGCTCCAGCTGACTTAGGAAGTCATTAAAGTCAAATTTATTTTTTCGGATTTTATCCTCAATCCGTTTAGCTTCTTTCTCATCATATTGTTCCTGTGCTTTTTCAACAAGAGATACAATATCACCCATTCCTAAGATACGTTGCGCCATACGGTCAGGATAGAATACATCTAGTGTATCCATTTTTTCCCCCATACTTACAAACTTAATAGGCTTGCCGACAGTGTATTTAATAGATAGGGCAGCACCACCTCTAGTATCACCATCCAATTTAGTAAGTACAACACCATCAAAGTTAATCCTATCATTGAAGGCCTTGGCTGTGTTTACAGCGTCTTGACCTGTCATAGAATCTACTACAAACAAGGTTTCATTGGGACTGATAGCGTCTTTTACATTGGCTATCTCCGCCATCATCTCTTCATCCACTGTCAAACGACCTGCGGTATCCACAATTACTATATCGTTGCCATTCTTCTTAGCATGGACAATAGCCTTTGCTGCAATATCAACTGGATTTTTATTCTCCTCGTCCTTAAATACGTCTGCTCCGATTTGTTCAGAAAGAACAGTAATCTGGTTTATTGCAGCAGGTCTGTATACATCACATGCTACCAATAATGGTTTTTTAGCTTTCTTAGTTTTAAGGTAGTTTGCTAGTTTACCGGAGAAAGTAGTCTTACCCGATCCTTGTAGACCTGCGATCAAAATCACTGCGGGATTTCCTTTGGTGTTAATGCCCTCTTGTTGACCACCCATTAATTTGGTAAGTTCGTCTTGTACGATCTTAACCATTAACTGTCCTGGCTTTACAGCATTAAGTACATTCTGAGTACCTAAGGCTTCATCCTTTATGGTATCCGTGAATTCCTTAGCAATCTTATAGTTTACATCAGCAGCAACCAACGCTCGTCTTATCTCTCGAACGGATTGGGCTATATTTATATCAGTAAGCTTGTTGTTACCTTGCAATACCTTAAAGGCACCTTCCAACCTGTCACTTAAACTTTCAAACATTTTTTCTCTGTTTTAATCTTGTTCTTGTTTAGAGATTAATTCCCCCCAAGAAATGCAAATATATAAAATTGGTACATTAAGCCGTAGAAATTAGCTCCTGAGTTTTGTTAAGATTCAGGGTATTTCTGATAATCAACTGTTGAGATATTTATTTAATTATAAATTATACTAAAATTATGAAGTTTATATTAGGTTTTGATATCTATGCTTCGTAATTTATAACGAGCATATCCACACAATCTCTTTTACACAAGATTGGAAGTTATAATTACTAACCATAAAATATACTAACATGCCTAAGTATCCTTATGCAATATGGCTTCTTGCCTTTATTGGTGTTGGATGGCTTTGGATAGGTCCATTTCAGTCAGATATAAATAATGCTATATCTGGAGGTAATGAAATGGATGCTCTCGAAGCTCAAAATGACACTAGTGAGGAAGTTGATGCTGCTAAACTACCTGATTTCCCACTTTACTATGTATTTGATAATGCTTCTCCAGAAGATGAAAAGGTTCTCCAAGATCTGGCTGAAGAATTAGTTGTAAACTTGACAGAGGGAAAAGCATTAGAAATTATTGGTTCTTATTTTGCTGATGAATCTGGATCTTCAGGTGAAAATATTGGTCTTGCACGTGCATCAAAGTTAGGCGCATTAATTGGAGATCGCATTCCTAGTGATCTTATCATTGTAAGAGCCAACCCACTTGATGCATCAAAGGAATCCGACAGTAGATTAAATAGTAATAAGATCATAATGGTCGAAATGCTCGCTACAAATTGGCTTGATGTTGAAAAGACAGAAAAAGAATCTGTTGAAGAATTAGCGGATAAGGTGGTAATTCGTTTCCCTTATAATTCTACTGAAAAAATTGAAGATCCTGCAGTTGATGAATATTTAGAAAAACTTAGTAGTAGGATAATTGGCTCATCCGAGCGGATATCTTTAATAGGGCACACGGATTCTAAAGGCCCTGAAGATTCTAACATGAATCTTGGAAAGAATAGAGCATTGGCTATATTTAATATCCTAGTTTCAAAGGGTGTATCTAAAGATCAGGTTGATGTGTCAAGTATGGGTGAATCTTTACCTGTTGCATCTAATAATTCGGAATCTGGAATGAATGAGAATAGGAGAGTAGAGCTAAAAATTATAGAACAATAATAAAACGAAATACCTATGTTACTATTACAATCAGCAGAAAATGGAATGTCCAGCACTCTGGCCCTTTTTATTGGGACAGTAGTTCTTGGAATTGTTTTGGGTTTCTTGGTATGGGGACGCTGGCGAAAAGTTGCAGCCAAGACAAAAAATGACCTTGATGATCTTCAGGCTCGATATGATGACTTATCTGTCAATCATCAGGCTTTGGAGGACACGAAGAGCAAGCTCGACAAAGATTTAGATCAAGTTCGAAAAACGGTAAATCGAATAGAAACAGAGAATATAAAACTTCATGCTCGAATAGAGGAGCTGAATGCTAATCACTAATCTTATAGGCAGTCTTTCGGACTGCCTTTTTTATTTGTAGAATAAATTGAACCATTCGAAGAATTCTCTGCTTTATTTATTGGCTTCTTCTTACCTTGAGATAGCATAAAATTGATACATTTGCATGATTTATCTTTGGTGTCTAATTCGGATACTAACGATCATGTAAAAACTCACATTCAAAAATATTATGAAAGGAGATTCTAACAGAATTATTGGTATTATCCTTATTGTACTTATCAGCTTTGTTTACATAAAGTTTTTCGCACCAGAACTTCCAGATCCGGAGGCCGTAGTTGAAAACAATGCAGTTGATTCTACAATGGTAGAAATTGAAGGTCAGATAGAGCAGGACGAAATTGAAGCAGAGAAAGCTGCTGAACTTCCAGATTCAGTTTTATTGGCAGAGAAAGCATCAACTTTTGGTGTGTTTGCCCCGGCTTCGATTGGTCAAAATGAGCTAGTTAGTATAGAAAACGAAAACCTTAAGCTGGATATCAGCTCAAAGGGTGGAAAGATCGTAACAGCACATATCAAAGGCTATGAAAAGATACTTGAAGGTGAAAACAATGAAGAAGTAAAGAGTGAGCTGCAGCTACTGAATAATGCAAAGAATAAATTCGCTTATGAGTTTATTCTGAATCAAGGTTTAAAAGTAAGTTCTGAAGATCTATACTTCGAAGTTTCTTCAAGTGAAAAAGAACTTGTATTAACTGCTAGACTTGATGGCGACGCTAAAATAGTTCAAACTTATAAATTGGATGATAGCGGCTATAATGTCGATTATGATATCCAAATCGTTGGTTTGGATAATTTTCTTGATCTAAGTGCAGGAGGTTTGAATTTAAATTGGGTGAATTATCTAGAAAAATTAGAGAAGAACTCTGATTATGAAAGAAACTATTCAACAATTTACTATAAGCCTTCAGAGGACTCTGCTGACCATTGTAGTTGTACGAGTGATGATACAGAGGAACCGGAAGGTAAATTAAAATGGATCTCCGCCACCAACCAGTTTTTTAATACATCTTTTATTGCTGAATCATCCTTCAAATCAGGAAACTTCGAGACTGAGTTGACAGAAGGTGAGTCTAATGTTTTGAAAAAAGTGGAGGCTATGATTATTCTTCCAGCTGACGAGCTTAACGGCTTCAGTATGGATATGTATATAGGGCCTAACAAGTTTGAAAACTTGTTAGCATATGATGTTGAACTTACGGATATCGTTCCTTTTGGATCTTCTATATTTGGAACAGTAAATAGATGGATAATACGTCCAATATTCAACTTTTTTTCTAAGTACTTCGCTAATCTGGGAATAGCAATTATTTTATTAACTCTTGTTGTAAAGCTTGCTTTGTACCCATTGCAGTATAAGATGATTCATTCCCAAGCAAAAATGGGTGTGTTGAAACCTAAATTGGCTGCTCTAAAAGAGAAGAATCCAGATGATTCTCAAAAGGTTCAGATGGAGACTATGAAGATGTACCAAGAATACGGTGTTAATCCTTTGGGTGGATGTATGCCTATTGTGCTTCAAATGCCAATTTGGTTTGCATTGTATAGATTCTTCCCTGCATCTATAGAATTCCGCCAGGAGAGTTTCTTATGGGCTACTGACCTTTCATCTTATGATGTTTTTGCAAGCCTTCCTTTTGAATTACCTTTCTATGGAGATCACGTATCACTATTTACAATTCTTTGGGCTTGTACAACCGTGATATACACTTTCTATAATAGTCGTCATATGGATATGTCTGCTAATCCTGCAATGAAATATATGCAGTATTTAATGCCGATCATGTTCCTATTTGTATTCAACAGCTATGCGTCAGGTCTAACAATCTATCTTTTCTTCTCAAATGTTTTGAATATTGCTCAGACAGTAATTACGAAGAAAGTGATAAATGATGAAAAGCTGATGAAAGCCTTAGAATCAAATAAAAACAAACCTAAGAAGACAGGTGGTTTTGCCTCAAGACTTGAAAAGGCAGTTGCTGAATCACAAAAAATGAAAGATCAGCAATCAAAGAATAAGCGTAAGCGCTAAAAAATTAAAAAGGCATCAATTTATTGATGCCTTTTTAATTTTAGTTAAACGATGTCTTTCTATTGATTCAAGTACATTTTTTCGTGCCTGCTCTGTTTGCTTATCAGTCCAGTTTAGATAGTTTTTGAATGTCTTTAAGCAAAGTTCAAGCTCTTGTTCAACGGCGCTGATATTAAAATACATTTTACCAGATCGTCTTAAGAAATAGTCCAAAGGATTGATACAACATTCCTCATCTATACAATAAATATACTCTTGTATCAAGGCATCTTCTGAACCGGGGTCTAAATAGCCTAGGATAGACTCTGCCGCAGTCCCATATGTGAAATTATGGTAAGTTGATACTGAAGGGCTTTTAAAAGACTTTGATTTAAAGGAATGTAAGGCTGTCAAACAGGGTGTTTTTTTTCCAAATAAACGCTGCTCGACAATGTTTACAACACGTTCTGCCATCTTCCTAAAACCTGTAAGTTTACCCCCCGCTATAGAAATTATTCCAGATGGAGCAATGAAAACTTCATCCTTTCTGCTCATCTCTGTAGTAGATTTTTCTGATTTTCGAATAAGGGGTCTCAATCCTGCCCAACAAGATTCTATATCCTTCAGTGAGATATTTGCTTGAGGAAATCTCCGATTTACAGCGCTTATAAGGTAACTGCAATCCTCTAAGCTTATTTCTATTTGGTTCAAATTTCCATGAAATTCAGTATCCGTAGTTCCAAAATATACCTTGCCTTGGCGGGGTATAGCAAACATCATTCTACCATCTCCAATATCAAAATATAAGCTTTGCTTTAAGTTTAATCTAGAGCGATCTATTACCAAATGTACTCCCTTACTAAGAAATATTTTTTTTGAGTTTGATTGCCCTTGTTTATTTATTATTCTATCCGTCCATGGACCTGCAGCATTTACAACAGAGGAAGAATTAAATCTAAATGTTTGACCAGAGCAGGAGTCTTTGGACTCTATACTGTAGCCTTGTTCAATTTTTTCACATGCAGTCACTTCCATGTGGTTTAAACAAGTTGCATTATTTTCGTATGCTTCTTTTATTAGCTCGATAGTAAGTCTAGCATCATCTGTTCTGTATTCAGCATAAATCGCTCCACCAATTAGGTCTTTTGCTTCCTGAAGCATAGGTTCAAACCTTAATACGTCTTCAGGATTAAGCATTTCCTTTTTATCCTTTTTATCTACACTTGCTAAATAATCATAAACGCTTAAAGCAATTGCACAGGTTCTTGAGCCCAAAGAACCATTTTGAACAATAGGTAGTAGCATCTTTTCCGGAACGACAAGATGCGGCAAGAGATTATGCAGTATTGCACGTTCTAATCCTACTTCGCGTACTAAAGAAAATTCAAACTGTTTTAGATATCGTAGACCTCCGTGGATCAACTTAGTAGATTTGCTGCTTGTTCCTGAGGCGAAGTCATTCTTTTCAATAAGAAGTACGCTCAAGCCCCTTAAACTAGCATCCAGGGCGATGCCTGCACCTGTAATGCCACCACCTATAACGGTTAAGTCATAATATTTGTGCTGTGCATGATATGCACTACTAGATCTGTTGTTTGCTGAAAATTTCAAGAGTATTACTTTCTTAATTAAACGCTTATCTATAATAATCTAATATAAATGAATTGAAATTGGTTCAACTTTTCAATTTAATCTATCATAGAATGGGTAGGATTTAAGCTTTCGTGCAGCTTTTGACAGAAGATGTGGCTAGGAAATAAAAAAAAGGCTCAATAAATTGAGCCTTTTTGCGGAGAAGGAGGGATTCGAACCCCCGGTACGTTTTCACGTACGCTGGTTTTCAAGACCAGTGCATTAAACCAGCTCTGCCACTTCTCCGTTTTGCCAAAAGTAATCATTATTACCTTCGAAGGCGCGACAAAGGTAAACGATGTGAGTCAAAAAAACAAAGGAATAATTGAAAAAAAAGAAGCTTAATTGGATTGACTAAAGTTTTGCTTTGTCCATCAGTTATTTATCGATGAATTGATTTTTTCTAATAGCCAACTTTTGTTGACAAATGACTCACTTTCTTCAATTTTCAATTTTAATTCTTTGAATTTTTGTATTTCTGTTGATTGTATTGATATATACCTCCTGACAAATTTGATTAATATTAAAAAACTGGTTTGTTTCTCTTTATTGATTTGTGTGTTTCTGCCCAAAAAGGTTCTAAAGCTATCTAAAAGGGAATATAGTGGTTCTATTTCTTTCAATTCCACATAGGTGTTTATTAGCATTACTTTTGAATTTAGCTTTCTTGAAAGCTCTTTGTATTCAACAAATCTTAAGAGCTCTAAAACCTTGTTGAAGTCTTTCTTGTAGAGGTGCAATTGAGCTAGAGTATAAGTAACTGCATTTTCTTTTTCTTTTTCATTTATATATTGACTGTAGGTTTCAATGAAATTAGAAACCCAATCAAACTTTTTGAGTCTCAGGGCAATAGTTATAACGTTGAAGAAATGTTTGGTTGGTAATTCATTGTTTTCGAAAATAATTTCTTTGTTCAAAAGATCTTCGTAAAGTGAAAAATACTCGGCTAAGAAGTTTTCGTGCCCAGAATTTATTTTGTAAACGATGTAATTAATGGCAAAATTATACATATCACCGGCCTCAGCTTTGTTAAACCGACCTCCATGTTCTTTTAATAAATCTTTAAGTTTAAAATAATACTGCGTATTGTCTTTTTCTTTGATTGAATTAAATATTTGATGATATATATTTAATTGTGGTACTCTAGTGAAATCATGACTTTCAATATGTTTTATAATTGGCTTTATAAGAAGTATATCTTCCTCTGTATTTTTTGAAAATTTGACTGTAA
>JAQXAY010000067.1 GCA_029252685.1 Saprospiraceae bacterium | reverse complement strand
TATTAAATCTATTTAAAATAAAATTAAGAATAAATTAACAGGACAAATGAAAATGCACCTTAGGTACATTTTTACATAATTTTTGCAAACACATTACCACATGCACAAATATTTATACTGTGTGCTACTCTTACTAGCGAGTGTTGGCCTTACGGGGCAGACATTCCAACTTGAAGGCACCATCCTAGACGCAAATGATAAGACACCTATTATAGGTGCTAACATTCTTGTTGACAACACAGCCAGCAGGGGATCAGTCACAGACCTCGATGGCAAATTCACATTAGAAGTAGCTGTCGACGAAACTATTATCATATCTTATACGGGATATAGAGAAAAGAAAATTACTATTACTGACTCAAATCCTATTGAAATTCTTCTAGAGACAGAAGATAAAATTCTAGATGAATTTGTTGTTGTAGGCTACGGTACTCAAAAGCGCAGTGAGATCAATGGTGCTGTTTCTGTGGTTCTCGCAGAGGACATCAGTAAAACAGCAAATCTAAGGTTGGAACAAGCACTTCAAGGAAGAACCTCAGGAGTTCAGATCACTCAATCTTCCGGTTCACCAGGAAATGCACTATCTGTACGAATACGAGGAACAGGAACACCATTAAATAGTGATCCCTTGTACATAGTAGATGGTGTATGGGTGGATGGTGTTGACTTCCTAAATCCGAGTGACATTGAATCTATGAGTGTACTAAAAGATGCTGCTTCTGTAGCCATCTATGGAACATCCGGAGCAAACGGTGTAGTAATCATTACCACTAAAGAAGGTAAAAAAGGTTCTAAAGGTACTATAACCTATGATGGATATAGAGGTCAACAAGAAGTTGCAAGAACTGTAGATTTGCTTAATGCACAGGAATATGCAACCCTTATCTTAGAGGCAAATGAAAATAATCCATTGAATATACCAGACCCTGCCTCACTAGGCGAGGGTACGAACTGGCAAAATGAGATTTTCCAAACTGCGCCTATCGAAAGTCATCAACTTTCTTTCCTTGGAGGAAGTGAAAAAACTACATACGGTATAACTGGTGGTTATTTCAAGCAAGACGGTATCGTTGGTGGTGATAAATCTGCCTTTGAGAGATACTCCGCGCGTTTTAAGGGATCTAATCAAGTTAAGGATTGGTTCAAGATTGTTACAAACGTGAACTATACACGCTTTAAAAGAAATGCACTTCCAGAGAACAATGAATTTTCGTCTCCTGTAGCATTTGCATTGAATATAGATCCAATCACAAGCGTATATAAGGATGACGGTACTTTCAACTTCTCCCCTTACGTAGTAGGTGATGTAAAGAATCCTGTTAACCGAATAGATAAAACGTACAGCACCTTCACATCTGATCGTCTTATTGGACTTATTGGACAAGAATTAAAAATTGGCCAAGCACTCACATTCAAGACGAATGCATCAATGGATATAACCTTTGCAGAGAATTTCGGATTTGGTCCATCCTACAATCTAGATTCTACAGGAACATTTGTCCATGAACGTGTTGACCAAAATTCGGTTTCAAAGGAAAGACTTAAATGGACTAATTTCCTTATAGAAAATTTACTAGAATACAATAAGACATTTGCAGAAACACATACAGTATCTGCCTTAGTGGGTACATCATTTAGAGAGCGTAATTCAGAAGGCCTATATGTTGGTCTTGCTGACTTACCTGTGAATACGCCTGAAGATGCATTTATTGCCGCGCAGAATATCAATGATGGCAATATGGACAATAGAAGTATAGGAGAATGGATCTCTGAATCTGCCTTACTTTCTTATTTTACAAGAGTAAACTATAACTACAAAGATAAATACTTCCTAACGGCCTCTATGCGTAGGGATGGATCTTCAAGATTTGGTGCAGAAAACAAATTTGCTAATTTCCCAGCTGTATCTGCAGGGTGGTTAATCACTAAAGATTATAACATCCTAAAGTCTTTAAACTTCTTGAAACTGAAAGCAAGTTGGGGTAAAAATGGAAACGAAGCTTCTCTATCTGATTATGGGTTCACCACAATCATTGATCCTGTGCGTTACGTATTCGGTTCTGACCAAACACTTGCTGTGGGTTCTGCACCTACTGTACCTGCCAATCCAGAATTAAAATGGGAGGTTAGTACACAGACGGACTTCGGGTTTGATGCTGGTCTATTTAATGATCGCGTAACACTTACAGTAGATTACTTTATCAAAAGTACTGATGACATCCTTATTCCTGCTAGTATCCTTGCAACAGCAGGGTCAGGTATTAACGGTTCATCTCCTCCATTCCAAAACATTGGAAGCATGGAGAATAAAGGTTGGGAATTTGCTGTAGGATATAGAAATAACTTCGGTCAATTGAATGTAGACATTGCAGCCAATGCAACATTTATAAAAAACACAGTAACTGGCCTGGGTGACTTCACTACACCATTCTCTTCCGGTTACAACCAAGGACTTGGTGGTAATACGACTAGGATGGAAGAAGGTATGCCACTTGGCTTCTTTTATGGCTATGTTACAGATGGTGTTTTCGAAAATCGCTTTGAAGTTAAAGAATACCTAAATGCTGCAGGAGAAGAAATCCAACCGAAAGCAGAGGCAGGCGACTTCAAGTTTGTAGATATAAATGGAGATGGTATTATCTCAGATCTAGATCAAACAATGGTCGGAAATCCATATCCAGATGCTGTAATTGCGCTAACCACAAGTCTTGACTACAAAGGATTTGATTTAAACATCTTCCTTCAGGGAACAGTAGGTAACGATATCGTAAATGCTACGACACGTTATGACCTCCTTGTATCGAACTTGCCAGCAGCAAGATTTAATCGCTGGACACCTGACAACATTAATACGGATCAACCAGCTATGAGTACTACCGATTTAAATCAGAATTTTAGATTCTCTGACTATTTCGTAGAAGATGGATCATACTTGCGTCTAAAAACAGTTCAACTGGGATATACATTACCAAAATCATTTACGAGAAAATTCTTAGTTGAAAAATTCAGAGTTTATATATCGGCACAGAATTTGTTAACATTCACAAAATATACTGGCCTAGATCCTGAGATCGGAAAGGCAAATCCTTACGATAACAGTATTTCATCCAATCTTAATTATGGAGTTGACCGAGGACTATATCCACAGGCCAAAATCTTCATGGGAGGTATTAACATTCAATTCTAATCATTATGAAACAATTAAGCCAACATATACTTAAGTCCTTTGCTTTCCTAACTATCCTTGTTATTGGATTTACAGGCTGCGAGCAAGAACTAAACAAGCTTCCAATATTGGGAGAACTTGAGAGTAATTTTTATCAAAATGAGGAAGATGCTATTGCTGCAATCACAGCTGCATACGACCCATTACAATACAACTACACAAATAGTGTATACCACTTCAGATGGTTCTTTGGTGATTTCGCATCAGATGACGCTATCAAAGGCGGATCTAGTGTAGCTGATCAACCACAGCTTGAAGCTTTATCGGTATTTCAAGGAACGGCGAACAACATCCACACAAACGCAGACTGGACTGCAAAATATATAGGAATATATCGCGCAAATCTAGTTATTGAAAACGTGGGAAGCATGACGGATGACCAGATTGACCCAGACCTTAAAAGTCAATTGATAGCAGAAGCATACTTTCTTAGAGCACACTATTACTTTGAGTTGGTAACAACTTTTGGAGGGGTGCCTAAAGTAGATAAGTTGTTGCTTCCTAGTGAATACAATACGGCTCGTAGTTCTGCAGAGGAAATTTGGAGTCTAATAGAAAGTGACTTGACTGAAGCTGCTCTTCAATTGCCAGCTAAAAGTGGCTATAATTCTTCTGAAACTGGAAGAGCAACAAAAGGTGCTGCACTAGCTTTACTTACAAAAGCACACGTATATCAAGGAGAATGGTTAGAAGCACAAACCAATGCAGAATTAGTTGTTAGTTCAGGTGAATATTCACTTGATGAAGACTACAGAGATATTTTTGTCAAGTCTGGAGAAAATGGTCCTGGGTCTATTTTCGAAATCCAACGCTCTCCTTTTGGAGGCGGCTACTGGGGTTCCGTAAATGGTGCTAATGAAGGGAACCTTGCTGTTGTATACCAACTACCAAGAGGTCAGTTCGGAGGCTGGGGCTTTAATCTTCCAACACAAAATTTCGTAGACGAATTCGAAGCAGGTGATCCAAGGCTGAAATCTTCAGTGTTCATGGAGGGTGACACCTTAGGTGACAGAGGTGTATTTACGAAAGCAGCCACTGGATTTGATCATGACTACTATTCGAAAAAATATTTTGTTAGCAGAAGCGAACACGAAGAAATAAACATTGGAGATCCAAATATGAATGGAGAGCCAAACGATCGTTTGATTCGCTATGCAGATTTACTACTTATGCATGCCGAGGCAGCATATTACAATGGACAAGAACTTGTTGCATTGACTTCTTTAAACTTAGTTAGAGAACGTGCAAGAAGAAATGCTGAAGCTGGTGTTTTGCCAGATGTTACTGCAACTGGTCAAGCTCTGCTTGACGCAATACTACACGAACGAAGAGTTGAGCTAGGTCTTGAAGGACATCGATTCTTTGATCTAGTGAGACAAGGAAGAGCGATTGAAGTACTTGGACCATTAGGTTTCCAATCAGGTACCCACGAACTATTCCCTATACCGCAACAACAAATTGATTTAAGCAGCGGGGTTTTAACTCAAAATCCTGGTTATTAATAAGCATACCCTGTCAGATTTAGCAGGGTAGAAATCTAATACAACTACTAAACGTTTAATTATGAAACAAGTTAAATATCTAATTTATTGCAGTATTATACTGTCTGTAGGATTCTTTTCATCATGTAGTAATGATGATGAGGTAGTTTCTACAATTGAAGCTCCAAAGGCTCGTTTCACTCCTGTACAGGATGCAACTGATTCATTTACATGGACCTTCACAAATGAATCTGAAGATGCAGACTCATACACTTGGGACTTTGGCGACGGTGGAACAAGCACAGATGCTAGTCCTAGCCATACTTATACGGCAGAAGGTACCTTCACAGTTACTCTAACAGCAACAGGCCCTGGTGGTACTGGTTCTTCAAGTGAAAACATTCTTGTTGTTGACCCAGACAGTCAACTAAAGAAATTGACTGGTGAAGAATCAAAAGTTTGGAAACTTAATCGTGACCTAACAAATGAGCAGTATCCAATGCAGGTAGGTCCTGCAGATTTCTCTGAGATTTGGTGGGCTTATGGTCTAAACGAGCCAATCGGTAGCCGTGAGTGTCTAATGGAAGAAGAGTATATCTTCAACATTGACGGTTCATTTACTTACCAAGCTTATGAAGGTACTGTATACGCTGACTTCGGTGTATGGAATGATGATGTAGCGGGTGGATGTGTTGATGAGAACGATGCAGCTGCTATGACAAATCCTGATGGTGAGGATATCTCAGCATTTGGTTCTGGATCTTTCGGATTTGAATATGATGCTCAAGCAGCTACACTTTCTGTTATCGGACTGGGTGCACACATTGCACTAGCTAAAGTAGGTACAGAAGGTGAATACACTGTTCCTCAGCAATCAGTAACGTACAGAGTTGTTGAATTGAATACTGATGGACCAGTTGATTATCTAACGATCGAAACTGATCTTGTTGCAGCAGGTGGTTACTGGAGATTCGTACTAGTTTCTTATGACGATCCTGCAGATGAGCCAGATCTTCCTGGTGCACCTCCATCGGCTTCATTCTCTTCTTCAATAGATGAGAGTACAGTAACATTTACAAATGCATCAGCTGGTGCTGATTCATATACATGGGATTTCGGTGACGGAAACTCTTCAGTAGAAGAAAACCCTGTTCATACCTATGCAAGTGATGGTATCTATGCTGTTAAAATGACGGCTACGAATGCTAACGGAACTGCAGAAGCAAATGCTAATGTAACTATATCAAGTTCTACTTTCAACATTGCTAAGCTACATGGTAACGATACTAAGACTTGGAAAATCAACCCAATTGCTGGTGCATTGATGGTTGGACCATGTCAAGGATGTGGAGACTGGTTTGCAACAAGTGTTGATGACATCACAGTAAGAGACTGTCACTTTGATGATGAGTACACGTTTGATACGGATGGTAACTTCACGTATAATGCAACTGGTTCAATCTGGGCAGAAGGTTACCACGGTGTAGACCCTGCTGGTTGTACTGATGAGGCTGCAATTCCTAGTGATGCTGCTGCATGGACATCAGGAAACCACGCATTCTCTGTTGTAGAATCAAACGGTACTGACGCTGCTACTATTACAGTAACAGGAACAGGAGCATTCATTGGTCTTTCTAAGGCTTATAATGGCGGTGAGTATGCAGCAGGACCTCCTGTAGCAAACGGATCTGTTACTTATGAAGTGATGAGCTATGTAAATGACGGTACTAATGAGATAATTACTATTTCTGTTGACATTAGTGGTACAGGAGGTGCATTCTGGACTTTCTCACTAATTGCAAACTAATTATCTAAAATGAATTGATGGGGATGTAATACCCCATCAATTCAAATTAAACACAGAATAATTAATAAATGAGAGTTCGAATATTCCTTATCATAAGTATTGCTGCAATAAGCATTCTCCTTACAAGTAATTTATTACTTAAAGAGAATGGTATTGCAGAAAATAAATTGATTTGGTCTGAGGAGTTTGATTACAACGGACTTCCCGATTCTACTAAATGGAGTTATGACGTAGGAGATGGTTGCCCAAAATTGTGCGGATGGGGTAATAATGAACTTCAATACTACACTGAGAAAAACCTAGATAATGCTCGTGTCGAAAACGGTATACTTACTATAGAAGCACATAGACAAACTATGGGTTCTAAAGGCTACACTTCAGCAAGATTAGTCGGAAAGAATAAGGCTGACTTCAAGTATGCTAAAATTGATATCAGGGCAAAAGTCACAGGTGGATTAGGTGCTTGGTCTGCGATTTGGATGTTACCCACTCACAATACATATGGCAATTGGCCTAAAAGTGGGGAGATCGACATCATGGAACATGTAGGATTTGAAAGAGATTCTATATTTGGAACACCACACACAGAAGCTTTTAATGGGATGATATTCACACAAAAATCTGGAGGTATTGAAATCCTGGATTCCGAAGATGAATATTATACCTATACAATAGATTGGAAAGAAGATAGAATTGATTGGTATGTAAATGAACATCATTATCATACTTTTCACAAAGCAAAAGATCATTTTGCCTACTGGCCCTTTGATCAAAAATTTCATCTTATTCTCAATTTAGCTATTGGTGGCAACTGGGGTGGTAAACATGGCGTAGATGCCTCAATTTGGCCAAGAACTATGGAAATAGATTACATAAGAGTCTATTCAAACGAATCGACTGAATTACAATAAGAATAAACTTTACAACAATTTTTTGGTAAAAGAAAAGGTGGCTCATATTCATGAGTCACCTTTTTATTTTATAATCAAAAAAATTCTAAAGTTCAAATCGATCGGCATTCATTACCTTGTCCCAAGCGGCAATGAAATCTCGGATAAACTTATCAGAACCATCTGAAGAGGCATAGACTTCGGAAACAGCTCTTAACTCCGTATTTGATCCAAAGATTAGATCCACTCGGCTTGCATTCCAGACTTTTTGACCGCTTACACGATTTGTACCTTCAAATTTATCTTCATGCTCATCCACAGGTTGCCACTTCACATTCATGTCCAGTACATTTACAAAATAATCATTGCTAAGTACTCCTGGTCTACTAGTAAATACACCAGTGTCTGAACCATCCCAGTTCGTATCAAGAACACGCATACCACCCACAAGAGCAGTCATTTGCGGAATAGTCAATCCAAGAAGCTGAGCCTTATCTACAAGCATTTCTTCTTGACTGATATTATACTTTGTTTTCACATAATTCCTAAAACCATCCGCCTGTGGCTCTAAAGGATCGAAAGAAGGTGCATCCGTCTGATCTTGATTTGCATCTGTACGACCTGCCGTAAATGGAACAGAAACCGTCATACCCGCTACAGAACAAGCTTGTTCAATACCTGCACATCCTGCAAGTACTATCAGATCCGCTAATGAAACCATTTTACCTGAAGCATTAAATTCTTTTTGAACTCCTTCTAACACCCCTAAAACCTTATTCAACTGAGTCGGATTATTCACTGCCCAATCATTTTGAGGAGCCAAACGAATACGTGCACCATTTGCTCCACCTCTGCGATCAGAACCTCTAAAAGTTGATGCAGATGCCCAAGCCGTGGACACTAGCTGAGAAACAGAAAGGCCAGAAGCTAAAACACGCTTTTTCAATTCAGCTATATCGTGGTCATTTATCAAATCATGATCAACTGCTGGCACAGGATCCTGCCAAATCAGATCTTCAGCAGGTACCTCAGGTCCTAGATAGCAACACTTCGGTCCCATATCTCTATGCATTAGCTTAAACCAAGCTCGTGCAAAAGCATCTGCAAACTCTTCAGGATTTTCAAAGAAGTGTCTAGATACTTTTTCATATGCAGGATCCTCTCGGAGAGCAATATCTGTTGTCAGCATAAATGGTGCATGAGACTTATTCGGATCATGTGCATCTGGTACTAGACCAGCACCTGCTCCACCCTTAGGACGCCATTGCTGTGCTCCTGCTGGACTCTTTGTCAATTCCCACTCGTACCCAAATAAGTTTTCAAAATAATTATTACTCCATTGGGTAGGTGTAGTTGTCCATGCTCCCTCAAGACCAGAAGTAATTGTGTCACCTCCCTTTCCTGTTCCATGCGGATTCTTCCAACCCATACTCATAGCCTCTATCGGCGCTGCAGCTGGTTCTCTTCCTACTTTTGAAGCATCCCCAGCTCCATGTGTCTTTCCAAAGGTATGTCCTCCTGCA
This sequence comes from Saprospiraceae bacterium, assembly GCA_029252685.1. Classification (GTDB taxonomy): domain Bacteria; phylum Bacteroidota; class Bacteroidia; order Chitinophagales; family Saprospiraceae; genus AM-2324. Next base: position 16,129 of record JAQXAY010000067.1, on the reverse strand, counting down.
ATTAGTGCAACCGTCTCGTAATCATTCATTGCCATTCGCCCAAAGGTCTCCCTTATATCTCGAGCTGAAGCAATTGGATCTGGCTTTCCGTTTGGCCCTTCTGGATTAACGTATATCAATCCCATCTGCACAGCGGCAAGTGGATTTTCTAACTCGCGATCACCTTCGTATCTGTTATCTGCCAGCCATTCGGTCTCAGAACCCCAATAAATATCCTCTTCCGGTTGCCATACATCTGCACGGCCTCCTCCAAATCCAAAGGTCTTAAGCCCCATTGATTCCAATGCCACATTACCCACCAGTACGAATAAATCACCCCAAGAGATACTCTTACCATACTTCTGCTTGATCGGCCAAAGTAATAATCTTGCTTTGTCTAGATTTGCATTATCAGGCCAACTGTTTAAAGGTGCAAAACGGTGTGAACCAGTTCCAGCTCCTCCCCTTCCATCTGCAATTCTGTATGTACCTGCAGCGTGCCAAGATAGGCGAATGAAAAATGGGCCATAGTGCCCATAATCCGCCGGCCACCAATCCTTAGAATCTGTCATAAGATCCTTTAGGTCTTTTTTCAAACCCTGATAATCCAATGATTTGAATGCTTCAGCATAATCAAAATCAGTATCCATAGGATCTACTAAAGAAGAATGTTGCCTTAATATATTTAAGTTGAGGGCATTAGGCCACCAATCTTTATTGGTTGTGCCACCGCCAGCGCTCTGATGAAGTGTTCCACCTAGGAAGGGACACTTACCATTAGAATTCGGGTTGTTATCCATTAATTATTTCTTAGTTGTTTGAGAAATTGTACACTTAAAAATAAAATAATTAAGCAATTGACAAAAACGATTTTTTCTATAACAGAATCTATTTCATCAATAGTTCTTCAAACAACAAAGAATAAAGCTTCTAAAAACTGAAACTAGCCTTTTTTAATTTTTATTCTAAAATTACGAAAAGCCTCTACCCAACCGTGAAAGATCATATTCCAAAAGCCTCTGTCGATAGGGTTTATTGTAATGCCATAAACAGCCTCCTCCGTTTCCTCTTTAAAAGTACCAAAGAGTCTATCAAAAATAATAAGTGTATTACCATAGTTCTTATTGATATAGTTGGGGTTTGACGCATGATGAACTCGATGGTGAGATGGCGTATTAAAAACCCATTCTATGACACCCAGTTTTGGAATAAGTGTAGTATGTTGAATAAAGGCCGCTAAGAAACTTATAGTCTCTACCAAGAGAATCATAAGCGGATCGAAACCTAAGAGCGGCAAAGGCAACCAAAATACTACATGATGAATTGCATTCATAAATGGAGTACGCGCGGCAACAGAAAAATTCATTTTATTAGATGAATGATGATTCACATGCGTAGCCCATAAGAACGAGAATTCATGACTCCATCTATGAAACCAATAAAAGATAAACTCATTGGAAAAGTAAAGTAAAAGGAGTGTCCAAATGTTTGTCTCAATTTTCAAGGGTGTCCAATGGTATACCGCAAGCCATATGGCTAAATTCGTGCTTTTCATAAATATTCTAGAAACAACCCCTAGAATACCAAATCTAATGCTAGTCCAGGTATCTTTCCGATCATAGAGGTCCAGCTGTTTTTTGGAACTATAAATAGCTTCCGCAACAATGCAGAGTATAACCAAACAAATAAAATAAGGGGCAATTTGAGTAAGCATAAAATTAATTTTTGATTTAAGGTGAGCTGAAGGAGGACTATTATTTAAAGCGACACCAAATAAGTGAGAAATCCAAGAAGCAGCAGTTTGAAGCTAATAGACAAATAATATTCTAGCCTAGTAGTAGTCCTACGCTCATAAGCTGTAAGCTGACTTAGGCTATTGGATATGCTATCAAAAAAATAAACTAAAAACTCTAAAAGCAAATAAACTAGAACTACCAACCATTGATTACCAGGAATATAAATGAGACATAAATAAAACAAGGCAATCCAAAAAACTGTGTACAAGCCTTTTAGAATTATACCTCTCATGGATGAAAAAATAGTACCATTAAAAGGATCAACTGAATAGTACTTATCAACAACAATACTATAAACTAATTCTGTAATGAACAGCAATGACATTGCGCTAAGAAAAGATATACCTGCAAGTGATAGCATAAGACCCTTGTTTATTTCACCAATTAATACTTGGTAAAAGTCTATATCAATCGCTTATTTTACAATGAATGTGAGTTAAGTAATTTTTAATCGAATAGTACAATGACCCTAAAAGCCTTGTATAATAATACCTCTGGATGGACTAGTATTGATGAGACTAAGTAATCTTCCTTGTTTTATTAACTTAGGTTAAGCCATATCAAAGGATAAAAAAAGGTATTTCTCCATTTATACCGCCCCTGAAGCTTGAGACATCTGTACGTTTACTCCAAATACGACATACATAAAAACCTCTTCAAATAGCGCTAACTCTTCCTTATCATATGAAAAATGATCAATTTCTATATCGAAATTGTATCCGAAAGCTTTCCAGACAAATTTCGGCTTTAGCTTAAATAGGACTTTATCATCTGCATTTAAAATTTCGTAATAACTCTTCCAAAACCCTTTTGAACGAATGAAAAACGTATGCTTTGTATAATTACTATCCTCAACTTGTATACTCATTTGACCTTTCCAATTAAAGGTGATTTCACCAACCTCAGTATTGTCTTTTGTAATATCGAATTTCTGTCCCATCATATTTCGAGGTCTAATAGAGACATACTGCTCACCACAATAGAAATCTCCCTTTGAGGACGACCACTTCTGATACTTAAACTCATAAAGAACTTCTTCATTCTTAGTCAAAAATAGAACCCTTTTATTTTTTTGTATTCTGTACATCCTTTCCTATTATTTGAAATTGCTGCTGACTTCGAGACTCTAAATCCTCTAACAAGCAAGCAATCCTATCACATTATAAGCAAATCACCCAGTGCGACCAATTTCCTACAAAAATAATCTACCTGCCAAGTATGTTTTTGCATAGCCACTTATAAGAACACGATTATCCAATAATTCACACCAAAGGGTACCTCCTCGAGCCGAAATCTGTCTCGCAAGCATAGATTTTCGACCTAAAATATTCGCCCAATATGGAATTAAAGAGCAATGCGATGAACCTGTCACAGGATCTTCTAGTATCGATGCCTGAGGCGTAAAGTACCTAGAAACAAAATCACAATTATCGCCCTCCGCAGTTACAACTACGCCTCCTGGATCCAAGTTGATCTGATCCAATACAGATCGATCAACCGTGATATGCTTTACTAAATCCTCTGAATCATAAACAAGCAGGTAATCCCTACTCTTGAAGACCCTTCGAGGTTGAATATTTAATGATCTAGCCACAATTGGAGGCAATTCAGCTTCCATCGGTATCCGAGCGGGAAAATCTAGCTGATAACGCCCATCAACTTGCTTCACGACCAAAGGGCCACTGTTAGATTCAAAGAGAAGTTCTGCTCCTTTGTATCCCTGATGTGCATAAATACAATGCGCTGTTGCCAATGTCGCATGCCCACAAAGGTCCATTTCAATTTCAGGCGTAAACCACCTCAGCTGATAATGACCATCCGTATTGACAAAAAAGGCAGTCTCAGCTACTCCGTTCTCCCGAGCAATTGCAAGCATTGTTTCACTTGGAAGCCATTCCGATAAGGGGACCACGCAAGCAGGATTTCCAGCAAAAACGCTATCAGCAAATGCATCAATCTGGTATAAGTCAAAACTTTTCATCCTTTCATTCTTTTGAATAAGGTTCGTACAGTACATCATCAAAATCCGTATGGCTGCCAATTCCAATCACGTGCAGCCCTAAATAAGCGCCAGTATACCCTTTACTTATCAATGTATTAGCAGGCAATTTATCCCAAAAAATATAATTGATTCCATCAGCGCTGTAGCTTAAGGTATAAACATCATTCCTGGACTCCAATTTCATCCATATCTCCGACCCAGACCAATCAATATCGCTTGATTTTACGAATAAAGGATCTTTAGACGGTTCTTTAAGTACTGCCTCCAAATAAAGTCCTTTATCATTTGCACATAAATCCCATAAGAGGTAATTATCATCTTTCTGCACAAAGCCAAGGCCTGCCTTAAAACTAGTAGACTTAGAATCAATCTCCATTTTGAAAGAAAAACTAAAATCAGATTCCGTTTGCCGAATACCTAGCCAAGAAGATCGCTCTCGTTCTTGAGGACCCTGTGCACTTCCGAATATTCTTAAGCATTCTTTTCTTTGATCTACCTGAAAGTTCTCCTCCCTAGGGACACGTCTATAATTCCAGTCTAAACTCAGCTTTTCTGAACTAAAATCATCTGAAAAAGTTGTTGAACTAAGGTTCTGTGGTACACCATAAGGAAGTTCATAAGACTGGTCTGGTCTACCACTCTCCGCAGAAACAACAGGCCACAAGTACTTCTTTTCTTTCCATTCAAAAGGCTCGCGTTCCCAAGTTACTGGGAACAGGTGGGTTTCTCTACCCATATTGGAACCTCGCTCAATATCACCCCTTACGCCCAGAGCAAGCATATACCACTCTCCTGGCTCTACTTCAATAATATCTGCATGACCTACACTATGCACCCAATGATCATAGCTCAAATGCCTTGCTGTAATGATTGGGTTTCTATCATTTGGAACATAAGGCCCAGTTATAGAGTCACTCACCGCAATCATAACTGCATGATTAAAGCTTGTCCCTCCTTCTGCAATCAATAGATAATATCTTCCATCATTTTTATAGATATGTGGCCCCTCTGCCCAAACACCACCACAGGCTCCGCGCCACAATAAATGCTCCTCGCCTATTAACTGAAAACTTACCGGATCCAACTCTTGCATCCAGATCTGACCTTCTCCGTTAAAGCTTGGATCATCTGGCATTCGAGTTCCAGCATACCAAACCTTGCCATCATCATCGAAAAAGATATCAGGATCAATACCTGGCGCACCTTCAACAACTATAGGGTCAGACCATGGGCCAGCAGGACTTTCAGCATGAATTATAAAATTCACAAAATCGGTTTCTTCTGTCTCAGCATGGTAGTATACATTCGTTGTAATAATATAAAACCGTCCCTTATGAAAGCGAATGGTCGGAGCATGAATACCTCCGTTTGACTGCACATCAACTAGATTAACTGCACCCTTGCATTGTTCTTCACGATGCAAACCATAACCAACCAAATCCCAGTTCACAAGATCTTTACTCGAATGAACAGGTAAACCTGGAAAATACTCAAAGGTAGAATTGACTAAATAAAATGTATCTCCAACTTTACAGATACTGGGATCCGGATAAGACCCTGGAAGGATAGGATTAACATATTTTGCTTCTTGCCCAAATAGGGTATGCATGAAGCACAAACAAAAAATACAATATAAGACCCTTTTCATAGTTAGTACTCTTTACTATGAATATACAGCCTTTACTCGATATTATTCTTTAGTAGAAAACATAAGAAAGGGCATGAAGGATCCATGCCCGATTTTTTTAATTGATTGGAAAACTGCCTAAGCCATACATTAGTAAGGAACCTATGAGGACAATAATATAAAGTCCAATAGTTACAATACTCAAAATGCCTACCATCTTAAATAAGCGTTTATAATTTACAAAGCCTTCTTCAAAGCTTGCATTATTCTGTGTACGAACAGCAGTTAATAACCGATCTGCAAATTTGTAGAGATATAGAGATGCGAAAAAATAGATCGCAAAAATCGAACCATAAATGATAAACATAAATGCTCCTGATGCAACTGCCGCTGTGCCAAAGAGCGCATCCGTTGACGTTCCTGACAAAAATAAAAATACAAGCATCATAATTGCGATAAAACCAGAAGATAGGAAGCCAAGGATGGATATAAACTTAGCCCATTTTGAACCTATCTCTATATACTGAGTTGCTTGCGCAGATAGTACAAAACTTTGCTCATAAGATTGACCGTCTAATTCATTTGATTGTTCCATTTAATTTTCATTTAGTTGATTTGTAAATAGTAATTCAATCTAGTTGTTTCCAAAACTTCGATTGTTTACCTAAAAATAAAAAACCGATTCAACATATTGAATCGGTTTATATTTATTTTTTAATCAACCATTCTTTTGCATTGACAAATGCCTCAAGCCATGGCGAAACTTCATCCTTTCTACCAGCTGGATAATTTGCCCAATTCCACTGGAAGGTGGAACGCTCTATATGTGGCATCATAACCAAATGTCTACCGTCTTTTGAAACCATCATTGCTGTATTATAAGAAGATCCATTCGGATTAGACGGATAGCCTTCATAGCCATACTTAGCAACGATGTTATAATTATCCTCTGACATTGGCAAATGGAACTTGCCTTCTCCATGTGAAATCCAAACTCCTAAGGTACTTCCGGACAAACTACCCAACATAACAGAATTGTTCTCCTCCACATTTACAGAAGTAAAAGCAGACTCGTGTTTTTGAGAATCATTATGTAACATCTTTGGCTGATCTTCGTGCTCCGGGTAAATCAACCCAAGTTCCACAAATAGTTGACAACCATTACATATCCCTAAAGAAAGTGTATCAGGTCTCGCATAGAATTTTTCTAAAGCCGCCTTTGCTTTCGGATTATACAGAAAAGCCCCTGCCCATCCTTTGGCAGAACCGAGTACATCTGAATTTGAAAATCCTCCAACTGCTCCCAAGAACTGCACATCTTCTAAAGTCTCCCGACCTGAGATAAGATCAGTCATATGAACATCCTTTACCTGAAACCCTGCTAGGTGGAGTGCATTTGCCATCTCACGCTCAGAATTAGAACCTTTTTCCCTAAGTACAGCAGCTATTGGCTTTGTTCCTGAAACCGCAGGTAGTTTACCTGTAAATTGGCTTGGAAACTTAAAGGTAAGCGGTTGTGCTTTATAATTCGTGTATCGTTCTTTTGCTTTGAGTGCCCCAGATTGCTTTTGATCAAGCAAATAAGAAGTACTATACCAAACATCGCGCATCTCAGCAACATCAAAATCTATATTTTCATTTCCATTTTTGATGGACAACTTGTTGCCTTCCCTCGCTGATCCTATACAAACAAATGAAACATTTGATTGCTTAAGATGCTCCTCTAAAGCTTCAGCAGAAGTCGTTTGTACAATCACCCCTGCATTCTCCGCAAATAAAACTTTAGTAAGATCGGATACACCGATTGCTGTCAGGTCAAGATCTGCTGCTAGGTTTACATCAGCAAAGCACATTTCTAAAAGTGCTGTTATCATTCCTCCGGCAGATATATCATGCCCGGCAGTTAATAGTTCTTTTTGTATAGCTGCTTGAATAGCATTGAATCCATTCTTAAATGCCTTTGCATCCTTTACGTCAGGAGCCTCGGCACCAATCGAATTCATAGCCTGTGCAAAAGAAGATCCACCTAACTTCAATTCATCTGAAGAAAGATCAATATAATAGATCGCATTAGCTGCTGCTTTAGTAAATACTGGCTCAACGACCTTGTTGATATCATCACAATGACCTACCGAAGATATAATCACAGTACCTGGAGCAATAACATCTTCATTTGGATATTTTTGCTTCATAGATAAAGAATCCTTGCCTGTAGGTATATTCACACCTAATTCAATGGCGAATTCCGAAACAGCCTTCACTGCATTGAACAAACGAGTATCCTCACCTTCATTTTTACAAGGCCACATCCAATTAGCAGAAAGTGAAACGCCATCCAATTTATTTTCTAGAGGTGCCCAAACCAGGTTTGTAAGACATTCTGCAATTGCATTTCTCGAGCCCGCAGCTTCATCAATAAGAGCAGCTACTGGAGCATGACCAATTGAAGTAGCCACACCAGACTTCCCTCTATAATCAAGAGCCATAACGGCAACATCATTCAATGGTAGCTGAAGCGGGCCTGTACATTGTTGCTTAGCAACTTTTCCGCCAACACAGCGATCTACTTTATTTGTTAACCAATCTTTACAAGCTACTGCCTCTAATTGAAGTACAAGCTTAAGATTAGTTGTAATATCTGTTAAACTATAGCTTACAGGCTTATAAGCACGTGTAATTGTCTTATCATTCATTATGGTCTTTGGAGAAGAGCCGAACATGTCATTAAGGCTTAGGTCCATTGGTTTTTGACCAGATACAGACCCCTCAAACTTAAAGACCTTATCATTCGTTACATCACCCACTGTGTACATCGGGGCACGCTCTCGTTCAGCAACCCTATTTAAGAATTCGATATCCTCTTCTTTGATAACAAGACCCATTCGTTCTTGAGATTCATTACCGATGATCTCTTTAGCGGATAAAGTTGGATCTCCAACAGGCAGTTTATCTAAATCAATATGTCCTCCTGTTTCTTCCACCAACTCAGATAAACAGTTAAGGTGTCCACCTGCACCATGATCATGTATTGAAACAATAGGATTTCGATCACTTTCCACCAAACCACGAATTGCATTTGCTGCACGTTTTTGCATCTCAGGATTTGATCGCTGAACTGCATTTAATTCGATTCCAGAATCCATCTCACCTGTATCTGCTGAAGATACAGCTGCGCCACCCATTCCTATCCTATAATTATCTCCTCCGAGAATAACAATTTTATCTCCTGCTTCTGGATCTCCCTTCAAGGCTTGATCAGCCTTTGCATAACCAATACCGCCAGCAAGCATGATCACCTTATCAAATCCTAGCTTTCTCAAATCACTGCTATTATCCGACTCTTGATGTTCAAATGTAAGCAGAGAACCTGATATCAATGGCTGACCAAATTTATTTCCAAAATCAGAAGCACCATTAGATGCCTTGATCAGAATATCCATTGGTGTTTGATAAAGCCATGCACGTTCTTCCATATTCTCCCAAGGGCGATCCGCTTCAAGTCTTGAATAGGAAGTCATGTATACGGCTGTACCCGCTAAAGGCAAAGAACCTTGGCCACCAGCCAAACGATCTCTAATCTCACCACCTGAACCAGTTGCTGCCCCATTAAAAGGCTCTACTGTAGTTGGAAAATTGTGTGTTTCTGCCTTTAGTGAAATAACAGATTCAAAATCCTTGGTCTGATAAAAATCAGGTTTATCTGCTGTCTTTGGAGCAAACTGTTCAACCTTTGGTCCTTTTACGAAAGCTACATTATCCTTGTAAGCTGAAACTATAGTATTTGGATGTGCCGCAGAAGTATTCTTGATCATTTTGAAAAGAGAGGCTGTTTTTTCTTCTCCATCAATCACAAATGTCCCATTGAATATCTTGTGTCTACAGTGTTCTGAGTTGATCTGTGAGAATCCAAAAACTTCAGAATCCGTAAGCTTCCTTCCTAATTTTAAGGCGAGCTCCTCTAGGTATTGAATTTCATCTGGACTTAAGGAAAGTCCTTCTTGTTCATCAAATGCTGCGATATTATCAACCGCTTTTATACGCTGAGGCTCAGCAGTCACCGTAAACACGTCTTGACCGAGATTTGTATATAGAACCTGCAGCATCGGATCAATATCTGCCTCTGAACGATCTACCATTAGGTAAGTCTCAATACGCTCTATCCCCTCGATACTCATATTCTGAGTAATCTCAACAGCATTGGTACTCCATGGTGTAATCATCTCTACCCGAGGACCAATGAAATAACCTTCTAAACGCTGCTCCAGGACTTGTTCTGCATTTCCAAAAAGCCATTTAAGCTTAGAAATGTTTTCCTGACTTTGCTCTCCTGTCTTTACGGCAAAGATTGTACGATCCTTTTGAAAGAATAAAATCATATCGAGGTTGATTGTTTTTATAAAGTGCAAAACTAATTATAGTTTTTGACTATACGAACTTGAACCGAACTTTTTTAACCGTTCGCACTGTATTTAAAAATCTTCAAGTAAAATAATTCAACGAATCTCAAGCACCTGCAAGACAAGCAACTATTAATTAGCAGTTTATCCCCAAGCATGGTTTACAAGGCTCAATAATCTAATAACAAATACCTCAGTATTTAATTCACTCAAAAGTCTAAAATTTTCGTGTCCGTATTCTGGGGATAAAAATGACTAAACGTCCATTGTTTCTCCTATAAATTTCATACTTTATGAAATGTAAAAAACGCTTGTTAATTAGGAAGATTCCGTCAGCTAGGCGTTACCAAAACAAAGCAGCTAACATGTCTAATACAAAACATGCAAAAAAATACTGGAGTAAAAATATTAGGATATTGAGTATTCTCCTTTTCATCTGGTTTAGCTGTTCCTTTGGAACTAGTATTCTATTCAAAGAAAGCCTTGACCATTTCATGATCGGTGGCTTCCCCTTAGGGTTTTGGTTTGCTCAACAAGGCTCTATCTATATTTTCGTAATACTCATTTTTATTTATGTTCGCCAAATGAACAAGCTTGACAAGGCATTTGGCTTTGACGAAGACCAAGATTCAAATTAACAATCCTATGAGTACTCAAGAATGGACCTACCTAATCATTGGAATCACCTTTGCGCTTTATATTGGCATAGCTATCTGGTCAAAAGCTGGTAGTACTAAAGATTTCTATGTAGCGGGAGGAAGTGTATCTCCACTGGCGAATGGAATGGCTACAGCTGCAGATTGGATGTCGGCGGCTTCCTTTATCTCTATGGCTGGTCTTATTTCATTTATGGGCTATGACGGCTCTGTCTTTCTTATGGGCTGGACAGGTGGCTACGTGTTACTTGCTCTACTACTCGCACCCTATCTAAGAAAATTTGGTCAATTCACTGTCCCTGACTTCATTGGCACAAGATATTATTCAAATACTGCTCGTATCGTTGCAGTGCTCTGCGCATTATTGGTTTCATTTACCTATGTAGCTGGACAAATGAGAGGGGTTGGAATTGTATTCTCTAGATTTCTAGAGGTCGATATAAACACAGGAGTCATAATAGGTATGCTCATCGTTTTATTCTATGCTGTACTTGGAGGGATGAAAGGTATCACCTATACGCAAGTTGCTCAATATTGTGTGTTGATTTTTGCCTTTATGGTACCTGCTATTTTTATTTCTATACAGATGACAGGCAAAGTAATTCCTCAGATTGGAATGGGCTCTGTATTGAATGATGGATCAGGTATGTATCTCCTTGAAAAATTAGACAAGCTATCTGTTGAACTTGGCTTTGCTGAGTATACTGCAGGCAGTAAGTCGATGATAGACATCTTTGCCATAACTATGGCTCTAATGGTTGGAACTGCTGGCTTGCCACATGTAATCGTTCGCTTTTTCACAGTCAAGCGGGTTAGAGATGCCAGGAAATCAGCTGGCTTAGCCCTACTATTTATAGCTATTTTATATACTACGGCTCCTGCTGTAGCTGTTTTTGCTAGGACAAACTTAATCAACACAATCCACGAAAGCACCTACAGTGAGGTTCCTGATTGGTTCTCAAATTGGGAAAAAACAGGCTTACTAAGTTTTGAGGATAAAAATAAAGATGGCCTGATCCAATATCATGCGAGTCCTGAAATCAACGAACTTAAAGTAGACCGTGATATCATGGTTCTTGCAAATCCAGAGATCGCAAACTTACCAAACTGGGTTATTGCACTTGTTGCAGCTGGAGGACTTGCTGCGGCGCTTTCAACTGCTGCCGGATTGCTACTGGTCATATCCGCCTCTATTTCCCATGATTTAGCAAAAAAAGTATTCCGGCCTGACCTAACAGATAAACAGGAGCTTAGACTAGCGAGAGGCGCTGCTGTATTTGCAGTTATAATTGCTGGATATTTTGGTATCAACCCACCTGGTTTTGTCGCCGCTGTAGTTGCACTAGCCTTTGGGCTTGCCGCAGCCTCTTTTTTCCCAGCTATAGTGCTCGGAATATTTTATAAAAAGATGAACAAGCAAGGTGCTATCAGTGGTATGGTTGTCGGGATTTGCTTGATGCTTTTTTATATGCTTAAATTTAAATTTGGACTTTTTGATGGGGGTGTTTCAGCGGTCAATAATCTAAAAGAGGAATGGTGGTTTGGAATCTCACCGGAAGGTTTTGGCACCGTAGCAATGCTTGTAAATTTCATTATTGCCCTAACGGTAAATTCATTTTATCCAGCGCCTCCTGACTCGGTACAAGAAATTGTTGAGAATATTAGAATTCCAAGTGGTGCAAAACCACCGCAAAACAGTCATTAAAAGAAATAAGATCTAGATATGAACAGCTATCACATCAAATCATTGGAAGCTTATTTTTCCACTTACAGAAAATCTGTTGAAAATCCTGAGAAGTTCTGGGGAGAGCTCGCTGAGGAACACTTTACTTGGCATAAGAAATGGTCACAGGTCCTAGAGTGGGACTTTAATAAACCGGAAATAAGCTGGTTCAAAGATGCAAAACTAAATATCACGGAGAATTGTATCGACAGACATTTAGAATCCAAAGGAAATAAAACAGCTATTCTTTTTGAGCCCAATGATCCTAAAGAAGCGGCTCAGCATATCAGTTATGCCCAATTAGCTGAGGCGGTAAATCAAATGTCTAATGTTCTCAAAGAACAAGGCGTACAAAAAGGAGATCGAGTATGTATTTATCTGCCCATGATCCCTGAACTAGCTTATACTGTGCTCGCTTGTGCACGAATAGGAGCTATACATTCAGTTGTATTTGCAGGCTTCTCATCTACCGCACTAGCAACACGTATCAATGACTGTGATGCCAAGCTAGTTGTCACCGCTGATGGCTCTTTCCGAGGATCAAAAACAATAGACTTAAAGGGTATTGTTGACGAAGCACTTGACCAATGTCCTCAAGTGCACACCGTTCTTGTAGCCGAACGAATAAAATCAGAAATAGCCATGAAAGACGGTAGAGACAAGGCACTAGCCCCTTTACTTAAAGCTGCCTCTACAGTTTGTCCAGCAACAATAATGGATGCGGAAGATCCTTTATTTATATTATATACTTCTGGCTCTACAGGAAAGCCTAAAGGAATGGTGCACACTTGCGCTGGATACATGGTCTACACGGCATACACCTTCAAAAATATATTTCAGTACGAATCAAACGATGTATACTGGTGCACAGCAGATATAGGGTGGATAACGGGTCATTCTTACATTATCTATGGCCCCTTAGCTAATGGAGCGACGACTATAATGTTTGAGGGAGTTCCGTCTTATCCAGACTATGGTCGGTTCTGGGAAATCGTCGAAAAACACAAAGTTAACCAATTTTATACCGCACCAACTGCAATCAGGGCCTTAGCAAAAGAAGGTGATCAACACGTTGAACCTTATGATCTTTCAAGTTTAAAAGTACTTGGAACTGTGGGTGAACCAATCAATGAAGAGGCTTGGCATTGGTATGACAGGATTATAGGCAAAGGGAATAGTCCTATTGTTGATACCTGGTGGCAAACAGAAACGGGAGGTATCCTTATATCACCTATTCCTTATGCTACTCCCACAAAGCCCACTTATGCTACCCTACCTTTTATTGGCATCCAACCAGCCTTGATGGATGACAATGCTAGAGAATTAGAAGGAAAACAGGTTAGTGGCAAATTGTGCATTAAATTTCCTTGGCCTTCTATGGCTAGGACGATCTGGGGGGACCACAAAAGATATAAGGAAACTTATTTCTCTGCATTTGATAATATGTATTTCACTGGAGATGGTGCTATACGCGATGCCGTAGATTATTATCGAATAACTGGACGAGTAGATGATGTAATTATTGTTTCGGGACACAACCTCGGCACTGCTCCGATAGAAGACGCCATAAACGAGCATGAATTGGTTGCAGAATCTGCCATAGTAGGAGTACCGCATGATATCAAAGGAAATGCATTGTTCGGTTATATATGCTTAAAGGAACTAGACACTGATTTGGACCCTAAATCAATCAGTTTATCGATCAATACATTGATCGCCGAAAAGATTGGCCCGATAGCAAAACTTGATAAAATTGTTATTTGCCCTGGGCTTCCAAAAACAAGATCGGGTAAAATAATGCGCAGAATTTTGAGAAAAATTGCCTGTGGAGAGGGTAAGGAATTGGGAGATATTTCAACACTTCTCAATCCAGAGATAGTAGCTAAAATAAAGTCTATTGTATCTTAAGAGCAAGGCTTTTGTGCTTCTTAATCATAGAGAAGTACAAAGGCCTGGTCTTTGACTAAGTACTTATAATCATTTACTTCAAGTATTGCTCCTTCATTTAAAGCAGCGAGGTCTACAAGATCCTCCTCTATCAGATGTATAGACCCACCTGTTCGTCTTGCTAGATTTAGATATATTGGATTTATAATACTATTGACTCCACATAGGAGTATCCGAATTGGACGATCCAATTTAACGCTAAGCATAATGTCTCTTACATCCGATTTATTATCAGCAATTAAGACCACCTCTTTGCAATCTGGGCATAATTTAAGACCAGCAAGTAAAGCTTCAATATCATTCTCAGGAATATCTCCTCCGTCACCAGCCTTCCTACACTTTTTAGCAGTAAATTCAATCTCTCTATAAATCTTTGAACGCACTGGATATATTCCCCCAGTCTTACCCAAAAGTTTATATTTTAAAGTTCTACCATTTCCATCATTAAAGAAAACAAACTGCCTGGTTCTATCCCCCGAATTATTCAACTTAACCCAAAGTAATAATTGTGAAATATAGGAGGACATACTACCAGTAAAATCAGCAACGACAAGCATACTATCCCACGAATTGCGTTTAAATACCTCCGCTACAACAGGATCTTTGGTTTCCTTTTGTAAATGTAAATAAGCTAAATCTTTAGACTCTGCAATATCTAGTATGATCTCAAATCCATGAAACATCTGATCTGCTTCCTCTTTATTCCTGCAGGACATCTGCCTATTAATGGTCCAAATAATCGAAGTATCCAAGACTACATCATAGGCATCCACCAGATTGACAATACGATTCTGATTCAATCGGTCCAAATTACGACCTTTTGGATAATCCGTATAGTAGAGATTGATAGCTTTGATTTTTCCCGATTTTAATTCATTGACAACAAAGGCATCAATCAATTCTGGAGAAGCATAAGGCATCGGCAAAAGCACCGTTCGCTCAAGTTTATCTCTATCGACCAACAAGTTTGATTCAAAAATTTCTATCTCATTTTTTTCTGCTTGGTCAAAAATCACAGGTACCTGCGCGCTTATTGCAAAGGGCAAAGCTGATAGAAAGATAGAAACTAACAGAAATTTTGACATCCGAGAATCGTTTGGAATTTAAAGCAATAACCAAAGCAACCCTTTGGTTCTCATACTTATAAATAAATTGAAGAGCAAAAAGTTACATCCATAACGATAATTTAAAGGCACTATTACCCCAAACTTTCAAAAAAACTATCCGCAAATACAATCAAAAGGATTTAAGTGGTAGCTGTAATTTCATATTTCGACCGGGTGCCCAATCGTCTATATGCCCAATTACTGTAGTGTCACTATTTTTAAAATGCATATTTATTTGCTTATCTCCTAAAGCTATACCGAGTGTATTATCGCTATTGAAAAATCCCAAAATTTCGACAGACTCATTGATTAATTTTCCTTTAGCTTTTTGTTCAGAACCAATTGAACCAGCTTGTCGCAATATATGCCAATCAATCTGAGAAACTGTCCCAGTGATCAAAAAAGGAAAGGGTAGATTCGTATCAATCTCATTTTCTTCTGCTGCCTCTTTGATAAACTTTTCTAGCGTATTAGAGTCCGTAATACTATTTGGAATTTCAAGACTCAACCATTCTTCCACCACAGAAGACACAAGAAAACTAGCATTATTTTGGAATGAGTTATCGAGATTTAAATCAATATCCTCTTGAACTCCATTATAAATTTTTGAATTCAGAACAAGAAAATAACCTCTCCGTTCTTCCAATGCACCGATTGCATAAAAGTGCTTGAGATTTTTGTATTCCGAAAGATCAACTTTTGGACTTTTATCGCCTTTAAATATAAGTGCATTATAATCACCAAATTGCTCTACCTTAATAAAAGGAAGTTCTTCAGTTTGATTTTGACATGCGAATACCATTAAGGCAAGTGATAGGATAACCAACCTTTTCATAGACTGTTTTGTTTATTACAGTATAATTATAATAAAATATTATAAATTATATATAAAAATA
>JAQXAY010000291.1 GCA_029252685.1 Saprospiraceae bacterium | reverse complement strand
GCCTTGGCCTCTTCTTTTAGCAAACGAACCAATTCCTCTACATTGTCAGGATCGATAAGTTTTACACCCTGCTTATCAGAAGGCAATTCATATCCTGAAATAACTGCCTGATCATTAGTTGTATTTGGTTCAACAACATTTAGCGCTTTGCGCTTAGCCATCATTATTCCGCGCATATTAGGGATTCGCTGCTCAGCAAGACCTTTCGAAGCAGATAATACAAATGGGAAATCCAATTGCACTGTTTCACTCCCCCCCTCAATATCACGCACAACCTTAGCCGATGTACCATCTACTTCCATTCCTTTAGCCAAAGGAATATAAGGCAGATCTAAAAGCTCTGCTAACATTGCTGGAACCTCCGCTGAATTATAATCAATTGTTTCTTTACCACAGAAGATGGCATCAAAACCTTGATCTTTTGCAAAATCAGCAATCATTTTAGCGGTTGCCATAGCACTTGTGGGCTCACCATTGATTCTAGTAGCATCATCAGCCCCTATTGCCAATGCTTTTCTAATCACAGTATCATTTTCTGATGATCCAACATTCACCACAGTCACTGTACCACCAACAGCTTCCTTAAGCTCTAGGGCTCTAACAAGTGCGTACCACTCGTCATATGGGTTCATGATATATTTAAGACCATCCGTATCTAGGGCCTTGCCTCCATCTACGAATTTAATCGTTGACGTCGTTTCCGGCGTTTTACTTATACAAACAAGAAGTTTCATCTCTATAATTTACTTATAAAAAATTGGGTTGAGCTTAGTCAAAACTCATGACAAATATAAAAGAAATTGCAGTGAATACAAAGGTAAATTAGCGAATATTCGCTAAGTATTGTCACAAGCTGGTATATATATCCTTTTGAGGACTGTAAATAAACATTTAGCTTATGAAAAGCGAACTACCTACCCTGTAGGTTTAAACCATGAACAGACCTACTTATCTAAATGGTGCAAAGAAATCTTGCAAAGAAAAACAAGTTCTTGAAAGCATAATAAAATTCATTGTAGGATTCACAATAGAAAGATTACACATTGACACTTCCTTCCTGCTTCGAATAATTTGATGGCGACTTACCAAAGCGATTTTTAAAGGCTATTGAAAAAGTAGCATGATTTTCAAAACCACTACTATATGCCACATCAGAAATAGAAAAATAATCCCCTTGTTCGAGTAATCTCCTACCCTTTTGCAACCTGACCTCCTTAATAAACTTTGCAGGTGAAAGCCCAGTCAAAGGTTTCAACTTCCTTGTCAATTGTCGTGGACTATAAAACACTAATTCTGCTAGAAGATCTACATTTAATCGTTCCTCATTGGAGTGGTTTTCTATATGGTTTATAAGCTCTTCAATCCACTTTTTATCTCTTGCAATAATTCCTTTGGCTAAACCTAAATCTTGTTCAACAGACGCAGAAGGTTCTTTTTCTGCATTTTCCATACGCCAATCCAAGCGTTCTTGATAGTTATACAAAAGATTCTGAACTCTAATTAAAAGCTCTGGAACGGAAAATGGCTTAGTTAAATAATCATCCACACCAATAGTCAAGGCATTTAGCTTATCTCTTTCTGTATTGAGTGCGGTCAGCATTATTACAGGTATATTAATCCACTTCTTATCTCCCTTAACTTCTTTTAGGAATGTCAAACCGTCAACTTTAGGCATCATTACATCAGAAATAATCAAATCAATTTTTTGACTACCATCTTTCAAAATCTGAAGGCCTTCTTCTCCATCCTTCGCTAATATCACGTGATTATACTTTGTCTTAAGCATTTGAAATATGAACTCTCTCATATCCTTATTGTCCTCTACGACTAGAATAGAATAATTTTTACCTATAGAATAAACATCTCCTTCTTCAGATAGGTGTTCTAGAATTAAATCACTATTTACTTGAGATTGTACTACCTTTTTAGGGAAGCTGAAATAAAAAACACTCCCCTTACCTAGGGTACTATCCACAAATACATTTCCTCCCATCAATTTAGCATATTCATTAACCAAAGCTAAACCTATACCTGAGCCGCCTCTCAATTTATTTTCAGCAACTTTAGATTGATAATAACGCTCAAAAACATGAGGAAGATCTATTGGGTGAATACCTTGCCCAGAATCAGATACTTCAATTAAGATATCAGAATTGGAAACGCGAAGTTTTAAAGCTACCTCACCTTGATCATCAGTAAACTTAATCGCATTGCTTAAAAGATTATTTAAAATCTTTGCTATTTTATTTTGATCCAATAAAATATTTAGATCAGGACTTATATCTATATCAAGTTTATACTTTAAATCTTGAAGTTCAAACTGCGGTATAAACGTATTCCATAATTTCTGAAAATATTCTAATAGCGGAGTAGGCTGTTCGTAAAGATCAAGCTTTTTAAACTCCATTTTAGAAAGATCTAGAATTTCCTCAATTAAATTCATAAGATTTTCACCATTCCTATGCATGACCTGAAGTTGATCCTTAATCATTCTATTATTCCAAGAAACCTCACGATTCAACAAAAAAGAAAGAGGACCTAAAATAAGAGCCAATGGCGTTCTTAGCTCATGTGAAATATTTGCAAAGAAATCAGATTTAATCTGATCAAGTTCTTTAAGTTGTTCGGACTGAATTCGTGTTTTTAAGTTTACTGATCTCAATTTTTGATAAAAATAAATAATCAAACCAATGAGAATAAACGAGGTAATAATAATAAACACCAAGCCTATTATCAATTTCTTTTCTTTTACCAGAAGCTCGGATTGTTGTTCAATTTTTAAGGCTTTGAGCGCATCCGTATATTCAGCCTCCACCTTGGCAACAATTGCGAAATCTTTATGACGCTCATAATCTAATGCAAGTTCATATCCTCTCCTCTGTGCAGAAAATGCGGAATCTAGCTGACCGACTTTATGAAAAATTAAGGCTCGATTAAGTAAGGATTCACTCTCTAAGTATTGGCCAAAATGACCGTAAGTTTGAAAAACCCCTGGATTGAGATATTGACAATTATCACTGTACACTAAAGCAAGATTAATATCACCTATTTCATAATGCATCTTGGAAAGATGAAGATATGACCAAAGCAAATGAAAGTCATCGTTTACCTTTTGGTAAGCACGAGAAGCCTCGTCAAAATAAAATTGCGCATTATCCTTGTCCCCTAATTTCTGATAATAAAAGCCCATCAGCGAATTTGAAGTAGCAAACTCCAAGGTTATATCTTCAAATTTTTGCTTAGTAAAAACTTCATTCTGAGATTTATAAAGACGGCTCGATGCATCCAATGCCTCTTCTAGGTAAAAGAAACTTTCCTTTTCGACACCAAATAGTTTATGGTACATAGAAAATCGAACACATAATGAAGGGTAAGGCTGCTCTAGTCCATAAGCCCTTACAAGGTCTAAACATTTTTCTAGGTAAACAAAAGATTGCTTAGGCTTATTTTGGAATTCAAATACTCTTTCTACAAGCAGATATGCCCACGCAAGAATCAACCAATTTTCTTGTTCCTTGCAAGTTTCAATCAAATCAAAAGCTGATTCAAGCGCTCCTCCTGATTCACATTCCAAATCAAATGAATATATTTTTGCTAGCCGTACTCGAAGACCAAGATTCGATTCGTATAAATCCAAACTAGAAACTTCTGCGATCAATGGATCGACATATACATGAGCACTATCTAATAATTCTTGGAAAAGAAAATTATTTACAGCTTTTAATCTTTCTTCAATATGGAAAATTAAGCTATCAGATTGAATTGCATAGGTTGCAGCAGCATGCTTATGGCCTTCACTAGGAGAGTTATGGCCATGTAAAGGCATGGCTATTATGAGAAGGATTAATGAGAATAGGACTTTAATATTCAAAACATGAATTTTGGGGTAAATATCTTTTTAAAGATAAGGATTACCTCTAAAAAAAAGAATTGTCCCGTTTCAAATAATAAATGTCCTGTTTTAAAAAAAACATTCTAAGGCTAAGCTATACATTTGATATGACAAGGTGAAATGGTAATAATAACGCATAACTCCTGGGGGGGAGGATCGCGTTCTTATTGCTATTTTTTTTAGATAAGACCAAGCATTTACTTCAACTTTTTTTCCTAACCTAAACTCAAGAACACAAAAAAGAGCACTTCGGGATAATTCCGAAGTGCTCATTAAGTTTCTTATTTACAAAAATCCTGCAATTAACCAAGTTGACATTCTCTATCACATAAAAGTGATATCAAAAATTGAATAAAAAAAAGACCAAAGAAGTATTTACTTCAATGGTCTTAAAATTCGATCAATAGTTTTGTGAGATCCTGATATTTAAAGAGGGGCGGCCAAAACCATCACCCATATATCATTCACTCTTACAACACCGACTTCGGTGAAGTTATCGTTAACTAAGAGTTCACAATGACTAGAAGAATTAATCCAGCCATCCATAACTGACTCAACAGTCGTAAACCCATTCGCTATATTTTCGCCTATTGTACTGAAGGCATAATCAAAGTCTGCTGCTCTGTTTCCCACAGTAGAACCATTTGACCCCTCATGTCCAAAAAAGTTATTAGAATTCATATCATTTGCATGTGATCTAGCAATCTCTTCTAACAAGAAATTCCAACTTAAATTGCCTGCATTCTGACTCAAGCCCGATCCACAATTACCTCCAGCTAATCTAAACTCATTTATTGTCCTAAGAAGATCTTCCTCTATCGGATCAAGATTGTCAGAAATAACCACCTCATCCGAAGAGCAATTCCCAAATAAAACTGAAGAAACTAACAAAATGATTAAATAATAATTTTTCAGAACCATATACAATATAAATTTAGAATCTCTTATGACTCTAGTTCTAATAAAGCTTAATTTACTTAAATTATTGAGCATTCAAAACTAAGTATCAACAAAGACTTGCAATACAAAAGACTGATTGTCTTTAAATTACAAGTTTTGTAATATGAAAAACATTAATGCATGATAATACACTTTCGACTCAAATATTTACCATTGCTAAGTTGAATATTTATTAAATAAACACCCGGACTCATAGTATTAGTATTAAAGATTGCATCCTTGTCGCTTAGTTGGTTTAAGGAAATAAAATGAACCCGACCATTAACGTCCAATGCATAAACATCATTAATGTCTGAAACTCGGAAGCCATCTAATTTCACTCTAGCTTGCTCTTGATAAATTAACGTAGGAATAACTGAAAAATTCTCTACAGCTGAATCATTTGTAAAAAAACCAACATTCTGATTATCGCCATCAGGCAAGGGAGCTGTATTACAAAAAGCTACATCGTCTAAAACGTAAAAAGGCTTCGTAGAATATGAGGTACAATCTCCTAGATAAACAATCAATTCAACTTCATGATATCCAACCTCCCCAAAAGACAAGACTAGATTCAATGAATTTAAGGGAATATTTACTTGAACACCGTTTAGATACCATTCGTAGGTTGCTCCGGGACCATTGTCAGCAGCTGTCAATGTAATCGGCTCATTGACACAGGTGTAATTCGGAGCTGTGATATTACTTACAATATCAGGGTCAACGAATACCTCTACAACGTTAGACTCTATAAATGAAGTACATCCAACTGAGCGAATACAACGAATAAAATAGGTAGTATGCGGAAGAGCTTGTGGTTGATAATTAGGTGTATTAGAATTAGGTATTGGAAACCATGTACCACTATTTACAGGGCCATAGGTGTATGAATACAACCAGACATACTCGTAGGGTTGCGAACCACCACTTGCAGGAGTAATTTCTACCAATTCTTCAGGAATATTTAAAAATCCACAAATTGCTTGGTCATATCCGATAGTACCAGCTTCCTCTACGGGGATACAAGCGTCTCTAAATCCAGCATCTAAATCCTCATAACATATTCCTCCACTTAGATTGATCAAATCACTATGTCCGCTAAGGGGATCTACATCACTATCTAAGGACTCAGAACCAGTATTGGACAATGTAAAATTGAGCTCACCTAATGTATCCTGAACTTGAATGTAATAGGCCCCATCTTGTAAATCACTAAAATCATAGTAACCATTTATATCTGTACTAGTCTGTGAGATTTGTTGATTTACTGAATCAAATAGTAAAATTGAAACACCCTCCAAGCCTGGTTCACCTGAATTTTGCAGTCCGTCGCCATTGACGTCATGCCAGATAAAATCGCCTAAACTATTTGGTGCAGATAAATTTACTGAACAGTTGTAAATGCAATTATCCGCTGTACTTAAGACTACTTCATACAAACCAGTACCTAAATTAGAAAGTAAAGCAGTCGTATCACCCGTACTCCAGTTAATTAGCATATCGGGCTCTGGCAATAACACTGCTATAGAACCATCTAATCCTTCACATTCTGATATTGGTTCTACTATTTCGATTTCACATTCCAATAAGTCTTCCTCACCAACGAATACACTGCCCTCCACTAAGCAATTATTACTATCGGTTATAGTGAAGAAGTAATCTCCAGATTGAAGATCATCAATTGTAAATGATGTTTGACCTGAATCCCATTGAATAGTAAAAGGTCCGACTCCTGATACGACATCTATGTTTATCGAACCCGTCATGCCTCCAAAACAACTTTGCTCTGCGTAAGTCTCCAACACTATTTCTTCGATTTCATCTAATTCAATCACACCGTCAATTGCACAACCATTTAAGTCAATAATGGTATACTCGTAAGAACCTGCAGGTAAACCTGAAATATAAGGCCCAGTTGATCCATTGGACCAAAGAACTGTGTAAGGCGGAAACCCTGCAGATATTGTTAAATCTATGGAGCCATTGGATGAGGAGAAACAAGGATATTCTACTACTATTTCGTCCACATTTATAGACAAAGGATCCTCTATAACAAAGGTCTCCTCTGAACAACAATTATTTGCATCACAAACAGTTACCGTATATGTGCCAGCACCTATATTACTAATAGAACTGTCTGTACTACCCGTATTCCAAAGAAACGAATAAGGAGCAAGGCCACCTTCTTCTATTAATGAAATACTTCCACTTAGAGATCCAAAGCAGTCTAGCTCCATAATCTCAGCCTCTACCGTAAAATCTCCTTCTAGCTGAATTTCAAAAGAATCAACTAACAAACACTCATTTGCATCTAAAACAGTAACTGAATACCAACCTATTTCAAGGTTTTCAACAAATGAAGTATCTGTTCCAAAACCCCAGTCGAAAGAATAAGGCTCTGTCCCTCCAGATACTTGGACAAGTATACTACCAAGATCTCCGGCACATAAAGCGTTTGAAATTAGCACATCGTCCAAAACTAATGGATCTGGAGCGTCTAATAAAACTGAGCCTTCATAGACACAATCTGTATTGTAATAAATTGAAAACCCGTATTCGCCTCCTGAATCTAGATCAGCAAGGATAGGACCTGTAAAACCATTATCCCAAACTACCTCAGAATCAGGATAAGCAGGATCTGTAAGAATTGTAATTGAACCAGTAGGTTCTCCTGGGCAATCTATTGATTCAGTTATAAATTCATAATTATAGCTCGGTGCATTTGGGATTTCAAAATCCAAGACAATTGAACACATTAAACTATCTCCTATTGTTACACTATAATTTCCAGCACCCAAGGGACCTGACTGTTCAGAAAATGAACTTCCATCAGACCAAGTGTAGTAATATTCTAAACCAGGAACTCCTCCTAAAATGGTTACAACTGCATAGCCATCCGTTGATTGTTCGCAGCTGGGTGCAAAAACTTCGATTAATGCATGAATACTATCTGAATCGATGATGGTAAAAGCCTCAGCAGCACAACAACCTAAATCGTCACACACAGTCAATGCATAATCCCCACCAGTCAAATTTTCAATCTGCTGAGTAGTTTCTCCCGTTGACCAACTATAGCTGTAGTTGCCAGAGCCACCAGCTACAATTGCAGAAGCTATTGCAACTGAATCATAAAAACAAGAATGGTAATCATGAATAACGTTGATATCAATCAATGAAAACTCTAATAGCTCCAAGACTGCATACGCTTCACAAAGGTTTGCATCAGTCACAGTCACTGTATAAATTCCTGCATCTAAACCATTCAATAAACTATCTGTCTGACCAGAAGACCAACTGTATTGGTATGGACCTACACCACCCGATGGGCTAACACTAATCTGCCCATTCACATGATCACAGTCAATATTTGTAACTTCAGTATTTAAAATTAATATCTCAGGTTCATAGAATACTATCGTAGAATCCACAGTACATCCCAATGTATCTGTAAGTGTAAAAGAGTAATTTCCTCCATTAAGGACCATTAGAATTGGAGTAGTACTTCCGTTGTCCCACTCGATTGTTACACCAGGGGTTAAAATATCAACTAAAACACTACCTGTAGAATCTCCATAGCATAGCAAATCTGTTGATTGCACATCAAAAAGTATAGGATCAGAACCTGTTATTTCAAAGTCTATTATCACCGGACAATTTGTATCATCAACAACGGTGACTGAGTACATCCCTGGGCTTAAACCCTCTAGTATTTCACCCGTGTCACCTGTACTCCAAGTAACAGTATAATTTCCTGTTTCAAAATATATATTTACCCAGGCAATACCATCAATACTATTTGCACAGGATGCGTGAACCAAGCCTATTTCAACGCTTAGATTGCTTCCATCCTGAATCTCCACAACATCCTTTCCATAACAACCTAATGAATCTTCAAGATTAAAAACATAGGTTCCTGCTTCAGAAACCCAAATTCCTAAACTTGTATCTCCCGTATTCCAGGAATATGTAAATGGAGGTATACCACTTAAGATGGAAGCTTCAAGAAATACGGAATCTCCTGCCTCGCAGATATTTTCATCTCCAGAAATGGAAATATCCAACGCACTATAGACATTCAAATCTACCACCTCTACTATAGGACAGTTTAATGGATCAGATATGGTAACTGTGTATATACCCTGAGCCAAACCTGAAAGTACATTACTTGTAGCTCCCGTAGACCAATTGTAAGTATACGGTCCTACCCCACCAGTCATCGTAACCACTATTTGACCATCCTCAGTTAAGCATTCACTTGGAGGGTTTGCAATAATAAATGCATCTAAAGGAGAATTAACAAGCTCAACTGTTCCAGAAGCAATTCCTGTACATCCTGCTTCATTGGTAACAGTTACGCTGTAGTCCCCAGCCTCAACATCAAAAATAAATCCACTTGTTGCATTATTTGACCAATCAAAGGTAAACGGCCCTTCTCCACCTGATATATCAAGAAAGATTAAACCATCTGGTTCTCCCCCACAGTCATCAGGAAAAATATTCATTTCAACTAAAATCGTATCATACTGAAAATGAAAGAACGTATCTCGAGAGAAACAACCTGTAGAATCAACTACAAGCAAAGTTAGCATGGAGTCTATTGGGAAATCCGTTACTGATGACATTGTATCTCCTGTAGACCAGAGGTAAGTATAAGGTTGGAACCCTCCACTCACCTGTGCATTAACATTCCCAAGCTCTAAACCGCCACATAGCAAGGAATCAGCGCTAAACTCAATACCAATCGGGTCAGGAGAACTAACAACACCTACCCCAAATGCTTCACATCCAGAACCCTCTGTGACTGTCACTACAAAAGTGTCCGAATGCAATGGAAAAATGTTAGCACTATCAGCTCCATGCTCCCAATCAAAAACATAGGGTCCACTACCGCCATTTACGGAAGTAAAAATACTCCCATCACATTCCATATTACAAGTCTCATCAAATACTATTAGGTCTACATAGAAGCTATCTGGAACTTCATTTGCCGTATATACAGCACAACCAAGGTCGTCATACACAGAGACAGCAAAATTTCCAGATGGCAGTATATTTTGTGGACCAGTAGCGCCAGTAGACCATTGAATATCATAAGGAGGACTTCCTCCATCTAATGTCAAAGTAACCAAGGCAGAGTCAATACAATTAAAGTCTATTGATATATCTTCAATCATCAAAATGGATGGCTCGATGATTTCGCTAGATGCTGTCGCCTGAAGACCAGCGCCATCTATAACTGTTACAGAATAAACTCCAGCAGTTACAAAGGTTAGATCCTGGTTCGTTGCTCCACTACTCCATGAGTAGGAATAATTGCCATCGCCTCCTTGCACTGATAAATTAATAAAACCGGAAGAGCTTGAAGCACAACCCATAAAATTAGACTCAAGCGTCAGATTTAGTTGTGCAAAAATGGAGAGCGTCCAAAAAGGGACAAATAGTAAGATTAAGGCCCAGTGCCTTAATTTATGGTTCATGAGTATCATAAAGAGGGATTATGAAAGGGTAAACAAATAAAGCACATATGCTACACAAACATATGATATTCTAATACTGGGCAGGTGTTATACGTCGACGAATGCAATATAATCAAATATTAACTATTCTCGTACAAAAAAGGCAT
>JAQXAY010000287.1 GCA_029252685.1 Saprospiraceae bacterium | reverse complement strand
TGATTGTGATGATATAGGAATTAATAATGTAATTATTTCTGTTTCTGATAATAATGGAAATACTGGTTTTTGTTTTGCAGATGTTACCATTGTTGATGAAACAGCACCTATTGTAGAATGTCAGAATACTACAGTTTTACTTAATTTTGGAGGACAAGGTTCTATCAATCTTGAAGATGTGTTTTTGAGCTCAACAGATAATTGTGAAGTTGCAACTACTGTGCTTAGCCAAGACCAGTTTGATTGTTCCCATGTTGGAGACACAGAAGTAGATATTATATCTACCGATATAAATGGGAATATTGGGATTTGTACTGCCATTGTTCAGGTGAGTGATAATATTCCTCCAGCTGTTATATGTCCAAATTCAATAACGGTAAATGTCGACGAGGACTGTTCCTATGTTGTTGCAGATTTTATAGGAGAAATTAATATCCTTGACAATTGTACACTTTCAGGAGCATTCAGTATTGTACAGAGTCCTATTGCTGGAACCACATTGACAGGCTCAGGAAGTAATAATCTTAGTTTTACAGTAGAGGATGTAAATGGAAATCCAAGTGTTTGTGTGACGAATTTAATATTAAACGATAATATAGCACCAACCTTAATTTGTAATGATCTGATCCTTGAACTCCAATCCGATGGCACTATACAATTGCCTCTTGATTTAATCGGTGCTGGTAGTTTTGATAATTGTACTTCAGAATTATTCTTTGGCACTGATGACCCTATATTCTATGATTGCGATAATGTCGGAATGAATAGTATTGTATTGTTTACAGAGGACGGCGCCGGTTTGATTAGCAGTTGTACTGCAAATATTGAACTGATAGATGTTACGGCTCCAGTTATAAATTGTAGCGATTTTACAATCACACTGGATGATCAAGGAGAGGGGCTGTTGGATGACACAGGAATGAATACGGTTCTAAATACAATTACAGAGGCTTGCGGTGTAGGAAGTGTTTCTTTTTCTATTGAGACTGTTAATTGTGACAACTTAGGTCCAAATACGCTAGATATTCAGGTTTTGGATTTTAATGGCAATATCGGATTTTGTTCAAGTACTTTATTTGTGGAGGATGCTATAGCTCCTAATCTTATATGTACTGACCTTGATGTAAATCTTGGGTCCAATGGAACTGCTATTCTGGAGGCGGATGATGTTATACTTGTTGCCAATGACGAATGTGGAATAGATTTTTCTACGATAAGCCAGTCCTTCTTTACCTGTGAGGACATAGGGCCTCATGTAATAGAAGTTTCTGTTTTTGATAATTTTGGCAATGTTACAAGTTGTCAAATCGATATCAATGTAGAAGATCAAGCTCCTCCTGAAATTGAGTGCATTGATGTGGTAGTAAATTTGCCGGCAAACGGGTTTTATAATTTACTTTTAGAGGAAGTTTTAGTATCTGCGTCAGATGTATGTAGTGATAATATTACATTTAATTACGGACCTAACAATTTTGATTGTGACAATATTGGATTCAACAATGTCGAAGTTATAGCGACCGATGAGTATGGTAATTTTTCTAATTGTAATGTTGATTTAATCCTGTTGGATGAAATAGTACCTACTGCGGTTTGTTCTGATGTAACCGTTGAACTTGATTCAGATGGTGAGATTATAGTGTTATCGGAACAATATGCTTCTCAGTCTACTGACAATTGCTTTAATTTATTTGTGAGCCCTTCTGAGATAACACTCAATTGTTCAAATATTGGAGTAAACACTTTTGAAGTTTTTGTTACGGATCCATTTGGCCTTTCAAGTTCTTGTTCTACTATGATTACAGTGAATGAGCTGGCTCCACCTGTTTTATCGCTAACAGATACACTTACAGTAGTACTTGATGTAAATGGCATGGCACTTGTTGATGCCGATCAGTTTGATAACGGAACCACAGATAATTGTAACTTCTTCAACCTATCTTATGATTCGCAACTGCAGGTTTTTGAGCTACCATTCAACTGCGATAATGAAGGTTTGAATGAATTATCAATTTGGGCTACGGATACGGAAGGAAATCAATCAACAGCAACTGTATTTTTGAATATTATCAAAAGTGGTGCATGTGACCCAACGATTGAAGAGGTGATCCTTGCTGGGCGCATAAGTCGAGAAGATGATGTGCCAACACCTGATGTTACTGTAAATATTTCTAATGGATTTTCTCAGTTGTCAGATTCAAATGGTAATTTCTCTTTTGTCGTTTTATCGGATTCTTCCTATACTATCGATCCATTTAGAAATGGAGACTATACGAATGGAGTCACCACATTTGATATAGCTTTGATACAGGCTGTGATTTTAGGCTTGTCTACCTTTGATAGTCCCTACAAGTATATAGCAGCTGATGTAAATAATTCAGGGAATGTCTCGACATTTGACATTCTGCTTATGCAGAAAAATATTCTAAGTATCCAAGAAGGGTTTCCAAATAATGATAGTTGGAGATTCGTTGATGCTGCTTATGAGTTTCCAGATCCGACTAATCCTTGGTTCGGAGGGCCTTTCCCAGAGACAATTTCGGTTACAAATATTTTATCCGATGCTACAAATTTAGACTTTGTTGCAGTCAAAATAGGAGATGTTAATTTAAGTTCGTCGCCATTCGATGATGATGCAATTGCAGAAGATCGATCTATGGAGACCATTGAATTGGTCTTAGACGAAAAAAACTTTCAAGTTGATGATTTAGTTTCTATAGATCTATCACAGATTATTTGTGATTACATTGGTGCTCAGCTGGACTTGGTTTATGATCCAAGCCTGCTACAACTCAATAGTGTCGGAGGTGAAAACCTCAAGGATGATAATCTGTCTATTGATCCAAATGAGGGTCGCATCTTATTAAGTTTTGTAGATTTTAATGCTGACTCAGATGCTGCTCTTCTTAATTTGAACTTTAGAGCTCTACAGGAAGGTTTGCTTTCGCAGTCTATTGGTATAAGTAGGGATCGACTGGATCCTGAATTAATCAGTGCTGAATTGAAAGTATATGATCTTGAGTTGGAATTTATTGAGTCGCCAAGGGCTAATTTGGATCTTGTTCAGGTATATCCAAATCCATTTAAAGACATACTTCAAATTGATTTCATACTTGGAAATTCTGATCAAGTAGAGTTATTAGTTCGAGATCAGTATGGTTCTGTTATCTTCAAAAGATCAGCATATTTCACTGAAGGTGATAATAGTTTTGTTCTGGAAGGATTAGAAGCAAAGGGATTACTGCTATTGGAGCTTAGGTCTTCGGCTGACCAAATCTTTGAAAAAGTGATCAAGCATTAAAAAAAAAGGGGACCAACTGGTCCCCTTTTTTTATGGTATTAAATCGAGCTCATCTAATTCTCCCGAATATTTGTTGATGACTTGATAAAGCTGTTTAAGATCAATATTACTGTTCGCAGCAAAGAGTATATAGTCTTCTTCCATATGTCCTAGGATGACAATCTTCTTGATTTTATCTCTTTTCTCTTTTATTAGAATATTGAAATCAGTATCTGGAGTGTTTATCGAAACAAGTGTTTCCATCTTTTTATTGACAAACTCAGTTAGTCTTGCTGTTCGTTTAGATTGAATAAAATTTATATCCTCTGTGCTTACTAATCTTATTTTGTTGATCTTCTTTATGGCTTTGTAAACTGCCATGCCCCCAGGATCTTCTTTGAGATCTTTTTTAGCTATAAGCATGCCAAGGTCAAGGACTATCCCTGGTAATTTGATTTTTGTCGTTTGCTCGGATCTTTTTGCGGATTTATATAGTTTTCTGATTTCTTTGTTTTGGGCGTTCATACTTATACATGAACCAATAAGAAGTAGTACTAATGCTATTTTTTTCATGTTTAGATTTAGTTTTCAAAGGATTCTGATAATTGTGAGATCTTATCAAGATCAATATTCCCGGTAAAGCTCAAGAGCACAAAATCAGTGGACTGACCTCCAATTAGCATAATAAGTTCTTTAACGATACCTTCAGATTCTTTTATCAAAAAGTCTACTTCATCTTCACCCTTGTTGTTCACGCGCATCAGTAATTCGTAATCAGCTTTCTGGAAGTCAGCTGAAAATTCCTGATACATAGATTTTGCATTTTCTTCAGCGATAAGAATACGCAGGCTAGTTAAGTCTTCTACAAGATTTCCAATTGCTTCAGCTTCTTTTTCTTCAAGGTCTAGATCAACTTGCTTAAACATATTAAAGAAACGTGGTGAAATAAAAATGGAGGTAACATATTCACTTTCACTATATTTTTCAAAAAAGCTGTTTACTAAGTCTTGTTGACCATAAACACTGCTAAAGGATGCGCTTATTAGAAAGCTGAGTATTAAAATTTTATATTTCATGATACTTAATTGTTCTGGTTTATGATCTCACTTGCTTGCTTTAGCCCGTGAATTCCTTTTTCTAAGGAGGAGGTGCTATTGTTTAGTTTTTTAGACAGCATCTCTAGCGCCATTAGCGTTTGCTCGTAGGCTTCCTCTTCACTTTGAGGTTCATATACGGCCATATCAAATTCTTGGGCTGAATGATCTTGTTGAGTAGTGAATACTGCTGCCAATACAAGCAACAACATAGTAGCTGCAATAGCTGTCCACTGCCTGATTTTAAATCGTTTCACTCCGGAATTGAAATCAATCTTGGAAAATGGATCAGCATCCATTTTTGGTAAACTATTCCAATCATGATCACCAAAAAGCATCCTGTAAGGTTTGTGATTTTCACTTACCTCAGATCCATTTATATAGACCTTTAATCGTTCCTCTTCCTCTAGGTTTGTTTGGCCCTCAAAGTATTTTTCTAATAATCTATCCCAGTTATCCATACTTAAAGTGTTTTTCCTGTTTTAAAAAAAGAGCTTTGAGTTTTTTTCTAGCTCTGAACACATTGACCTTGACACTCGATTCTTTAAGTTGAACGATGGAAGCAATTTCTTTATAGGTCAATCGGTCTGCCTCTCTTAGCGAAAAGCATGTTGCTTGTATTTCAGGAAGCTGTTTGAGTAGTTCAAAAATCTTATTTACTTTTTTCTGAACTGCTTCATCTTCTGAACTGAATCTCATTTCTGTGTAGGTCTCTTCCTGTGCATGAAGAGACCTGTTCTTGTTTATTTGTTTGGATCTATCTATTGCTAAATTTCTAGTTACCGTACACAACCAAGCTTTTAGGTTTTTGATGTCGGCTAATTTGGATCTTGTTTTCCATGCTTTTAGATACGTTTCTTGAACAACATCCTCTGCTTCATGCTGGTCATTCAATACCTTCTGTGCTACAAAGTAGAGTAGATTCTTGAATGGAATAACCAGTGATTTAAATTCTTGTTCTGTCATAATAGATTGAGTATGATATCTGCAGCTGTGTTGCCATAAATGACAGTGCGCATATCAAAAAGTGGCTTTGAAGTACTAAGAGATTTACAGAAGGTCTTCATACATGTCAAGACCTTCAATGTCTAGGTCTAATTTATTCAAGGCTTCTTTTGAAAATTTTCCTTTTACTTGTAGGAGTAGGAATTTTTCATCACTCTCAAGTGTCATAACTACATTTCTCAAATTCCCTTCAGACTCAATACCATGAAATTCTATGGTTTGGTCTTTATCCTTCAAGTTTCCTAGCAAAACCATTGGTTTTTTTTCCAGTGATTTCTTTAACTCAGCTATCTTTTTCTTAGAAGGCATTTTGTCAGATTCAAAAGACAACATTCTCAAACTTTCAAACTTATTGTCTTTGTCACCAAGGGTTAAGTTTAACGCAAAGCCTCCTAAATTCAGCGCACTTGAAGCATCTTCATTTTGATGTTCATCAAAAAAGATATCAATTTCCTGGTCTATTTTCATCGCACTTGCTTCTTGAACACAAGACTGGTTTACAGCTACAAGACTAAAACATAGAACAAAAGAGAAGAAGGAATAGAATTTCATGTTTAATGTAATTTATGATTTTGAGAAAGGGGAGCATCGTGCTCCCTCATTTATTTATCTTTACCTACTGGAATGTTTTCTTGGAAATCAACATCATCCATGAGTTGATTAAGTTTGTCTAATGAGATATTACCTGTGAAATTTATCATAACAAAATCACTCTCTGTTCCACTTACAAGCATCAATAAGTCTGTGATCATGTTTTCATTTTCCTTAATAAGGAAATCGATATTACTTGTTCCTTTGTCGTTTATTCTTATTAATACCTCATAGTTTGCTTTTGAAAATTTAGCATTGAATTCCTCGTGAAGGTTTTCATCTGCATCTTCTGCAACTAGTATTCTAAGGCTATTAAAATCCTCTGCTAGGGTCATTACTTTTTCTGCTTCCTCGTCATCCAGATTTAGATCCATATCTTTGAAGAGCGAAAATAATTTTGGTGCTACATAGATAGATGTAAAATTTTCATTTTCACTATGTTTTTCGAAGAAGGTCTTGATAAAATCGTCCTGTGCATTAATGTTTAAGCTTAATAAACCTAAAAGAGCTACAAATATGAATCGTAATTTCATTTTTAATTTTTTATACGTTCTAAATTAGAATACTTAAAGGTTTGTCGACTTCCTTTTGCCCTCTAAGACTGCATTCGACCCAAAGGGTTACAGATTTGTGAAAAAAAATTGTAAAAAAAATCAGAATGACAATTGTTAAGACGAAATATTCAAAACTTTACTGCATTTTAGCATTAGTAATAAAAGGACAATGATTAGATGAGATTGAAGAAGTTGGATAAGTTGTTGTTGGTCTCTTTTTGGCCGCCTTTCATAGCTACATTTTTTATAGCTCTATTTGTGTTGGTTATGCAGAGTCTTTTTCTTGCATTAGATGATATCGCAGGAAAGGGTGTTAGCTTTTTCTTTATTATGGAGATGCTAGGGTATATGTCTGTTGCCCTTTTTCCAATGGCGCTGCCAATAGCTATTTTGATTTCCACTGTTATGGTCTTTGGTAACCTTGGAGAATCCTATGAACTTTCAAGTATAAAATCGGCGGGGGTATCTCTTTTAAAAACCATGCGCTCAATTGTATGGGTCGGTTTGTTTATTTCTGTTTTCTCGTATATAAGTTCTGACATAATCTCACCGAGGGCTACTCTTCAATTTAAAAGTCGATTG
>JAQXAY010000273.1 GCA_029252685.1 Saprospiraceae bacterium | reverse complement strand
TTACATAGACTTTAAGGTCCTTGTTCTTTGGGTTGAATTGTTGTAACATGTTATGCTTTTATAGCGTGTTCAAATAAGGTTTTATATATCGGCTCGCAGCGCTCCAATAATTGCAGTTGCTCCTTTTCTAAATTGATTTCTTTTTCTTCTAGCTTTTTAAATCCAATACTTTTATGTGCATTCTTATACCAATGCTTTGCCCATATTCCATCTTCTGACTTTGGGCCTGCTTTCCAGCAAAGCATTGACTTATCAAATTCGATATCTAGATCTTGAAATAGTAAGCTCAGAACTTTCTCAGGATTTTTCAGAAGTTCATGCGTATCTATAACAGCGGGTTCGACACCTCTGTCTTTAAAGTAATTGAATAAGTTGAGTTGATCTTTAATTCCAATATCATCCATATTGGGTTGTTGAATAACTTTCTGGTAAGAGTGAATGATTCGAATCGGTGGACGGATCAAAATAATATTAGAAAAGGGTAGTAGGCGTTCAGGCTTGATGTTTACGAGATGGTGGGTCATCTGCTTGGCAAGGAGATGCCTACTCTTTATAGGCCCATTTAAAAGGTTTTCTAGAACTGTGTTGCCATTATTGTTTTGAGTTTGAATGATTGCTTTGGCAGAAGGGTGTCTGTTTTGTTGTTCAGGCTTCTGAATAAGGTAATGGGCATATAAGGGTTCATCTATAACCTCAAAAGCATTATGCTGTGCAAATGAATACATTAATGCAGTGGATATATTTCTTGGACTAGACCATAGATTGATACGTGCCATTAATTTTTTTCTATAAATTAAAAAAATCGGCTCCGAATGCAAAAGCTCAGAACCGATTTTTTAACTCTTAATGAAAATGACTATTCCTTGATTACTCGCTTAAGAACTACTCCCTTTTCACTTTGAAGCTCCACGTAGTAAACACCTGCAGCTTCCTGATTTAGGTCAATTTTTATTTGATTGACCAAATCAGGTGTAAAAGTTCTTATTGTTTGTCCTATTGTATTGTAGATTCTGATTGATGAAATCGCTTCTTTAGTTTCTGACCAATCAATGGTAAAGATTCCTCGATTCGGGTTTGGATAAACAAAAACATCTTTATCTATTTCAACTTGATATGTGTTTGTGAATAGCACCGAATCAATAGAAGTTACCTCTCCACATTGATTGGAAGCGGTAAGAGCGATGATATAAGATCCATAGTCCTCATAATTATGCGAAGGATTTTCTTCTGTGGAGGTATTATTATCTCCAAAATCCCATAGATAGGTATCTGCATGTTGAGAATAGTTGCTGAAAATAGCTACTGGCCCTGTTACAAAGAATTCAAATGCGGCAACAGGATCTGGAATAACATCGATCAAGTCTAACTCTGTAAGCTCATTACTTCCCGATGCATTTGAAACTTCCAGTGATACATCAAATATTCCTGCATTTTCGAATACTATTTCAGGATTTAATTCTGTTGATGTTGCTGGTGTACCACCTTCAAAAGTCCAAAGTGAATTGTCAACAATTCCTGTAGAAGTATTTTCAAATTGAACTGTTAAAGGTCCACAGCCTTCTACAATAGAGGCCTGAAAACCTGCAAGTGGAGGAACAAGTACAGATATAACCTGAGTGCTTGTATCTGATCCACAATCATTGGTAGTTATTAAACTGACTTCATAATCTCCTGAAGCTGAAAAAACATGCGTAGGTGCTTCACCTTCAAATAACCAATCTCCAAAGTCCCAAATGTAATTTTCTCCATATTCAGATAAATTCGTAAAGCTTACAGACAAATCTGAAACCGTATAGCTGAATGCACTTATCGGATCTGGGAATACCTCGATAGCAATTTGAGTCATTTGATCGCTTCCTGCATTATTACTTACTTCTAAAGAGACCTCAAAGCTACCAGCTTGTTCAAATGTAACAATTGGATTTGTTTCGTTCGAAGTCGAAGGATTACCGCCCTCGAAAGTCCAGATTTGATTGTCGATTTGTTCTGTTGAGGTATTAGTAAATTGAACTGTTAATGGTCCACAGCCCTCGCCTGGAGTAAATTCAAAATCTGCAACAGGAGGGGATATGATTACGAGCTCTTGTATAATTGTATCTGAAGTACAATTGTTACTTGTAATAAGAGTGATTTGATAGGTTCCTAATTCTGTAAAAGTGTGTGTAGGATCTTCTTCTGTAGATTCGTTATTATCTCCAAAGTCCCAGAAATAGTTGTCTCCAAATTGAGATTTGTTTTCAAAGGTTATGGTATTATTTGCTTGATAATTAAAATCAAAATCGGCTATAGGAAGATTAAAATAATCAACTTCCAAACAGCTGGTTTCCGTGGTGTCACAATCATTATATGCTGTTAGGCATACTTGACCTGAATTGATCCACTCGACCGAAGCAATTCCATTATCCACAGTAAGGATACCCCCGTCTACCGTCCAATAATAATTAGGTGTAATCACTTCATTAGGTGATAGTATAGGCAGGTATTCTACTTCTGTTTCACCACAGTCTTCTGAGGGACCTTCTATGCTCACTGGATAAATCGTTTGGGGATCTACAAAGACTGCCACATCTGCTATGGAAGAACAAGAAAAGTTAGGGTCAATGTTACTATATGTTGTGATTTCTAAGGTGTATATACCTGGTTCATTTACTTGAATAT
>JAQXAY010000246.1 GCA_029252685.1 Saprospiraceae bacterium | reverse complement strand
CGATTTACCGTTTGATGACTTGTCAACCAATTCCATAGTTGAGATTAATCCTTCAGAGGATACTTCATAGTGAGCACTTTTTGATGAGTTTTGCGAAACAACCCAAGTTCCTTTTCTATTTTCATCAATGTTGAATTCGTTGGAAAAGAATATTGGATTTCCAAGCAATGCCTGTTGGACCATATCGAAGCTTACAGGTATGTCACCTGCTAGATTTGAGAGTTCTGCCCAGCTGAATTGGTCATAACTTCTTCCTATCCTGTTGATTATATAAACAGAATCAGGCTTCATGAGTATACGGCCTACTTCAAAGCCAAACTTTTTTGCCACTCCCCAGATCGCCTTATTTTTTTGTAGCCTTAATTCCACAGGAAAGGACAATTTCTGTCCATTGAAATCAGCTGTAGCTTTTATCTTAGTTTTTAGCCAATCAACATTTACCTGATTTTCAATCATCTTATTGACAATCCTTGCTGTTTTTCGATCTGTATTTTCAAAGTTTTTCTTCCCTTTGAACAGTGTACAACTACTCAGGAGGCTTATTGAAAAAATCAAAGCAGTAAATCGCATGTATTTGGAAAGTGGACTATTCATACTAATTAAGACGATTAAGTTTGGAGTTTATTTTGTTCAAATTGCCATTTTTTTCAATAGCTAAAAGGTATGATGTTTTTGCAGCGGCTATGTTTTCTAGCCCAAAGAGAATATCTCCTTTTAATTCATGAAAATCTGCTGGGTTTGGATAGGTTCCGTCAATAGCTCTATCAATAGCCTTTAAAGCGGCTTCAAGTTGATTGTTCTGACTTAGGCGCTTGGCTGTAGCATACTGATATAATGGTAAGTTATTATAGCGCTCTAGTTTTATACTTAGATTTTGTGCTTCTACCTCCTTAGCTGGGTCCTCAGAGAGTATCAATAATCGATAAAGATCAATGTAGGGATTGCCTTTGTTTGTGCTAATACCTGCTTTTTTTTCTTCAGTTTTAGCTTGATCTAGTACCTCCAAACCTTTATCCAGTTGATTGTTTCCTAGATAGCATCGGGCACTTAGGAGCTTAGCATTTATATTTTGCTGAAGATTGTTGGTAATTAAATACCTATAACTATCAATCTCGTATAAGGCATCTTCGTATTTATAGTTTTCTACTAATCCTAAGCAGTAATAATACCAGATGACTGATTGATTAGGGAAGTACAAAAGGGCATTTTCTGATCGCTCAAGTAGCTTTTTTGATTGTCCGTCATTGTGATAAGCATACAGCATATGTTCCCAAACGACAAGTAGATTTTTTTTACTTTTTAAACAGTTTTCATAGGCTTTGATGGCCTCGGTATATTCACTGGAATAAAAATAAATATCTCCTTTGATGGACTGTACTTTTGCATCGGAAGGGTATCTTTTTTCTAATAGAGGTATCGCTTCTAGAAGAATACGTTTCGATTCTTGGTTGTCGTTATTCACGAACTCTGTTAGGAACGGAATTAGTTCTTTAATTTTTTGATCTAGGCTTAATTGATTGGATTCAATAGTGGCATAAAGCGGGTTGCCTTGAGTCATATCATTTGGCTTAAGGTATTTCCCTAAACCTGATATCTCCAGTAGTAACTTCCTTTTACCAGGGAAAGCATTTTTAAACTGATCAATACCTCTTTTAACTTTTTCATTGTCATTACGATCCACATAAAATGCAATCAATTGCAGATGAATTTCTGATTCTCTTGGAAAGTCTTCTAAAGCAGTCTTCAGGATTTGCTCCGTCTTTTTTGACTTACCCATTTTCATGTGTATACCAGCTAATTTGAGCATTAAATCTGGTGAAGCTCCGTAGGTGTCTATTCTTTCTTGTAAAGCATTTACAGTCAGGTCATATTTTTCTTGATGAGCTAGTATAGCTATCCAATGGTTGAAATAAAGCTCATTCTGTGGTTCTAAGAGATAGAGTTTTTCAGCATAAACAATAGCTTCGGACATCATACCTTCTTCAAGTAGTAGATCAATAAGATGTTCAAAGAAAAAGGAATTTTGACTATCGAACAGAACTGCTTTTCGAGCGTATTCAATGCCTTCATTCTTGTTTTCTAATCCGAGGTAAGCTCTACTAATCTGAAAGTTTAGCGTAGCATTTTCTTTGTCCTCTTTTAGCAGTTTAAGAAAGGTCTCATTGGCTTCTTCATATTTATCGAGTACAAGAAGCATAGAAGCTTCAATAAATGAAGCTTCATTCTTTTCATCTTGTGAGATCCCTTGCTGAGACCAAAGGTTCATAGAATAGAATACGGTAAGGCCCGAAATAAGTAAAAACTGTTTTATGGTCATTCACTATAATTTGTATAATCTCCTAAACTTAAAATTCGTGGTTTTGCCTCAAAGTTGGCTTTATTACCAAGCATTGAATCTTCAGCTATAACATTCTTGAGAGCTGAATCATTTTGTATAAGGCTATTTTTAATAACGCAATTTTCAAGTTTAGAGTTTTCTCCAACAGATACATATGGACCTACAACGGAGTTGGAAATATGGGCATTTGGACCGATATAGCATGGCTCAATAATAGTAGATTGCTCAATAGTTGCGGTTGAATCTATTAGATGCTCCGAATCCTTTTTAATATCTAGTATTCTTTGATTAGAATAAACCACAAAATCTTTGTTTCCGCAGTCTAACCATTCATCTATGATTGCAGGCTTGAATACTGCCTGATCTTCTTTAAGGTTTTCTAATGCCGAGGTCAGGGAATATTCTCCTTTTTGTTTTATATCGTTATCAACTAGGTACTTTAATTCTTTTTTTAGTCTTTGTCCGTCCTTGAAATAATAAATTCCTACGATTGCCTTATCTGATACAAAAACAGGAGATTTCTCAATGAATTCAATAATCTTATTGTTTTCGTCTGTTTGAACAACTCCGTAAGCGGATGGATCGTCAACCGTTTTTACCCAAATCAATCCGTCTTGTGCTTCTGGATCAAAGGAAAAGTCTGCTCTGAAAAGTGTATCGGCGAATGCTATAAGGCAGTTTCCATCTAGGCTATCGGCAGCGCAGAGTATAGCATGTGCAGTTCCTAAAGGTTGGTCTTGATGGTATACTGTCCCTTTTGCTCCAAGACTTTCAGCGATTTTAACTAGGTTTTCTTCAACTTCTTGTCCAAAGTCTCCAATTATAAATGCGATTTCGTCGATTTGACCTTTAAATGAACTAGAAAGATCTTCCACGATGCGTTGGACAATTGGTTTACCAGCAATAGGAACAAGTGGTTTCGGTACAGTTAGGGTGTGGGGGCGAAGACGGGATCCTCTTCCGGCCATTGGAATGATTATTTTCATTTTTTATTCCTTTAGAAGGTTCTAATAATAATAAGGTGAATTCTAAAATATGTATTTGGTTAAAAAGCACAATAATTAAAAAAAAGAAAAGTCAGTACGTAATGATTTGCACCGACATTTCTTGTTTATTCTACAATGGTCAATTTCATCATGTTAGTTCTGAATCTTCTATGAAGTGGCATGGAGCCTGTATTGATCACTATATCGTCTTTTTGGACAATGTTTTCTTTCTTTAATACGGATGTTACATCATTTATAGTATCATCAGTCGTTGTGAATTTATCGTAATAAAAGCATTGAACACCCCACACTAAACTAAGTGTAGACAGCATATGCATACGATCAGAAAAGATTATAATTTTTGCCTTAGGCCTAAACGATGAAACTTTAAAGGCTGTGTATCCTGAACTAGTCATTCCTACAATTGCTTTTGCATCGACTTGATTGGCTGTTTCTGCAGCATTTTGACAAACAACATCCGATAAGAATGTTCTAGACTTATGAGAAGGTACTGGCTTTTTATCTTCAACATAACTATGTTTCTCAGCCTCTTGAATAATCTTCTTCATTGCTTGAACCACCTTTGCAGGGTGTGCTCCCACCGAGGTCTCTCCACTGAGCATTAGTGCATCAGCCCCGTCAAGTACTGCATTTGCAACATCTGTGATTTCAGCTCTCGTAGGACTAGGGTTTGTAATCATGCTATCCATCATTTGTGTCGCAACGATAACTGGTCGAGCTCTTTGGATACACTTTCTTATGATATCTTTTTGGATAACAGGAAGCTGTTCCATAGGCACTTCAATTCCTAAGTCACCTCGAGCAACCATAATAGCGTTTGAATACTTTATGATCTTATCTAATTCTTCTACAGCTTCTGGCTTTTCAATTTTTGATATGATCTTTGCAGGGTGGCCTTTTTCATCGATTCTGCGTTGTAGATCTATTAGGTCATCTGCTGATCGTACAAATGATAATGCGATCCAATTGACAGGTTGCTTGAGGATGAATTCAAGATCTTTTAAATCTTTTTTAGTTAAACTAGGGAGTGAGATTTTTGTATTGGGAAGATTCACACCTTTATTAGAGGATAGTATTCCACCAAATAAAACTTTTAATTTTACTGTGTCTATTTTATTTGTCTCAACAACTTCAAGAACGAGTTTGCCATCATCCACAAGGACCTTTTCTCCTGGCTCTACATCTCTTGCGAAAAGCTCGTAACTCATGAAAATCTTTTTCATAGTTCCTACACACTTCTCGTTGGTGAAGGTTAAAATATCGCCTTCTTTTATCTCAAGTCCGTTGTTTTCAATTTGTCCAACACGAAGTTTAGGTCCCTGCAAGTCAGCTAGGATACTAATATGTAGTCCTTGCTCGCGATTAATTCGTGTTATTTTTTCAATGGTATTCAAATGGTCATCGTGTGATCCATGTGAAAAATTTAGTCTGAAAACAGACACTCCATTGTGCACCAATTCAAGTAATTTTTCATAGGAAGACGAAGCTGGTCCTACAGTGGCTACTATCTTGGTATTCAGGTCGTTATTGAAAGCCATATGTTGTTTTTCGAAAAAATTAAAAATGGATTGGCTTGTGTTTGGCTAGAATATAGGTCAAATATAGTATTTGTTGGAATAGTTTAGATATGATTTTTGTGTAAATAAACCTAAAAAATTGCCTAAACAGCTTTTTAAAGTTCAAGTATATAAAAAAAAAGTGCTAAAACTTTGGTTAGGATTATAACTATAAGTTACTTTGCAGAACATTTTGTAACTCAATAAAGTTAAGTGCATATGTCTAATATTGCAGAAAAAATTACAAACATCATTGTTGACAAATTAGGAGTTGATGCTGCTGATGTTAACCCAGATGCAAACTTCACAACTGACCTAGGAGCTGACTCTTTAGATATTGTTGAGTTGATCATGGAATTTGAGAAAGAATTTGATCTTTCTATTCCTGATGAGCAAGCGGAAAAGATTCAGACAGTTGGAAACGCAATTGATTATTTGAACTCACAAATTCAAGGATAATCCGTGTTTTCGGAACGAAATACCACAAACTAATTTAATATTGGTTTGTGGTTTTCTTTTTTCCATACTTTCTTTTGATTAAAAAAAAGCAATATGAGAAGAGTTGTGATTACTGGTATCGGTGCAGTAACACCTATTGGTAACGATATACCTTCCTTTCTACAAGGACTTCAAGATGGTAAAAGTGGCGCAAATTTGATCACAAAATTTGATGCTGAGTTGTTTAAGACAAAATTTGCCTGTGAGTTGAAGGACTTTGATTACACAACAAGACTAGATAGGAGAGCTGCCAGAAGAATGGACGATTTTACAGTCTATGGTATGGTAGCCACTGCTGAGGCTATGGAGATGAGTGGTATCGATCTCGAATCCATTGATCTCGATAGAGCTGGTGTAATCTGGGGAGCAGGTATTGGCGGCCTTAAAACATTAGAAACAGAAGTTGCTGCATTTTCCACAGGGAATGGTACTCCAAGATTTAATCCGTTCATGATTCCGAAAATGATTTCTGATATCGCAGCGGGTTATATCTCAATTAAATATGGATTCCGAGGTGTCAACTACAGTACTGTCTCAGCATGTGCGTCTTCGACGCATGCTCTGATCAATGCTATGGATACCATACGGGCAGGAAGAAATGATATTATCATCGCTGGTGGATCTGAGGCTTGTGTAACTACTACAGGAATGGGTGGTTTCAACGCAATGAAGGCCTTGTCTACACGCAATGATGATTTTGAACGTGCATCACGTCCTTTCGATTCAACAAGAGATGGTTTTGTTCTTGGCGAAGGAGGTGCTGTTATGATTCTTGAAGAATATGAGCACGCTAAAAAGCGTGGTGCTACTATTATTGCAGAACTTGCAGGTGGAGCAGCTACAGCTGATGCTCACCATATTACGGCTCCACATCCAGAGGGTTTGGGTGCAGCTAATGTAATGCATTTAGCAGTAAAAGACGCAGGATTGAATCCTTCTGACATAGATTACGTTAATGTTCACGGTACATCTACTCCACTAGGAGATATCGCTGAGGTGAAGGCTATTCAAAAAGTTTTTGCTGATGCAGCTTATGACATGAACATCAGTTCTACCAAGTCAATGACAGGCCACTTGCTAGGTGCTGCTGGCGCAGTAGAGGCTGTGGCGGGTGTACTAGCCATGCAAAACAACTTTATACCTCCGACAATCAATCATGAACATGTTGATCCGGAGATCGATTCAAAGTTGAATTTGACACTTAATTCACCTCAAGAACGCAAGGTTGATGCTTTTCTAAGTAATACCTTCGGATTCGGTGGACACAATGCCTCTGTTGTCGTTAAACGATTCAAGGGCTAAAAAAAAGCTGTTTAGGTAACGTAGGTAACAAAAATTATCTAAACAGCCTTTTTTTATTATCAAT
>JAQXAY010000243.1 GCA_029252685.1 Saprospiraceae bacterium | reverse complement strand
GCTTTGCTTAGAACTGGGAAAAAGATTGGCAAAGAAAGGTTTGAAGAAAGCGCTTGTTCCGTGTTTACGTAAAAATTCAATGGACTTTTGTCGCTTTTTTTGGATAGCAGCACTGTCGGCAAAAGGATGAGAATGGAAGATGGAAAAAGTCTTGAAACTGGGTTTATAACTATCCAGTAATTCAAGGCCGGCATACGCACCCATGGAGTGACCAATAAAATGAATATCCTTTAATTCCAAGGCTTGTATTAGACTGTGCAGAGCTTGTGCATAGGTCTTCATCTGCCCCTTACCAAGTGCTATACTTGAGCCTCCAAAACCGGGTAAGTCTGGGATGATTAGCCTGTTTTTTTTAGAAAGCTCAAGGAAGGGTTCGAACATGCTTTTGTCTTCACAGAAGCCATGTGCCATTAGGATGCAAGGACCTGTTCCTATATCCCAATAACTTATACTTCCAGCGGTGTATTTGTGGATTCTAGTATCAGACATCTACTGTCGTATCCTGTTGGGCAAAGATCTTGCAGCAAAGAATAGTCAGGTCATCTGGAAACTCTGCTTCTCCACGAAAATCATTGACGCCCTCCATGAGTTTATCGATGAATTCTTTTGTATTCAGATGTGAATTTTGCTTTAGGTAGACCTTCGATCTTCCTACGGGCAAGTAATCTCCACGCTCATTTCTGAGGTCTGAAAGGCCATCTGTATAGAGCAGGATGGTCGCGTCTTCTTCAATCTTTACCTCGCCAACTTCTATACTCGGTAGTTGCTCGAACATACCGAGCAATGTACAACCTTTAGTTAGTTCATTGATCTTGTTTTTATGGAAGATCAATGGTGGATTGTGACCGCAGTTTACATATTGCAGCATTTGGGTCTCCAGGTTATAAACACCCATAAAGAAAGTAACGAACTTTTCACCTTTGGTAGAACGAAGCATGTCTTCGTTTAACTCAGTAACAAAGTTTTTCAGATCGGTGTGGACTTTTACAAGGGTCTGGAAGTAAGCCTGTAAGTTTGCCATTAGTAAGGCAGCTGCAAGGCCTTTTCCTGTGATATCGCCGATGCAGAATACAAGGTGGTTTCCCTTGGTTTGTACAAAGTCGAAATAATCACCTCCAACCTCCAGATGTGGTTGGTAGTAGGAGGATATCTCGTAATGCTTAGTTTTTGGATGATTGGGTGGAGTCAGAGAGCGTTGCATATTGTTGGCAAGCTCCATTTCTTTTGCAAGGATACCTTGCTTGACCTGCGATTTGAACAGGCGTTTGTTTTCTATAGCTACTGAAATGATGTTGGTAATCGTGCTTATGAACTTGATATTGTTCATGAACTCATCATTGATCTCTGGGTTGGAGATTAGCACAAAGGCAATTGGTGTATTCTTATGGTGGCAAGGAATGATAAGATCAAACTGTCCTAAGAACGCAGAGTGCGGCTCTTCAATGGTACTCGCTTTGTTATACTTGAATAGTTCTAGATAAAAGTCATCTTGGATCTCATCAGGCTTGAT
Source organism: Saprospiraceae bacterium (assembly GCA_029252685.1). Taxonomy (GTDB): domain Bacteria; phylum Bacteroidota; class Bacteroidia; order Chitinophagales; family Saprospiraceae; genus AM-2324. The sequence continues at coordinate 6,564 of JAQXAY010000243.1, read as the reverse complement.
TCCAATATAGGTCTTACTGTAAGGCTCACCGTCTTCTATGGAGAAAAAAGCCATCTTTTTGATCAGCAGCTTGTCCTCCAAAAACTCGCGGTACATTCTGAAAAGTACAGGGATTTTAGCATTAGAATTTATAGCTTCTGTGAGTTCCAGAAGATAATTAATCTGGGTTTGCTTGACCTGTAATTGCCTTTGATATCTATTCATTCTATTGTATTTCTCCAAAGCGAAAATTAAGTACGCAGGAGTCTAATTCGGGAGATTGCGCTCACTTTAAATTAAGAAATCATTTTTGAATTTCTTAGCTATTGGAGGCTTTTTGTTTGGACAATTTTTAAAATGAATAAAAAAATTATGTCTGCTGAACTACTTACAATAATCTGATCGAGTTCTTTAAATTATTACTTATCATTATGGCTTAAATTGGCATTTGTCGAGTACAAAAAGAGATTCATCTGAATACTTTTCAAGGCGTCCCTCTTTTTTATACTTTTGATTTGATAATTGGATAAACGGTTAAAGAGAAATTTACAATCTAGATGAAGGAAAAAAACGTGGCAGGATTCCTCGCTTTCTTTGGAGGATTTTTAGGATTACACAGATTCTACCTTGGACAAATACCATTGGGTATTGTTTATTTAATATTCCAGCCGCTCGGATTCTTTTTGGGTTTTATTGATGCTTTGGTTTTTTGGTCTATGGATCAAGAAAAATTTGACTACAAGTACAATCCAAGAGACTACGGGGAGATCTATGGCCGATACAATCCACAGCAGCGCGTGTATGATGAGGATAGCAGAAGAAAGAAGTTAAAGAAGCACAAGTATAAGAGCAGATCTTTTGAACAGGAGCAACCTAGAGATTATCGCACTAAGGCTAAGCAAAGCCGAAATGCTTATTCTAAGCGCCATCATCCGTATAAACGCGAACAGCAGAATCAGCTTAATAAACAAAAAGCACTTCCGCATATAGAACAGGGTAAAGCCATGTTCAGAGATTTTGATTACGAAGGAGCTATCCTTGCCTTTGAGCAGGCACTGAAATACGATGCCTATAATTATCCGGTATATTTCAATTTGGCTTGTGCCTATTCCTTGACAGAGAATGAAGAGCAGGCATTGAAGAATTTGGATAAGTCAGTAGAACTGGGTTTCCGAGATTTTGAAAAGATAGAGGAGCATGATGCATTTTCTTTCCTTCGTGTGAAGGAAGCCTATCAGGCATTCAAGGCAAATAACTACAGACTGCCACAGACGAAATTCCAAGCGGATGATCTCCTGGAAGACCCCAAAAAGGATGATCTTTTGGCACAGCTCAACTATCTTAAAGACCTTCGGGAACGTGGCTTATTGAGTCAGGTAGAGTTCGAAAAAGAGAAATCTAAGCTCTCTTCTTAATTTTCAGTCGTTTATTTTGCAATAATGTAGTCATTTAAAGGCTGTCGGAACACATTTCGGCAGCTTGTGCGTTTATACTATAAACAACCTACTTTGGCATGACTGTAGATTTTCTGATCGATAACACGGTAGAAGTTCTTGCACCTGAAATGACTGGTGATCAAGCACTCCGTATTATGGGGGATAGCTATTCCGCTGTACTACCTATGCTTGATGCAGAGGGTAAGCTGCTAGCCATGGTGACTGAAGATCATATTCTGTCCTTTGATTTGGAGTTGAAGCTAGAGGAGATGCATATTCCTCAGGTCTTTCCGGCATTGAATATCAAGAATCATTTTACGGACGCCATTCGTATTCTTGGTCAGACCAAACTTCAGGTGATTCCAATCGTTGATGATAAACTATACTTTAAGGGAGCAGTGTCTGCTATCTCGGTAATGGAGTATCTCTATGACAGTGGCTCTGTGGATGATCGTGGCGCTTCCATCTTGATCGAGATGAAGCATATAGATTATTCGATGAGTGAATTGGCGAGACTGATAGAATCGGAGCAATCGAAGATCCTGAGTAGTTTCATATTTTCGGATGCAGCCTCTGATGTCCTTCAACTGAGTTTACGCTTGAATACAGCAGACACCAGACATGTAGTAGCAACGCTGGAGCGTTTTGGTTATAAGGTCTTTGACTTTTCGTTGAAGGCGGAGCAGAGTGACGATCGCCTGCGTGACCACATCGATTCTTTTCTTTCATATCTCCAAATTTAATCGTTTAAAAGTTTGGAATCGCTTAACTTAGGATATGCTTCCTAAACAAATATTTTTCCTGTTTCTGATGTGTTTTTGTGTGATCTTGCCGAATTTACTTTGCGGACAAGATGGCTTTGAAGTACGTTATATAAAGGTAGAAGGTTTGAACAAGTGTAAGCCGCAGGTGGTGTTCAGAGAGCTACCTTTTCGGGAGGCTTCGGTCTTGCAACAAGATGCCTTGATGGCCGCCCTGGAAGAAGGTAAGAATCGACTGATGAATACGGGGCTGTTTAGCACAGTGAATGTTGTCTTAGATCAGATTGATACAGATAATCAAGTGGATATCCGCGTGGAAGTAGTGGAAGCTTGGTATCCATACCTGATTCCTGTTTTTGAACTTGCCGATCGAAACTTTAATGTGTGGTTTGTAGAGTACGATCGGGACTTTCGAAGGACTAACTATGGACTACATTTTTATCATTTCAATATATCAGGGAGAGGGGATCGCTTTGAATTGTTGGGGCAGCAAGGCTTTACTCACAAGTATGAAACAGAGTATTATGCGCCCTTTTTATCCAGTAAACGCAAGAAGACTGGTTTGTTTGTAAACCTCTTATATACCAACAATCGAGACCTCAATTTTTCCACAGCGAACAATCAACAAGTTTTCTATAGAGATCCAGATCAGTTTTTGTTTTCACGTAGACGCTTCATCCTGGGCTTGGAACATAGGAACTCAATATACCTAACACAGGGCCTGAGTTTAGGTGGTTATAAGTATATCATTGATGAATATGTGGAGTCGGATTTGAATTCAGATTTTCTGCTGGGTCAACAACAACAGCGATTTTTTAGTTTAGAGTATACAGTCCTTTGGGATAAGCGGGATGAAAGGCCTTATCCTATGGATGGAATCTATTCAAGATCTGTCCTTCGAAAGGAAGGCTTGGGGCTGTTCAAAGAAAGTAATAACTTGTTTCTGAGCACGGACTTCAGATATTATAAACAGTTTACTGAACGATTTTCCATAAGCAGTCGTACTTATTTTAAGGTGGGGCTATTACGGAACCAGCTAAACTTCTTTCAGAAAAGAATATTAGGGTATGACGATCAATACATCAGAGGCTATGAATACTATGTAGTCGATGGCTTGGATGCAGTCTTGGTGAAGAATGATTTTCGGTTCAAAGTTTTTGATCGTACCATCAACTGGGGTCGATTGGTTTGGTTGGATTCCTATAAGAAAATGGCTACTCAGGTGTTTTTGGCTCCATTTGTAGATTTGGGCATTGCCAATGATCCCTGGGCACCACAAAGCAATGACTTCAATGGTCGGCTTTTGCCGGGCTATGGACTGGGACTGAATTTCAGGTTTTATTACGATAAGGTTTTCCGCGTGGAATGGAGTAGGAATGTGTTGGGAGAAGCGGGTATTTATTTACATTGGGATTTACGCGTCTAATTATGAGGATATTTATATACAGCAGGATTTTAAAGCAGAATGATATTCCGACCTTACAGGAATTGATCGCTCTATTGGATGAATTCAAGATCGAGTATGTTTTTCCGAGGCAGTATTGGCAGCAGATTGAGGCGGCTAAGGCAATGGATGGATTTCATGAGGTATTGGATGAGGGGCAGGATCTGAAAAAGAAATCGGTAGATATGATCATCACTCTGGGTGGTGATGGTACGATATTGGGTTGTTTGAAGTGGGTGCGCGATACAGAGATTCCAGTCTTGGGTATCAATCTGGGGCGTATGGGCTTTTTGGCCGATGTGGAGAAAACAAAGGTGCGTTTTGCGGTGGAGTCTGTGGTAGCTGGACGTTATACCTTGGACAAGCGTAGCATTATCAAGCTGGATTCAAATATCCCGCTTTTTGGAGTGCTACCTTATGCTTTGAATGATTTTACTTTACTGAAAAGAGATACTTCCTCCATGGTCACTATACATGCTTATGTGAATGGGGATTATCTGAATACTTATTGGTCGGATGGGATCATTGTATCTACACCTACTGGATCTACGGGCTATTCCTTGAGTTGTGGAGGACCTGTTATCTTTCCAAGTTCCAACAATTTTGTGATCACTCCGGTAGCTCCGCACAACTTGAATGTGCGACCGATTGTAATTCCGGATGATGCGGTGGTTTCTTTTGAGATTGAAGGGCGTGCGGAGAACTTCCTGTGTACGCTAGACTCCAGATTTGAAACGATATCTTCCAGTGTAAAATTGGCGGTGAAGAAGGCGAATTTCTCCTTGGCATTAGTGCAGTTGGAGGAAGGTCATTTCTTGCAGACCATCAGAGATAAGTTGACTTGGGGAATGGATAAGCGAAACCGTTAGCGGATATCTTTATAATGGCGTTTCAGCCAAGTTGCTAGGCCATCCAGTCCTGGAAATAGGATGCGCTCATTGATATTTGCCTGATCCAATTTATCGCGGATTTCCCACTTCAAGGCAGACGGGATGATGATCTTAAAATAACGGATGTTTTTGCCGGGCAGCCAATGTTCCATACTTGCATTTGGATTGGAGAGCATAGAGAATACGGCATATTGATTGACGATACGCTGATCGATAGCCGAAGGCTCCAAGAATACAGCAAAGTCATCGGACTTAAGATTGGACAATTCATCGAGGCTCTTTACGCCTCTATCCAACATTTCTTCAGTAAAAATATGCGAACCTTCCTTGCGGATGATACTTTTCAATTGATCTGGCAGACATTCTATAGAGTCCACATAGTTTACGGCCCATAGGACACCATCTCGATCAAACTTTCTGAAGTTTGAGGTAGCAAAGTGTAGGGCTACCAATGGTGAATAGGTCCAATCGAGCAGTCGGGTCGGTAGTCCATGATGCTGAGCCATGGCCAGCCAATTCCAGATGGAGCGGTTGGGCTCAATGATATTCGAATACTTGCGGAAGTTACGCAGGAGGTGTCGTTCCAAGTGGGACTCGCCCAGACGATTCAACGAGGTAGACAGGTCATAGCTGCTATCATCCATTCCTCGGTACATATATGATGACCGAAAGCGTTTTAGATTCGAGTTGAAGGAATCTGTGTAGAGTATCTCCTGAAGTTCATTCCAGGAACTGACCGTGAGTTCTTCTCCTTGCATGCTCCAAAATTAAGCCAAAAAAATGGAATTGTTGATAGATAAGTGCTTAATGTACAGAAGTTTCCTTTTTTTACTTGAAGCGAAAACGCACAAACTTGATGCTCTTCTTGTTTTCCAAGTGCATGCGCTCGTAGTAGGTTTTGAATTCCAGTTCTTCCATGAAAAGATCTGAAGCATAGATATCATCATTTGTATAGATGAGCTCTATATCTGTTCGTTCAGATAGGGTTTCCATGGTAAAATCATAGAGTTCAGTGGAGTCTGTCTTTAGGTTGATGATACCATCCTTTTTCAAAAGTGGCTTGAAGCGATCCAGAAATGGATTGGAGGTCAGTCGATTGTTGCTTTTACTTTCGCGGAGGAAGGGGTCTGGAAAGGTGATCCAGATTTCATCGATTTCCTGCTCTGCAAAGAATAAACCTATCAATTCGATACGAGTACGAAGGAAAGCTACATTCTGAAGGTTTTCTTCTTCAGCGATAGTGGCACCTTGCCAGATACGTGCACCTTTGATATCCAATCCCATGAAGTTGCGGTTTGGATATTTGCGGGCAAGCTGCAATGTGTATTCACCACGGCCACACGCCAATTCCAGCGTAAAGTTGTTTGTGTTCTTAAAATGATCACTGAGCCACTTGCCTTTGCGATCGACAACTACTCCTTCTTTATGGATCAATTGTGGATTTTCGAAGTCTGGATTCTCATACACATGATCCATCTTTAGGATATCATCAAACTTCTTTAGCTTATTCCGCTTACTCATTCCTTTCGATTTTGTGCAAAAGTAAAAAAAGTAGGCTAAAACGCTACTTTTTGTAAGGCCTGACCTCAAATAAATATACGTTAATAATTTGATTGAGAGATAATTGATAGAGGCTGAAAAAAAAATGTTTAAAAAAAACCAAGATTGAGTAATTTTTTTACTCAATCTTTGCGTTATATGATAGGAAAGTGACACTTTTGCGCTGCGAATTGGTAGAAAAATCAAGTCGAGTGGAGTTAAACTTCCTTTTTTTGGAGAGGGTCGCCTGCGACTTATCAATGGCGGAGCCCTGCCCGAGTGACTCTATTACAAGATAAATCCTATATTTAGTCTTATGTATATAAAGCATATTATTCTTAGCCTACTGTTTATGAGTGCAAGCTTTTGCATGTATGCTCAGTCAGAGGTAAGCCCGGAAATTCAAGCCCAAGTGAAAACAGAGATCTCCAAGCGAGGCCTGGATGAGCAAGCTGTGCGAGCACGTTTGCTAGAAAATGGCATTGATGTGGATAAGTTGAGCATGGAGGATCTAC
>JAQXAY010000221.1 GCA_029252685.1 Saprospiraceae bacterium | reverse complement strand
GTTGAAGGTCCAGTATTTAACATGAGTCCAGAAATGTTTTTACTTGTCGAACAATTCTTTAGTAATACGTACGAAGGAGAAATTAAAATGATGTTCTATAAGAGCCATATACCAGCTTTACTCTCTCATTTTTTTGGCCAACTTGCAAAACAAGACAGAACTTCATTGAATACCTCTCAACTTGAAAAAATTTATCTTGCACAAGAAATTTTAGTATCCGATTTAGAGAACCCGCCTTCTTTAACAGAATTAGCCCATAGGATCGGAATTAATACAAATAAACTAAAAATAGAATTTAAAGCGCAGTTCGGTGTTCCTGTTTTTAAGTATTTACAAAATCAACGGTTAAATAAGGCGTACGATTTAATCAAGAATAAGCAGAAAACTATTCAAGAAGCTGCTTGGGCTGTAGGTTACGATAGTTTAGGTTCATTCTCAAACGCATTTGAAAAAAAGTTTGGTTATAGACCTAGCCAAGTGTAAAATTCTTTTCGAATAAATCACAATTCTTTCTGAATAAGTCGCAGGATAATATCTGCTATAGATTTGTATCATAATTCAAAATCAATGATTATGATCAGTAAAAATCTATTTAGCATTGTATGTGGCTTGCTCGTTTGGATTTTAGGTCTTAGCTTTTATCTCCTATCATTTTATGTGACAATCCTTGAAGACTCTGAACTTCAATCTAATGTCGTATCGGCTTTAGCTATCATACCTTGTGCATGCTTGGGAACATATTTGTTCTTTAAGAAAAGTTATATGAAACCAGCTGCATTGGCGATCACATTCGTTTTAGTTGCTACGATTCTAGATATAATAATCACAGTTCCAGTATTTGTAATTCCTAATGGTGGTAGCTATCCAGAGTTTTTCGGAGACCCAATGTTTTATATTCTAGTTGTTGAATTTTACTTTATAGTGCTGTATTTCGGAAATTATTTAATTGAAATATCAAAGGCAAAAAAACAATTGAACGATGATATTCTTAATTAAAATTTTAATACTAAGTATTAGGATATTTTCGGTTGATTCAATGGATACATACGAATCACTTGAGGCAAATAATAAAATAAATGAACGCTATGCTTCAGGCTTTCTATCACAATACCCTCCCGAAAAAGCTTTCCAGATTCTAGATGCGAAATGCAATGTTTGCCATCGTAGAAAAAACAAAAATCGAATATTCACTAAAGTAAATATGAATACTTGGGCAAATGATATTTATGAGCAAGTATATGTGAGAAAACGAATGCCTAAGGGCAATAAAATAAGACTTAGTTCTCTTGAAAATCAAGAATTATTAAGCTGGATTTCATCTATAAAAAACGATTAAAATGGAAGTGAATTTTAAAATTATCATATTAATACTAAGCATTTTATTTACTGGTTTAACTGCCGGATTGTGTTTTACCTGGTCTAATGCTGTTTCCCCCGGAATTGGCAGATTAGATAATATTGGTTTCTTAAAAGCTTTTCAAGCTATGAATAGAGCGATCATTAATGGGAAATTTATGATTGTTTTTATGGGGCCAACTGTACTTCTCTTTTTAACTACGTATTTATTCAGAAACACTAATACAGTTTTCTGGCTATTTCTTGCCGCAGCAATTCTCTTCTTTGTTGGTGTAGGTTTGGTAACTGTTTTTGGAAATGTTCCTTTAAATGAAATCTTGGATGCATCAAGTTTAGGACTACTCTCAAAATTAGAATTACAAGAACTTCGGGATAAATTTGAACAGCCCTGGAATCGTTGGCACACTATAAGAACTGCATCATCATTTATCTCTTTTTTACTACTACTCGTAGGGATACTTTACTCAAAATAATACTTAATTAATTATAATAATAATGCCATATTTTAATCATTTAAATGATCGTTCGGATATCACAGATATCACTTGGAATGATCGAAAGAGATTAGGTCCTTTAGATAAGGCTTCTCAAGAAATTATGCGAGGAAAATCAAATTTCGCACATGCTCAAAAAGAACTTTTTGCTGCCTATGTCTCTGGTCTTAATGCTTGCAGCTTTTGTTATGGTTCTCATGTAGCTGTGGCAGAGAAATTTGGGATACCTCCTGCAATAGTAGAATCGCTACTAGAAGATATTGAAACAGCTCCAGTAAAGGACAAGGAAAAACCATTATTCAGCTATCTCAAAAAACTGACTTTATCATCAAGTAAGCTAAGCCAAAAAGATGCCGATGAAGTATTCAATGCTGGTTGGAGTGAAGAAGATCTACATGAGCTTATTCTTATTGGTTGTCTTTTCAATTTTTACAATCGCTTGTTAGATGGTCACGGTGTTAAGGGTAATAAAGCTATATATCATTTTGGAGCAAATCATTTACATAAAAATGGTTACGGTGTTCCTTGGTTTATTTCTTTGATAAAGGGTTTTATCAAAAAAAGTAAACTTAAAAAACTTAAAGAATTCAATTCATAAATGACATCAATCTAAATGAACGTGGAAAATATCTTGATCATTGGAGGAACAGGAAAAACTGGCCGTCGCGTTGCAGAACAACTGAAAAAGAAAGGAATAGAACCTAGAATCGGTTCAAGAAATGCATTACCTAGTTTTGATTGGAATAACAAAGAGACTTGGGTAAAATCCTTAGATGGCATCGAAAAAATGTATGTTACTTATCATCCTGATTTAGCAGTTCCTGGAGCCAAAGAGGCTATTGAAAGCCTGACCTATTTAGCTAAAGAATTAGGCGTAAAAAAAATGGTGTTGCTTTCTGGTAAAGGTGAAACCGAAGCAGAGGCTTGTGAGGCTATTGTTATGAATTCGGGAATCAATTATACGATTGTAAGAGCATCTTGGTTTAATCAGAATTGGAGTGAAAGCTTCTTTTTAGATCCTGTTATTTCTGGTGAAGTCGCCTTGCCAATGTCTGATGTTTTAATCCCATTTGTAGATGCAAATGATATTGCAGAAGTGGTTGCAACTGTTTTACTAGACGACAGCTATAATAGGGAAACTATTGAAGTAACTGGTCCGGAACTAATCACATTTAAAGATATTGTTGATATTATTTCAAGTACAAGTAATAGAAAACTAAACTTCCATAACATTACATTAGAACAGTATATTGATGGCATGAAGAAAATGCAATTACCTACTGATGTGGTTTGGTTAATTGAATATTTATTTAGTCATGTTTTAACCAATCCAAAGAATCAAGTAGTAGTTAATGATGTTGAACGAGTTTTAGGCAGAAAGGCGAGGACATTTAAAGAATATGCCCTGGAAACTGCTAAAACTGGTATTTGGAGTCAAGTTGAAGGACAATGTCTATAGCCAAGAAAGTTATTAAGTGATAAAGGCTTGAAACTTAATTCAAGTCTATATTCCTTTTTAATTTTCTCCTAAAGGTATGTGATGAATTTTGTTGGTACGCATGTACAAAACTATATGTTTATTTAGAAAAGCAACAACAACGGTAAATATGAAGAAGAAAGTAGCTTTAATTAGTATGTTTTTTATACTTGGGATAGTTCTGATATTTCATACTTTAATTTTGACAGAGCTAATTCCTTATGATAAAGTATGGGCGGGTAAGCTTAACTCAGTTGAAGAAATGAAATCTTTCGAAACAATTTCTATACTACTCAATGCCTTTATGTTAATTGTATTGTATTTGAAATATAGAAAGCTGGGGCAAGGGACGACAAGTAAAGTTATTGATTTACTTATTTGGATTTTCGCGGGTTTTTTCGTGTTGAATACTGTAGGGAATCTGTTTTCGAAAAGTATGGTGGAATTAATCCTAGGAACTTTATTGACTTTGACTTCAGCTATTTTATGTTTTGTTATTGTTAAAAAATGATCCCCCCCTCAATAAAAAGTCCTAATCTATGTTAATGCCTGCCTAATCTGACTTGGGTACTTTTGTACATTCTTTAATTAAAAACAGAATCAATGAAGAAGTATTCAATGTTGTTTAAAGTGTCAGCGGTATTGTTTGGCCTGTACGTTTGTATCATAGGGTGATTTTATGGGATAGTTGGATTAATTGAAACACTCAAATAAAAAAGGAACATTGTATAAAACCTATAGGCTGTATTGCATATAAATTCTTACTGAAGTTATCTGTATTTATTCTATTTTTAGTCCAAGGTTGAAAATCCTCTCAGATTTTCAATACACCAAATGCTTATTTAAACCCCTTGTGTCTAATTATCAAGATGGATATAATCTCTCATACCTTAACAGGAATTGCCGTAGGAACGGTAGCTGCCACTATTTCAAATCGTTCATTGAAAAGTAAGGGTTTGATTATCCTTGCAGGAGGACTTGGTGGAGCATTGCCAGACTTTGATGCAATTTCTCTTTGGTCAAAATTTGATTCAACCATTGGTTCATTTCTTGGATTAAGTCATTCAGGAAGAGAAATTTATTCTGGAAAATTTTGGTATTCCCATCATGCTGCTCTTCATTCATTGATCGCACCAATAATTTTTATTCTTTTAGCAACTACCATTAGAGGCCTATTTAGTAGAAATTATAAGGGTTTCGATGCACTAAATAGATTTAAAGAAAATAGGTTCTTGACATTAGCATTCTTTTTTGGATTCCTCTTTCATCTACTTGAAGATATGCCAACACCTGCAAGTGTTTGGGGTGGTGTGAATTTATTTTTTCCAAGTTCAAGCTACATTGGAGGCTTTGGGGATATTTGGTGGTGGAATAACTATGATTTGGTCTTAATAATAGTTTCTGTTATTATATCAAACCTGATGGTTAACCTTATACCAATACGATTTTATATAATCAAAGTTAGGTCCAGTCTATCTGTATTCTGTATTGGTCTGATATTGTTTCTTGTGCAAATTAATACAAGGACAGTTGACTTTTCATACAGTGGTCCTACTGTAAATTACAGCGAACTTGAAGCGCAATCTAAACAAGTACAAAAGGAAATTTTAGGCGAGAAGCTATTCAAATTTATGACAGCTGTTGATAATAAAATTCCATTGAATTTTTAAATAGAACTAAACAGAACAAGCCCTATCTATTATTCCTTTCGGAGTACTAAGCATTACCAAATCTTGGCGGTAATCAAAACAAAAATTAATGAACAATATTGATTTCAAAAAGTACTTTCTGAAGACCTTAAAGATTAAAATAACAGCGGCCAGCAATGGCTATAAGTAATTGAACAGCTCAAATTAAAATTAGAGAACAGCTTATGTTGTCTAGGTATATTTATTCATCAAACATTGATTATTTTCACATTTTATTTTTGCATATGCAACGCTGTAGAAAATGTTTTGTATAGTTTATATCAATAAAAGCTAAACAAAACTTAATTATGAAAAACTTAGTAGCCCTTTTTGTTATTTGTGGAGTACTTTTAAATACATCTTGCTCCAACAACGATATAGAATGCCTGGATGACCAACAGGTTCTAATCAAATCCATCACTCCTTCCGCAAGAGTCTGTAAGATATCAGAAACGAATTTCAGAGTAGAATCTAAGTGGGATACTACTGAAGTTTTAATTATGTCCGAATGTGATGCTGATATATACATTGAAGAACTTGAGGAATCTTGGCTAGTACTCCTTAACGATCGGAAGTCTAGTTCGGTTAATAGTGTCCAAGACAGTATTTACTACAACTTTTTAAAAAATAATCCTCCACAATTCACATCATCTAGAAACGGTAATTAAAGTAGAGCAGAGGACAACTCTTCACTTCCTGAACATGGCAAAAGGTGAATTCGTCAATGGAACAACTAGTATCGATATAGATACTAGTTGGATTCTTAGTACAGGAGGAATATGGACTTGCTCAGTTATATGGGCAAAATACCTTTGATGACACAGTTTTGGAATTTGACTTTATTCCCACAACGGAAGTGGTTTCATTTGAATATTTATTTGCCTCAGAAGAGTATTGTCAATGTGTGGATCAACATTTAATGACGTCTTTGTTTTTTTCTTAGAAGTCAGGGTATAAAGGGCACATTTTCTGCTGCAAAAATAAATATTTCATTTTCACCCGCTGGGCAAAATGTATCTATATCTAATCTAAATCACTATAAAATGAAGCCTTTTTTAATTGTTAAACATTTATTAACAACGAATATTATCTTTTATTTTTTATCTGTTTGTTTTACAACCCCTCTGGTTTATACGAAGAACTTAAATATTATGAGCTACTCAAAACTATGGAGACAATTGCTGTGGATTCCGCTTCTATTTTTTTGTTCAACTCTTTCCGCACAAAATCCTTGCGAATGTGAAAATTGTCCTGTTCCAATTGAGGATAATGGGACATTTGATGCCAATTTGAATGTCTTTGATGCAAGCCCTAATGATTTAGGAGCATGTCCTCTTTTGCAAGTTTGTTTTACAATTAATCATACTTTTATAGGAGACTTGTTTGTTACATTAAAGTCTCCTTCGGGACTTGAGTATTTTGTAATGGCTGATGGTGGGAATAATACTGGAGAATGTGGTAATTTTAGTGATGATTTGGATGTCTGTATTGACCTTGGGACCGACAACCCTCTAACAAATAATACGGATTATATTTGTAATGCCGGTGGACCTTGTTTAGTTGATAACTGGACGGTTCCCTGTGGAGGAGTAAACAGCCCTTTGACTACTGCTACGGAGGCTCCTGGGTGTGACCTTAATGCATTTAATGTACCAGGAGATCCAGTGAATGGATTATGGGTTTTATCAATAACAGATGTTTGTTTTGAGGATTTTGGATTTTTAGTAGATTGGTATCTTAATTTTGAATGTGGGTCAACATTGGATTGCGTTACCTGTAATCCGCCTACAGCTGACTTATCTGGGGCAGGTGTTATTTGTTCTGATGATGGTGCCTCTTCCGTAGATCTAAGTGTAGCTTTTACGGAAACAGGGCCTTGGACTTTTGTATATAATGATGGAACATCAGATATAGAGGTTACGACATCTGATAACCCTTATACCTTGACTGTTTCAGATCCGGCTAATTATAGCTTAGTGTCTGTTACTACAGATAGTGGAAATTGTGTTGGCACGGTGAGCGGGGCCGTGGATATTACAGGATCTACAATTGAACCTACTGCAAGTACTACAGATCCTTCATGTAATGGCTTGGCAGATGGAAGTATTTCTGTGTCTGTAAGTGGAGGAAATACACCTTATACATATACCTGGTTTGATACTAACCTAAGTGGACAGAATCCGACTGGCATTGGCGTGGGTACCTATGATGTGACCGTTACTGATTCAGATGGTTGTGAGGGGACTGCGAGTGTTACACTTTCTGAGCCTGATCTTCTTGAGGCTAGCATAGACCCACCATTAAATATAGATTGTAATAATTCAAATGGATCAGCATCTGTAAATGCTACAGGAGGAACAAGTCCATACACCTATCTATGGAGTAATGGGGATAGTGGATCCTCCTTATCGACGGCAGTAAGTGGAACCTTCTCAGTCACGGTAACGGATACAAATGGATGTGAAGATATAGCTGATGTTACCATCACAGAGGATCTTACTCCACCAGTTGCCGTTGGGGTGAGTACCGGTATTATTGATTGTAATAATTCAACTATAACTATAGATGGTGTAGGTTCTTCAACAGGAACCTCATTTACTTATTTGTGGACGACTATTGATGGAACTATAGATAGTGGTCAGAATACTTTAAACCCAACGGTCAGTGCCGCAGGTACTTATACATTGACGGTTACGAATACAGATAATGGCTGTGAGGAGACGGTAGATGTTATTGTTGGAGAGGACTTAAATGAACCAATTGCTGTAGCTAATGGAGGAGCAATAGATTGTGTGAACACTTCAATAATTATTGACGGTATTGGTTCGGATTCTGGGGCAGAATATACTTATTTGTGGACTGCCTCTGGTGGAGGAAACATTGTCAATGGCTCCACGACTTTAAGCCCTACTGTGGATGCCGCTGGAACATATACCCTGACAGTTACAAATACAAATAACGGTTGTACATCTACAGAAACTGCAGATGTTACAGAAGATCTTACACCGCCTACTATAAATTTGAGTGCAGATGAAATTACGTGTGCGATTACTAGCATAAATATTAGTGGTTCTACTTCAGCTGGTTCTGGAGCAACAATTTCTTGGACCACTGGAGATGGAAATATAGTCAGTGGAGAAACGACGCTCAATCCTGAGGTAGATATGGTCGGAACCTATACCATTACAGTTATAGATCCTAGTAATGGTTGTGCTAATACAGCGAGTATCACTGTAGGAGAAAATATTACTCCTCCAAATGCTGATGCAGGACCAAATATGGTTTTGGATTGTAATAATAGCACCGTTACACTAGATGCTTCGGGCTCCTCTGGACAAGGAAGCTTATCCTATCAATGGAGTACTAGTAATGGAAATATTGTGAGTGGTGCAAATACTGCAAATCCTGTTGTAGACCAGATTGGCGTTTACGATGTTGAAATTACTGATGCAGAAAATGGTTGTACCAGCACAGCAAGTGTTGTAGTTACTGAAGACTTCAGTGCGCCTAATATAGTTATCGCAGTGCCTCCATTCTTAGATTGTAACAACGATAATGATATCATCGATGCCTCAGCAAGTGACAATGGACCAAATTACTCGTACCAATGGACAACAAGTAATGGGGTTATTGTGTCAGGAGGAAATACATTAACTCCTACTGTAAGCTCTGGAGGTGTTTATGAATTGGAAATTATTAATACAAGCAATGGTTGTTCAAGTGTAGAGAGTGTTGAAGTATTTTCGGACTTCACATTACCTTTTGCGGAAGCTGGACCTGGAGCAGAATTGACTTGTGCTGTTTCAGAGATTGTATTAGATGCAACGAATTCAGATACTGGTGGAGATTATACCTTCTCTTGGTCTACTTCAAACGGGGGGAATATTGTTTCAGGAATAAACACACTTACACCTACCGTAAATGCTGCAGGTACTTACACCATTACTATCAGCAATACTGTAAATGGTTGTGAAAGCACGGACAATGTATTTATCACGCAGGATGCTAATGTTCCCGTTGCAGATGCGGGTCCGATCCTTAGTATTAACTGTACCGAACTATCTGTTGAATTAGACGGCTCAGGTTCCTCGTCGGGGAGTGATTTTTTCTACGAGTGGACTACAAGTAACGGTAATATAGTTAGTGGATCATCTTCTGAATCACCAACAGTAAATGCGGCTGGAACATATACCATCACGGTAACAAATCTTGAGAATGGTTGTACAGCTACGTCTTCTGTAAATGTTATTGCCTATTTAAATACGGTTAATGCTGTAATTGCTTCACCTCCTGCACTTGATTGTTTTAGTCCTACTGTTTTCCTCAATGCAGGTGCCTCTACTCAAGGAGGGAATATTGAATATAGTTGGACGGATATTAATGGAAATATTGTAAGTGGAGATGACACCATGTTTCCGGAAGTTAGCCAAGAAGGAACCTATATATTAACAGTAACCAATACCCTAAGTACTTGTACAGATCTAGCTTCTGTTTTTGTGAATGATAACTCTGTATTTCCCATTATTGATTATGAAAATCCTGAGCTCATTGATTGTTTGAATGAGGAGGTCGTGATCGATGCAAGTGCTTCGGAATCAGGACCAGGTTTTGTATACAATTGGTCCACATTTACAGGAGGCTTAGTATCAGGTGCAAATACGCTTACACCTACTGTAAATGTATCCGGTTTTTATTCGCTTACGGTCACTAATACACAAAACAATTGTTCCTCAACGGAGGCGATTGAGGTCTTTGATTTCATTTTAGATCCGAATGTAAATCTGAGTGCTCCTTCAGACCTAAATTGTCAGGTTACAGAAGTAGAATTGAATACAACTGTATCAAATGGAGGTACTTTTACTTTTGAGTGGAGTACTGATACGGGTAACTTTACTGGGGATGAAAATACATTGACACCAACACTGGATGCGCCTGGAAACTATACAATTTTAGTAACTAATACAACGAATAATTGTAGTACAGAAGAATCTGTTTTTGTCGATCAGGATGTAAGTATACCGGTGGCCGATGCAGGACCTCCAGGAACCCTTACTTGTTCAGATCCTATTTATCAGGTTGATGCTACTGGGTCTACTTCAGGTCCTACTATTGAATACATTTGGTCCTACACTGATGGGAATATAACAAGTGGACAAAGTACGACAAGTCCACAAGTCAATGAGCCGGGTTTATATACTTTGACAGTAAATAACACAGACAATCTTTGTTCTGCTTCGGCAGACTTATTGATTCTAGAAGATCAAGTCTACCCTGTAGCTGATGCTGGAGATGACGCCTTACTAGGATGTTGGGCTCCAAGCTTGATTCTTGACGGCTCTGCTTCAAGTAGTGGTAGTGATTTTGTTTATACATGGAGTTCTTCAGATGGTACTATTATATCGTCTGTAGATCAAGATAATATAGAAGTTAACTCAGCTGGTGATTATCAATTATCCGTTATAAATACTACCAATGGATGCGAAAGTATTGATAATGCCATAGTTGTGGAAGATTTTGATATTCCTGGCGTTGTAGCAGATCCTGGAGGTGTACTTACTTGTACGGCACTTACTATACCATTGAATGCGACTGTAAGTGGGGCAGTAGATAATTTCACCTATGAATGGGTGTTTAATGGAACTGGAAGTATTGCAAGTGGCCAAGGAACTACCAATGCTGTGGCAAATCAACCAGATGTATATTATATAAATGTATTAGATAATGTGAATGGTTGTGTGGGTATAGATTCCGTAATTGTCACAAAAGATGATAATGTTCCTGTTGTAATATTAGATGCTTTGGATGTATTGGATTGTGTTACTGATAGTTTAGTTATTGATGCAACAGCCTCTACTCAAAGTGCAAGTATTTCATTTATTTGGGAAACAGTAGATGGTGTATTTGCAAGTGGTGAACAAACACTTTCACCTACAATATCTTCGCCGGGATCGTACGAACTTACACTTTATGATTCACTAAATGATTGTGAAACCTCTTCTATAATTAATATTGAGCCAGATACTATTCATCCTGAGCTTATATTAACAACTGATGGTGTCATTAATTGTTATGCTGGGATTATTCCTGTGACTTCTGTTATCAATGATGTTGGTACTCAATATGAGTTCGCTTGGTCTGCCCAAGAGGGAGGAACCATAGAGGGGACTTCAACTAATTTAGATATAGCGGTAAGTACTGCTGGTTTGTATGAACTCAGTGTTTTAAATCTTGTAAATGGTTGTAGTAGTGCAGAGGCAGTAAATGTTGTAGAGGATCTTGATATACCTGTCTTGACTGCAGCTATACCAGAAGTACTTACTTGTAGTCTTACTTCTGTTGGATTGTCTGCTACAGTTGATACGCAGGGCGATACTTATAGCTTCGATTGGTTTACAGATGCTAATGGTTCTTTGGATAATAATGTATTTACACTGAATCCTAATGTGAGTGCTGCCTCTGATTATAGTCTGGCAGTTCTTAATGATATAAATGGATGTCAGGACACCTTGAGTATTACTGTAACGGAAGATGTAGATTATCCAGTAGCAGTTGCCTCTGTAAATGACTTTTTGAGCTGTGAAACTCTAAGCTTAAATATCGATGCTCAGGGTTCTACTACTGGGCCAAGTATGGCATATAGCTGGACGACTTCTGATGGAAGTATTGTTTCTGGAAGTAACTCACTTCTTCCGGAGATAGACCAAGTAGGTTCATATCAACTTATTGTTGAAAATACCTTCAATAGCTGCAAGGATACCACGATTGCCGAGGTCACTCAAAATATAGTTGCCCCTGTTGTTACTTTATTAAATCCTGAGGTATTGACTTGTGCGGTGCTTGATGTAAGTGTAGATGCCGATGCAGGAAGTAATCCACCGGCAACTTATGTATATGCTTGGTTTGATCAGCAAGGGAATTCCCTTGGTGATGATCCGAATTCTATAAGCACTGCAGTACCAGGTGTATTTAATTTAAATGTTATTGATACTTATAATGGATGTACATTGGATATTAGTACTACAGTGAGTCAGGATATAGTTGATCCTATTGCAGATGCAGGACTAGCGGAT
>JAQXAY010000214.1 GCA_029252685.1 Saprospiraceae bacterium | reverse complement strand
AAAAAGATAAATAGGGTGTAGTTTTGTGGCGGTTATCAACAAAATTGTTTAAATTGTTGATAACTACGTAAGTTAGTAAGTCTTAGTGTTGAAATGTTAGTATTTGTTAGTAGTTCGTTATTTGGTTCCTTTTTATATGTGTTTTTTTCTCCCCATTCTATAAAAAAATATAAGTTTGGA
This sequence comes from Saprospiraceae bacterium, assembly GCA_029252685.1. Classification (GTDB taxonomy): domain Bacteria; phylum Bacteroidota; class Bacteroidia; order Chitinophagales; family Saprospiraceae; genus AM-2324. Next base: position 3,045 of record JAQXAY010000214.1, on the reverse strand, counting down.
ATCAGTAAAAAAATCATGCATTTTTACCCTTACCAACTCAAAAGAAATCTCTCTTAGAGATACTTTTAATACACCTTTCGACTTACTTGACACTAAAACTATACCAAGTTAATTTGGTTAACATTCTTACTTCCAAATAATGACAAGAAATCATGAAACGGTATGGGACGCTTGTTTAGATATTATAAAGAAAAATATCAACGCAAGAAGTTTCAAGACATGGTTTGAGCCTATCAAACCAATAAAGTTGAAAGAAGAGGCACTCACGATACAGGTACCTAATAAATTCTTTTACGAATGGCTAGAGGAACATTATGTATCCTTGCTGAAGAAAACGATAAGAAAAGAACTAGGTGAGACTGGTAGGTTGGAGTATCAAATTCTAATGAATAAGAATGTTTCTTCCACTTCCCGTAACACTCAGAGGGTAGGTCGTCATCCAATGAGTAATTCTTCGGAGCAGAAAAAAGTAGATACTGCCGTTTTAGATAAATCTGCAATCAAGAACCCTTTTGTAATACCTGGTATTAAGAAACTCAATATAGACTCTAGGCTTAGAGTTGATTATTCATTTGGTTCCTTTATAGAGGGTGATTGTAATCGTCTAGCACGTTCTGCGGGTCTCGCTGTTGCCAAACGACCAGGTGGCACTGCATTTAATCCTTTGGTGATATTTGGGGATGTAGGTCTTGGCAAGACTCATCTAGCGCATGCAGTTGGTAATCAGGTAAAAGATAACTTTCCTGATAAGAATGTTCTTTTTGTATCTTCTGAGAAGTTTACCAATCAGATAATAGAATCAATTAAAAACAACACAGTATCTGATTTCCTTAGGTTCTATCAAATGCTTGATGTGCTTATTGTAGATGACATTCAATTCTTAGAAAATAAACTCAAAACACAGGAAATTTTCTTCCATATATTTAATCAATTTCATCAATCTGGTAAGCAAATTATTCTTACTTCAGATCGTCCACCTAAGGATATGAAAGGAATGGAGGAAAGACTTATTTCTCGATTTAAATGGGGCTTGTCTGCAGATATTCAGGCACCGCAATTTGAAACTAGAATGGCAATTTTAGGGTCAAAGATGATGAAGGAGGGAGTAGACCTTCCAAAAGATGTAACAGAGTTCATATGTTTCAACATACAATCGAACATTAGAGAGCTGGAAGGAGTATTAGTTTCCCTAATTGCGCAATCTTCATTGGTAAATAGGGATATTGATATCAATCTAACCAAAGAAGTAATAAGAAATTTTGTTTCACATATAAACAAAGAAATAACGGTTGAATATATACAGCAGTTAGTAGCGAAACACTTCGATGTACCAGTTGAAAAGCTAGCTGATAAAACTAGGAAGCGACAGATTGTTATTGCTAGACAATTATCCATGTATCTAGCTAAGAAGATGACAGACAAATCGTTAAAGGCAATCGGTCAAACTTTTGGTGGTAGAGATCATTCTACCGTAATATATTCTTGCAATGCTGTTCAGGATTTGCTCGATACTAATATGATTTTTCAAGACACAGTGGCTGATTTGGAAAAACAAATAAAGATGAGTCTTGACGGGACTAAAAAAGATTAGAAATATATAGATTTTTTCATCTTTTTGTTTGCATAATTCTAAACCATAAATTACCTTTGTCGCGCTTCGAACGGGAAGCATATGATAAAAACGGTGAGATGGGTGAGTGGCTGAAACCACCGGTTTGCTAAACCGACGTACTCTTAACAGGGTACCGCGGGTTCGAATCCCGCTCTCACCGCACTTTCGGGGCGTGGCGCAGTCCGGTTAGCGCACCTGGTTTGGGACCAGGGGGTCGCAGGTTCGAATCCTGCCGCCCCGACCAAGAGGTTTGTTCTTTGAGCAAACCTCTTTTTTATTTGTTTAAGCTTTATTTACCAATATTCTTCTTAAGTTATAGAAGCAAAATTTTGATTGTCAAAATTTCAAATTCACTTATGAAGCTTCATGTTATCCCACACCGATATGAATATCATGTCCCTTTTCAAATATCAAGAGAAAAGCGAACGCACCAAGAGGCTCTGCTCATAGGTTTAGAATACAAAGGAATCATAGGTTGGGGTGAGCTTACCTCAAATGCTTACTATGGAGTTTCTTGTAATACAGCCCAAAAACAAATCGAGGAACAAAGGACCCTGATTCAGGATCTTATTCCTGAGCATCCACAAAGCCTCTATCCGAAGTGGCAATCATTGTTTGGGCAAAATTCATTTATTCGCTGTGCATTGGATGAAGCTAGTTGGGACCTTTATGGAAAGACTAATGAAAAATCCACTTCAGCTTTACTTGGACTTGAGGCTACCACCAAATTAACTTCATGCTTTACGCTTGGTATTGATAATACTGCCAAAGTGTTAGAAAGCGTTATTAAGAATCCTTGGCCAATTTATAAAATGAAGATGGGTGCTTTGATCAATGTTGATCTTTTGGAAGAACTTAGAGAGCTTACCAATGCAAAGATATATATAGATGCAAATGCTGCTTGGTCGATTGCTGACGCTATCCAGATGATTCCCAAGATTGTTCAGCGCGGAGTAAGCCTTATAGAGCAACCTCTAAGCGTAGCGGATAATACCAGAATGAAAAATCTTAAAGATCGTTTTGAAACTCCTTTTATTGCTGATGAAAGCTTTAATGATGCATCAGACTTGTCTTTATGCGTAGCTAATTTTGATGGAATTAATGTAAAACTACAAAAGGCAGGAGGTATAAGCCCTGCAAAGGATATTATCGATAAAGCTAAAAGGCAAGGGCTTAAAATTATGCTTGGATGTATGACTGAATCCTCTGTTGGTTTGTCTGCCGCCTCTCAGTTGGTGACACTTGCAGATTTTGTAGATTTAGATTCGATGCTCTTAATTAAAAATGATCCCGCCATTGGATTGAAACTCGAATCTAATAGAATTGCGTTGTCCCAATTGAATGGGAATGGTGTTCATGTAGATTTTTAATTCCGCTTAAATATGTATTGCCAATTGTATGATATATATTTATATGTAATCAATTCGAAAAAA